>MVZN01000058.1 GCA_002069125.1 Spirochaetes bacterium ADurb.BinA120
AAACCGCTATTTTAATGGAGAGAGGCGCCATTTTACGGCGCTTCGAATCGGGCGTCATGCCGATTAATACTATAGCGTCGTCAATATGCGGAAGTTACGAAAATTCCTATGAACCGTATCGTTTCGGGCCTCTTCGGCCTGCATCTTCGCTACCCCTACGTGCGGCAGGCCCTGTGGTCGCTTGCGGGTCTTTTGGTGGCCGCCGCCGTTACGGTGGTGGTGACGGTGAGCACAAGGGTTACTACACTCCCCGTGGGCTGGGAGAGGGCCTTTTTTATTAGCCCCGTGGGCATGGAGACGCGCAATATACAAATGTCGTCGCGCGGCAGATTTATTGCGGCCGTCTTCGAGGGCGCGGACAGAAACGCGCACCGCATCTACGCCGCGCTCTCCTTCGACGGGGGAAAATCCTTCTTCGACCCGGCGGCGGTTGCCGACGTGGCAATGGGGGTGGACCACTATCCGTATATAGCGGTCTCGGGGTCCGGCAGCGTGGCCGTGGTGTGGCAGAACATCCTGCCCGAAGACTCCAGGAGCAGGCTCTTTTACTCCCTTTCGACCGACATGGGGGCCACCTGGTCGTCGCCGGCGCGAATATCCCTGCCGTCGGAAACGGAACTTCTGCCGATGTTTTTCTACGATGACCGGGGCAGGCTGCACCTCTTCTACCATGGCCAGAGGCAGGGCGTCTTTACGCTGTTCCACGCCGAAAGCGCCGACGGCGCCGTCTTCGACGAGCCGGAAGTGCTTGCCAGGGTGGGGGACCTGCGCGGGGCGTTTTTTCCGGCCGTGCATTTCGAGGGGCCCTACGTTTTCGTTGTGTGGCAGGGCAAGGGGGATTTTCGAGGGGTGCTCTCCGACGACCTGTACTTTACGCGCTCGGAGAACTACGGGCGAAGCTGGAGCTCCCCGCGCCGCATAACCGCAAGCCCCGCAAACGACGCCGCTCCGGCTATAGCCTTTTACAGGGACACCATCTATTGTGTTTACCAGAACAACGACGACAAGAACTGGGCCATCAGGATGCTGCGCGGCGGCGACTATGGAAAGACCTGGTCGGAGCGCCCGATTGACGTTACCTCCACCAACGCCAACTGCTACGCGCCGCGAATCATGCCGGGACGCAGCGACGAGCTTATCGTGGTGTGGTACGACGCCAGGGATGTCCGGCCCGGCGTGATGTCGCGGAAGTACCTGCCGGCCGACCGGACATTCTCGCCCGAAAACCGCCTCTCGCCGCAGAAGGTTCCCGCGCGCAAACCCGTCATGGTGTCCGCCGACGCCCGCGTGGTGGCGATGTGGGAGGAGGGCGGGAGGATTGCCGTCAACCATACCGACGTTTACGTAAGCACCCCGGCCGTAACCTCGCCAACGCATCCGGAGAACACCTGGTCCAGGGAGGCCACCGCGCTCGTGCAGTGGGTCCCGCCAGCCGACGAATCGGGAATAGCGGGCTACGCCGTCATAGTGAACAAGGAGCCGGATTTCATTCCGGCCGTGCAGAACCTGGAGGGAAACATTCGAAGCTACCGTATTCCCGACCTGGACGACGGCGTGAGCTATTTCCATATTCGCTCCGTGGACGGCGCCGGCAACTACAGCCGAACGGTGCACTTCCCGCTGCAAGTAAGCAAGAATCCGCTTGCCGGGCCGCTCATTGTATCGCCGACGCACCCGGAATCGCAGGCCGCGCCACTGCGCTCGGCCCGGTTTCGCTGGACCATGGGCGACAAGGTGCGCCTTAAGGGCTTCGTCTATTCGCTCGCGCGCGACACCGCGGCGCGTCCGGCCACATTTAGCAACGACTTCGAAACAGCCTTCGATAACCTGGAGGACGGGCGCTACTTCTTCACGCTGGCCGCCGTGGACAAAACGAACACTCCGGGCCGCGTTAGCGTGTACGAGATAATCGTAAACAGGGCCGACCCGCTCGACCGCGAGGCGTACGAGCGAATCGCCAGGGGCCTGAGCGCCGCGCCGGAAGCGGGAGTAGCCGCGCCGGCCGCGCCGCGCGTGGAGATCGTGCTGCCTTTCGACTCGAGGCTCCCTTTCGAGCGGGGCTCATTCGAGGCGCGCCTGGTGGTCCGCAACATAAAAAGGGAATTCGTAGACGGCTTTTCGTTTTTAGGGGGATTGGAGCCGGAACGCGCGCCGGCGCGGGTTAACCAAAAGGGCGAAAGCGTAATTCTCGAAGGGCTTGAGGACGGAACGCACTACCTGAGCGCGCGCGCCAGGTACTTCCGCGTGGAGGAGGGCGTTAAAAAATACTACTGGACGCCCGCCGCAGGCGTAAGCTTCGCAATAGGCGCGCGGCGCGAGCTTTCGCCGGTAATGGCCTATGCCGAGGACGTGCAGAAGCGCCTGTACCGTCACTGGGTGGCGGTTTCCATCTCGCTCGTTACGCTCGCATTGTCGCTTGTAACCATTGGCTACGGAACGCGCATCGGCTTTGCCGCAAACCTGCTTAACTTTCGCCTGAAGAGCCTGTGGCGCCTCCTCTTTCCCGGCCGTTGAGCCCGGCCTACCAGCGGTCGAAGACCTCCTCGGGCCCGAAGAAAAAGGCTATCTCCCTCTCGGCGCTTTTGGGGCTGTCCGAGCCGTGCACCGCGTTACGGCGGTTGTTCTCGCCGTAATCGCGCCTTATGGTGCCGGGGTCGGCCTCCGGGCTGTTGGTCTTTCCCATTATTTCGCGGTTTTTGTTGATGGCGTCGTCGCCCTCCAGCACCTGGGCCAGTATGGGCCCGGATGTCATAAAGTCGATGAGCGGTTCGTAGTAGGGCTGGCCCTCGTGCTCGGCGTAGAAGCGGCGGGCGTCGTCCCTTGAGAGTCTAAGCATCCGCGCGGCCGCGATGCGCAGGCCGTTCTTTTCGAACCGCGCGTAGATCTCGCCTATAAGGTTTTTCCCGACGGCGTCGGGTTTGACGATTGAAAGCGTGCGTTCCCTGGGCATGAATGCTATCCCGTCCTTAATAGTTGGTAATGTGTATTTGTTAGATGCGACAGTGCGCCGAGCGGCCGCGCCGGTCTCAGGGCGGGCACTTGGCGCAGATCGATTTGAAGAGCGCGGTAGAAAGATAGCGGTCGCCGCGGTCGGGGAGGATGGTGACTACCACCCCCTCGTCCATATCGCGCGCAACGCGAATGGCCCCGGCCACGGCAGCGCCGCTCGACATGCCGCAAAAGAGTCCCTCGCGCACTGCCAGCTCGTGGCAGGCGGAAAAGGCCTCCTCGTCGCCGACGGTCTGTACTTCGTCTATCATGGCCGGATCGTATATCGCCGGCACTATGCTCTCGGTCATGTTTTTTAGGCCCTGAATGGTATGGCCGATTGTCGGTTCGACCGCGATGATGCGGGTGGTCGCATCGTGCTCTTTAAGCCTTTGGCCAACGCCCATTATGGTGCCCGTGGTGCCGAGGCCGGCTACGAAAGCGCTTATCCGGCCGCCTGTCTGCTCGATTATTTCCGGGCCGGTGGTTTCGTAGTGCGCGAGCGCGTTGGCCGGATTGGAAAACTGGTCGGGCATGTAGTACTTGCCTGGCTCGGCCTCCATCATGCGCTTCGCCTCTACTATGGCGCCGTCGGTCATGCGGCAGCCTGCCGTAAGCACCAGGTCCGCGCCGAAGGCCATAAGTATGCCGCGGCGCTCCATGCTGACGCATTCGGGCATGCAGAGGGTTACCCGGTAGCCCATGGACACGCCCACCATCGCGAGTCCTATGCCCGTGTTCCCACTGGTAGGCTCGAGGATGGTTTTGTCCGGAGTGAGCTCGCCGCTCTCCACGGCTTTTTTAAGCATATAATAAGCGGGTCGGTCCTTTATGGAACCGCCGGGGTTGGCCCCTTCGAGTTTTACGAGGATGGAGACCCTCGGATTGGGCGAGAGGTGCCGAAGGCGCACCATTGGAGTGTTCCCAATGGCCGAGGCGACCCCGGTATTAGCTAAAGCCGTATGGAGTGTTTTCATGCGCGGTTTTACCGTATAAAACGGAGGAACGCCCCTGCGGCGTTCCCTCCTGCATTCCCGTCGTCGCGTAGAATGAGCGGGCGATGGGGGTCGAACCCACGGCGTCCAGCTTGGGAAGCTGACATTCTACCACTGAATTACGCCCGCGTTGGCGCGCCCTCCGGGCTGCGCAATAAGTAAAATGTCCGGGAAGGGTGGTTTTAGTCAATACTTTTTTGAGGGGTGGGTTTGCTAACGTATAATCCGTCATTGTAAGCCGCCTGCTTTTCGCCTTCAGGTCTAAATGCTACGTAGTATTTTTCATCCGATGTCGCGTACCCGTTCATGTCCCTTCATTCAGTATATTGATGTAATTCATATAGCCGAACATACGGCTGCGTTTTTTTCCTGTTACTTCCTTCACCAATCCGAGCCTGATGAGATGATCGTATGATGATTTGACGGTATTCGGCATAAGCCCGGTTATTTCGCAGGTGCGGGGTATTGACAATATTGGCCTCTGAAGGAGAGCATGATGTACCCTGAGAACAGAACCGGCTTTGCGCCCAATTGCCTGTATCTTTAACCTATCATCCTCAGCCATCTGGTAAAGCTTCCGAGCTGTTATAACAGCCAAATCAGCGGTCGTTTTTACTGCAGTGAAAAAGAACTCGAGCCAGCTTTCCCAGTCGCCTTCGGTTCTTACCTTTTGTAGAAGTTCGTAGTAGGTGTCTCTGTGAATCTTAAAAAAGAGACTCAGATACAGCATTGGCTCCACGAGGACCTTCTCGTGAAACAAGAGAAGGGTTATCAGCAAACGCCCCAGACGTCCGTTGCCGTCCAGAAAGGGGTGAATTGATTCAAATTGCACATGAACCAGTGCCGCTTTTAAAAGAACCGGTACCCGCTCGGGCTTGTCATGGAAAAAAAGCTCGAGATCACCCAAACACTTCATTACTAGTTCTGGCGGAGTCGGGACATACCGGGCATTTCCCGGCCGTGTGCCCCCAATCCAGTTCTGACTCTGGCGGAATTCCCCCGGATTGTTCTCTGCGCCCCGGCCTTTCCGCAAAAGCTCGGCATGGATTTCCCTTATTAGCCTCAGCGACAGGGGAAAGCCCTCACGAAGCCTTGTCATACCGTGGTTCAAGGCATTTACATAATTTAGCGATTCCCGGACATCGTCAAGGGGGACGCCCGGGACCCCCTCCATTTCGAATAATAGCAAGTCGGAAAGGGAGGATTGTGTTCCCTCGATCTGGGATGACAGCACCGCTTCCTTTCGGATATATGTATAGAGAAATATTGCCGAATCCGGCAGGAGGGTTGTTACACTGTCGAGTCGCCCGATGGAAAGCAAGGCCTGGTCCATGAGATCATGGAGTTTCGGGCCTATATCAAGGGGCGGTTGTGGCGGCAAAGGATCGGGGATAAACGCCTTGTATGTTTCCCCGCCCGAGGTTACCGGCATCCAGGTGCCTGTTCTTTCTCGTTTCATGGGCAATAAAGCATATCTTGCAATAAGGGCTTTCATTATTGCAAGATATGGAGTTTTCTTGCAATAACTATTTGTGCTAGTGCAAGATAAATGTAAGCGTCGATTCCCGCCAACCCGGGGTATAACTCATTGCACTGGCAAAAGGAGCCGCTGGTCACTACACCAGGCTAAACTCGGGAATATCGAAGCCAGGGTAATGCGGAAGGATTTGCATTTAAACGAGCCGAACAGGTATGTTATCTCTGTATTTGACGGCAGAAGAAATATTGAGGATTTATTGCTGTCTCGAATAATAAATTCTTGATTGCAGGTGACCTTCGAGCCTGCGCATAACACGGACTATGTGCTGTGCTCACAAGCAGTCGCGTGGCCTTCGACACATTTCCACCTTCGTTGCACACTAAGACAAGCTACAAAAGTTGGGTTTCTCTCAGGTCAAAGGCGAAAGGGCAGTTGTAATGTTGGGACTGTACTTATGCTGTCGAGCCACGAATAAGGTTTGACTTTGATGGTTTTTTGTTGTGGTTTAATTGAAAGGCTTCGCATTTTAATGGGTCTAACTAACTGATTGTTGTTATTGACACCCTATCATATAGGGTATCATATTGACTTATGATGAGGGAATTTATTATTCTTCCAGAATTCGAAAAAGCATGGAAGCATCTTGGATTATCTGATAATGAATTACGATCACTCCAATATTATTTATGTCTTTATCCAAATCAAGGGGATATTGTTGAAGGAACCGGAGGTCTTCGTAAATTACGCTGGGCCATTCATGGAAAAGGTAAAAGTGGTGGAATCCGAGTAGCTTATGTCGATTTTATTATCTTTGAAAAGATATATTTAATCACAGCGTATAAAAAAGGTGAAAAGGATGCTCTAACTAAGTCTGAACGTAATAATATTAAGAAATTGATTTCATTATTAGAATATGAACTTACCAATAAATAAGGATTATACTCATGAAAACAAATAAAGTATATTCAAGTATTACAAAAGGTCTTACTGAAGCAATCGATTATGAAAAGGGAATCCGTATAAAAGGTGTAAAACGGCATAAAGTTACTATTTCTCCTCTACCCCGTTATTCTTCTCTTGAAATCAAAGAAATTAGGAATAAATTGAATCTTTCCCAATCTACCTTTGCTACCATACTTGGTGTTTCCATTAAAACAATTGAAGCATGGGAATCGGGGAAGAATATTCCTCAAGGGCCTGCTCAGCGCATGCTTGGATTACTTGAAAAAGATAATAATTTATTAAAAAAATACAAAATTATCATAAGCTGAAACGTTATTCCATGGATTCGGCGTCTGTTCTTAGAGAATTTAATTCCTCTGGTTGTCCAATTACTACTGAAGTATTAAAAATTTCAGATTCAGGAATAGTGTTGTAAACCGTCACCCATTCTGACCCCCCGGCGTCATTCAAAGTGACCCCCCAAACGGCAGGGGAAACGACCCCCTTGCCGTCACACAAAACGACCCTCTAAACGGCATTTAAAGTGAACGGAGCAAGCCTTGCGATATGATTGGAACCACCGGCATACTCAGGCCAAAACCTGGTTTTTGCAACTGCTATAATATCATAATAAAAAGACTTGAGATTGTGAGTAATACAGGTATTTATACATGAGAATGATTTTCAAAGATCAGGCATATATATGGATATTTTTAAAATTCATGCCGGTATCATAAAAGAATACAGATCGTATATCTCCAGCTTTATCAATATCGCGGACGAGCGAATTCGGGCGCAGATAGAAAAAGATATCGCCGACGGCAAGCTGTGGCCCGAGCCGCTGATACAATTCAACCCCTCTTATGAAATAACCGGGTCGATAGACTCTCTGTGCGAAGAGGGTCTGCTACACGAAGAAATGCGGAATATATTCAAGGGATATAATCTCTACCGGCATCAGATAGAAGCCGTCAGGGCCGGGGCCGAAGGTAAAGATTTTGTCGTAACATCCGGAACGGGGTCGGGGAAATCGCTTACATTTCTGGGGACTATTTTCAACTATCTCCTAAAGCATAAACAAGGCGCCGGTGTAAAAGCGATTATCGTTTATCCGATGAACGCGCTGATCAATTCACAATCTTATGAAATCGAAGAATTGCGGCGTAAATATAAAGAGATCACAAATAAGGATTTCCCGATATCGTTCGCCCAGTACACAGGACAGGAAAAGGAAGATAGACGAAAGGAAATCCGGGAATCCCCCCCCGATATAATCCTTACCAATTACATGATGCTCGAGCTCATTTTAACCAGAAAGGCCGAAGAAGGGCTTCGCGCATCGGTTTATAAAAACCTAAAATACCTCGTGTTCGACGAGTTACACACGTACCGGGGACGACAGGGCTCGGATGTGGCTTTGTTGATTCGCAGGATAAAAGCTCGTTGCGAGCATGAGATCACATTTATCGGCACATCCGCAACCATGGTTTCGGGCGGATCGAATGAACAGCAGAAGGCCACGGTCGCCAGGGTCGCCTCGTTGTTCTTCGGGAAAACTATACTGCCGGAACAGGTTATCAACGAATCGCTGGTAAGGTCGTTCGATTACAGCGCCAACTCGCTCGATATCCATGCATTGCGGAAATCGGTCGACGAGGGGATACGCTCAGGCGGGAGCGAGGCGGAACTGGTAAAGCATCCGCTTGCGATTTGGCTCGAGAACGAAATTGCTCTTGCCGAGAAAAATGGAATTCTGATCCGAAACAAGCCGTATGCTTTTGTGGAAATTGTTCGAAAGCTGAGCGAAGCCGTAAACATCGATGCCGGGGTGTGTGAAGAGCGGTTGTTGCAGCTCTTTAAATGGATAAACGGCATCAACGCTACTAAAAAGAACCTTCGAGACGCGTATCTCCCCTACAGGCTGCATCAATTTATTTCGCAAACCGGATCCGTGTACGTTTCCCTGGATCCTACGGACGACCGGATGATTACGCTTGAACCGGGCATACGAGAGGGAAATAAAGAAACGGGGCGGCTTTTGTACCCGGTGGTATTCAGCAGGTTTTCGGGATACCCGTTCATCTGTGTTTTAAAAAACCGCGAGAAGGGCGTTCTCCAGCCAAGGGAATTCAACGAATATCAGGAGCCGCAGGATGCCGGAGATGGCGAGGGCGAGCGGCCCGACTTGGACAGCGGATACCTGATTATCGGCGATGACATCTGGAACGAAGATGAGGACATCGCGGCCCTTCCCGAAGCGTGGCTCAACAGGACAAAGGGCGTGAAGCTTAGTATAATAAAGAAATATCGCAGCCGAATGCCGCAAAAAATATTTTTTAACGCGGCAGGCAGATTCTCCGAGGAGGATAAGCTTGATTTCGAAGGCTGGTTTATGCCGGCACGACTGTTATTCGATCCGACCAGCGGTACGTTTTTCGACACCAAGACAAGCGAACGGACAAAGCTCGCCAATCTCGGAAGCGAGGGCCGAAGCACCTCGACAACCGTGCTTTCGCTTCTTATTCTGATGGAATACGCGCGCAACGGAATCGACCCGAAAGACCAGAAGGTACTCAGCTTTACCGATAACAGGCAGGACGCGGCCCTGCAGGCAGGCCATTTCAACGATTTTCTCGATGTTGTCGAGCTGCGGTCGTCCATTTACAGCGCTTTGAGAAACGCGCCCGGAAATGTTCTGGACCACTCGAATATAGGCCAGGCCGTTTTTGATGTGCTTGGCCTGGAGCAGGAGGATTTCGCGACAAAGCCGGCGACCTTTCCGTCGGCCATCAGGGACAATGAAAACGCGCTTAAGGATTACATTACCTATCGCGTATTGAGCGATCTTCGCCGGGGCTGGCGCGTCGTTCTGCCCAACCTGGAACAGTGCGCTCTGCTGGAAATATCGTATAAAAATCTGGATGAGAATTGCCGGGCCAATGAGCCGTGGAAATCCGTTCCGCTTTTAAATGAGATGAGCCATGAGGAACGCCAGGAGCTTGTATATCAGGTATTGGATTTTATCAGAAAGGCCTACGCGATTAGCAGCGAGGAATATCTAAGCCCTGAGGCGATCGATAGGAAAAGCAAGAGTATATATGAGAAATTGAAGAGTCCGTGGAAGTTCGAAAGTGACGAGGAAATCAGAACGCCTTTTCATGTTGCCTACGAGCCGATAAAGGGCGGCAGAAATATTTTTATTCAAAGCATAGGGTCGCGGAGCGCCCTTGGCAGATATCTTAAAGCGGCGGCTAAAGAACATGACATAGTGTTTAATGACGAGAGCTATTTCAAGTTCATTGAGTCGCTGTGCGATCTTTTGTGCGATGCGGGCTGGCTTAAATCGGAGAAGGCATTTAATTATCAGGGGGAGCCGGCGAAGATATTCCAGCTCGGTGTCGACGTTATCGAATGGAGACTCGGTGACGGAAAAAACGTTAAACCGGACCTCGTAAAAACGCGCTCATATAAAAGAGACAGGCTTAGCTTCGCTCCCAACGCGTTTTTTCAAAAGATCTATAAAACCGATTTCAACTCGCTGAAAAAATTGCGCGCCGGGGACCACACCGGGCAGGTGCCCGGTGAAATTCGGGAACAGCGCGAGAACGATTTTAAGGACGGTATCCTGAGCGCGCTCTTCTGCTCTCCCACCATGGAGCTCGGTATAAACATTTCGACCCTCAGCGTTGTGCATATGCGCAATGTCCCTCCCAATCCCGCAAATTACGCACAGAGGGGCGGACGTGCCGGAAGGAGCGGTCAATCGGCGCTTGTCTTCACCTTCTGTTCCAGTTTCTCGCCGCACGACCGGCATTATTTCGCCGCTTCGGGCGACATGGTGGCGGGCGTGGTCGCTCCCCCGCAAATTGATATTACCAACGAAGAGCTGTTAAGAACGCACCTTCATTCAATATACCTTTCGGAGATCGGATCGGGATATATAGGCGACTCGATTAAAGACCTTGTCGTCGATTTTATGGAGGACCCCAAACAGCCCCTTAAGGCCGATGTGCGCAGGAATATGGAATGCAGCCAGAGGGACAGAGACCGTATCGTGAGCTTGTTCTATCGGGTTATAGAGGACATAGGTGAAACCATAAAGCGGCGCTGGTGGTTTACCGAGGACTGGGTTGCCGACAGGGTGGCGGATACGATTGAAGATTTCGACAGGGCCTTCGACCGCTGGAGGGTGTTGCACGAGGCCGCGCAGATACAGTTCGACGACGCGGCCAGGATAAAGAAAAGCGGCATGTACAAGACGGGCAGCGAAGAGATGAGAAGGGCCGCCATTAACGAGCGCCAGGCCGAGCGGCAGATCGCATTGCTTTGTAATAAGGACACCTTCGGGTCCTTATCCGAATTCTATCCATACCGGTACCTTGCTTCGGAGGGCTTTCTGCCCGGTTACAATTTCACCAGATTGCCTGTCCGGTCATATATCCCCCAGGGGGATTCGGGGATATACATATCGCGTCCACGATTTATTGCGCTGCGTGAGTTCGGCCCCCGTAACGTCATCTATTACAACGGGGCTAAATACCAGATCAGTCAGTTGCTCGTAGCCGAGGCCGAAAAACAGTTGCGGGAGGCGAAGATCAGCCTCCATTCGGGATACTGCCTGATGGACGAGGAGAGCGCCTACGAGGTGTGTCCCCTCACCGGGGAGTCGCTTGAGGGCGGCAACCGCCATATTATCACCAATCTTCTCGAAATGACGGAAACGCGGACCGTCCCGCGCGAGCGTATTTCGTGTGAAGAAGAGGAGAGGCTTTCCCAGGGCTTCGATGTCGATGTTTTTTTCAATGTGCCGGGCGGCATCGACCGGGTTCGCCTTGGCAGAGTAAAGAATGATTCGGATGATTTTTTAAACGTACGCTATATCCCGGCGGCGCGCCTTATTCAGATAAACAGAAGCTGGAAGACCAGCCGCGAAGAAGGCTTTCTTATGGGCATGAGAACCGGGGTCTGGAAACGGGAATCGGACCTTGAGCTCGCCGATGGCAAGGAGGAGATCAAACGAGTGCGGCTGTTCGCAACCGACACCGCGGACGCGCTGTATATAGAGCCAATCGAGGCGCTTGCCCTGAAGTTTGACGGCGTGGTTACGCTCCAATACGCCTTGAAGCGCGCCATCGAAAGCCACTTCCAGGTCGAGCCGGCGGAAATAGGCGTAAGCCTTATGGGCGATCCCGCGAAGCCGAACATTTTTTTATACGAGGCGGCGGAAGGAAGCCTGGGAATTCTCTCGCAGTTTGTCGACAGCCCGGATTTGTTTTTTACGATTGCGCGTAAGGCATACGATATCTGCCGCTATGACGACGAAAGCTACGAGGAACCCGCTTCGTATAATGATCTCCTGAGCTATTATAACCAGCGGGATCATTATACCATCGACCGTTTTCTGATAAAAGACGCCCTGTTAAAACTGATGGCGTGCAGGATGGAACTCCTTCAGGGGAAATCGTTCGGGAGTTATGAAGAGCAGTACGCCTGGCTGCTCGAACGCTATGATAAGAGCTCGCCCATCGAGCTTAAGTTTCTGGAATACCTTCATGCTCACGGGCTGCGCCTGCCCGACGACGCCCAGCGTACGGTTCCGGGTATTTATGTTAAGCCGGATTTTTATTATGATCCGAACATCTGGGTTTTCTGCGACGGCTCCCCGCACGACGACCCGGCACAGAAAGATCGCGACCGCGTTCTGCGCCGGGCCATAATGGACAGGGGTGACCAGGTGATAGAGTATTATTATAAAGACGACATGGAAGGGCTTGTTAAGAAGCGCCCGGACATATTCAGGAAGGTGCGATAACGATATGGAATACACTCCGGGCTCGCTGGTGAGGGTTCGAAACAGGGAATGGGTGGTCATGCCCTCCGCCAACAGGGACCTGCTTCTGCTCAGGCCCCTCGGCGGATCGACGGACGAAATGACCGGCATCTACCTTCCCCTTGGCTTCAGGGAGGACGCGGTCGAGTCGGCGGAATTCCCTCTGCCCGGCGCAGGCGACATAGGCGATATCGCCTCCGCGCGATTGCTGTATGACTCGTCGCGTCTATTGTTTCGCGCGGGCGCGGGGCCTTTTCGCTCTATCGCGAAACTCTCGTTCCGCCCGCGCTCGTACCAGATGGTGCCGCTCATCATGGCGCTCAAGCTGGACCCCATACGCCTCTTTATAGCCGACGACGTGGGGGTAGGAAAGACAATAGAAACACTGCTTATAGTAAAGGAACTGATTGAGCGCCGGGAGATCGAACGTTTCGCCGTGGTGTGCCTGCCGCACCTGTGCGACCAGTGGCAGGACGAGTTAAAGGACAAGTTCGGCATCGACGCGGTCATCATTCGGTCGAACACGCAGGCGCGGCTGGACCGGCAGATTCACGGGGATACGAGCGTTTACGAATACTATCCGTACCAGATCATCTCGATCGATTACATCAAATCCGAAGGGCGCCGACAGGTGTTCATCCAGCAATGCCCGGAGCTCGTTATAGTCGACGAGGCCCATACCTGCGCACGGCCGGCCGGCGCGGTTAAAAGCAAACAGCAGCGGCACAGCCTGATACACGATATTGCCCGAAAACCTGGGCAGCACCTCATACTCTTAACAGCCACTCCCCACAGCGGGAAGCCGGAAGAGTTCTCCTCGCTCCTCGGCCTTATTAAGCCCGATTTCGAGCGGCTCGACCTTCCGCAGGCATCGCAGGAGGAGCGGCGCAAGCTGGCGCTCCATTTCGTTCAGCGCAGGCGCGCGGACGTGGAGCGCTGGATGGACGAGGATACGCCATTTCCGCGACGGGACGCCGGGGAATTCGAGTATACCCTCTCGCCGAAGTACGCCGCGCTTTACGAAGACGCGCTGGACTTCGCCCGGAACCTCGTTAGCGGCGGCACGGGCGATGGCGCCAGGAAGTACCGGTACTGGTCGGCGCTGGCCCTTTTGCGCGGCATGATGTCGAGCCCCGCCGCGGGCGTGGAGATGCTGGAAAACCGGATCGCCCGGGAGATGGATATCGACGAGCTTGTCGCCGACGAGGACAACCCCGTTATGGACCGCGATTACGGTTTCGAGGGCGACCATAGCCACACAGAGGTGGTGAGCAAAACGACCTGGAGCACCGCCCAGAACAAACGCTTGAACGAGCTCGCGGCGGCGCTTGGCGCCCTGCGCTCTATTGAGGACGACCGCAAGGCGGCCCGGGCGCTGGAGATTCTCAGCCAATGGCTTGCCGACGGTTACTGCCCGGTGGTCTTCTGCCGCTATATCGCGACCGCCCGATATCTCGGAGAACTGCTGGGCCCGGCGCTAAAGAAATCCGTTAAAGGCCTCGACGTGCAGGTGATAACGAGCGAAGACCCCGACGATGTGCGGAAGGAGCGCATAGAAGGCATTGATAAGACGAAGCCGCGGCTGCTTTTCGCCACCGACTGCCTTAGCGAGGGCATAAATCTCCAGGAGTATTTCACCGCGGTGCTGCATTACGATCTCCCCTGGAACCCGAACCGACTGGAGCAGCGGGAGGGGCGCGTGGACCGTTACGGGCAGAGCGCGGAAAAGGTGCTGGCCTATATGCTGTGGGGCAGTGACAACCCCATCGACGGCATCGTACTGAAGGTCATTTTGCGCAAGGTGCGCGAGATTAGAAAATCCATCGGCATTTCCATACCCTTTCCCGAGGACAGCCAGTCGATAATGGACGCGGTGCTTAAGGCGGTGCTCCTCAATCCCAAAAAGGTGCGCGACGACCTTCAACTGCGGCTGGACTTTCCCGAAGACGATCCTTTGCGCCAGAGCGAGCTTAAGGCCACCAGGGCGATCGAGAACGCGGCCGCTCGCGAAAAACAGTCGCGCACCATATTCGCCCAGAACGCAATACGGGCCGACGAAATCGAAGAGGATTTAAAACAGGCAGACGGTTCAATCGGCGATCCCGCCGCGGTGGAGCGCTTTGTCGTCGGGGCCTTAAACGATATTCTGGGAGTGCAGACGATTCGGGAGAAAAAGGGCTACCGGCTTTTTACCGCCAACCTGCCCGATGCAATTAAGGGCGCGCTGCCCGCAAAAAACGAACTTAAGGTGAGCTTTTTCTCTCCGACTCCGGAAGGCTACCTGTATCTTGGACGAAACCACATCTTTGTGGAACAACTCTGTCGTTATCTTCTGGCGCGCGCCCTGGAGCGCGAGAAACCCGCGCCGTCGCGGGCATCGGTGATTCGCTGTCGCGAGGTGAGCGTAAAGACGACCGTGCTGATGTTTCGCGTGCGTAACGTCATCGAGGAGCGCAGCGCCGGAAGACAGGTGGTGGCCGAGGAGATGCTTGTATGGGGCTACCGTGGAGACCCGGGGGCAGGGACCTTTGTGGACCATGAGGCCGCAATGGAGCTCCTTGCCGCCGCCCGGCCGTCGGCGAACCTTAGCCGCGAGGCCGCCGAATCCTTTCTCGAAAAGGAGCTCGAGACGGTGCGCCGGCTCGATACGCGCGGGGGGATATTGGACGAGATAGCCCTCGAAAGGGCGCAGACGCTTGTGGAGGCGCACGAGCGCTTCAGGAAAGCGATGGGTGGAAGCCGTTACCGGGCATTCGAGCCCGTGCTTCCCATGGATATACTGGGGGTGTACATTCTTCTTCCCCATAACGATTGAGGCGTCGTGTACCCGGTAGCCGGAAAGCGTAACGGTAAAATGGGACCATGTTGTTGACATGCCGGAATCGCCGCCGTTAAGTATATGCGCCTGGCTTGTTGCGTAACCGGGCAAGAGGGCCGCTTTTCTCCGTTTATGGCGGGGAAGCGGTATCTTCGAATTTTGCGACAACTCTATTCATTGCCGAAAGGAGGGTAACAATATGCCATCCAAATCGATCAGGATCAAACCGGAGGAATACATTCTTTCGGCGCTTTCAAAAGAGGATCGGCTCGACGCCGCTCTGGCGGTGGCCGGCGAGGCGTTCAAACGTACCGACCTCACCATGGATGATATAGAGAAGGCCGTAAAGCACATTCGAAAAAAAGCGCATGAAAAAAAGAAATAAGCTGGCCGTCGACAGAGGCGTGCTCGTTTCAGCTTTTGCCTTCGGAGGAGTACCGGCACGGGCGGTGAGAAAGGCGAGCGCGGAGGCCGTTATCTGTGTATCTCCGGACCTGTTGGCCGAATACAGGCAGGTTCCGCTGCGTTTACGGGAGCTGGGGAAAATCGATCATAGCCAGTTCAAGGCCCTTATCGCCGGTATTTCGGTTTTCGTTTTTGAATCGCTGATGGTTCACCCTGTCCAGAGGCTCGAGCTGTGCCGCGATCCCAAGGACAACATGCTGCTGGAATGCTGTCTCGCGGCGAAGGCGGACCTGCTTGTAACGGGCGACAGAGACCTGCTCGAACTCGGGCCTCTTCCCTTCGATCTTTGTATTCTGACTCCGGCGGACTACGTACGAAAGGTATCCGGAAAATGAAATATACGACGATACGCATAGAAGGCCCCATCCTTTCGGCCGACATCCTCGATACGCTGGAGCAGGGCGAGTCGGGAGGCCAGTCGCCTAAAGACTTCGGCCTGGATTCCCGCGCGAAGGTTAAGGAAGAAATAGTCCGCGCGTGGGCGGACGCGCGCGACCTGTGGCAGGTGTTCCGCCATCGCATGGAGCGGGTAAAGGAGGGCGAAACGGGCGCCTCGGAGACCCGGCGGTTTTTCATGATTCCGTTCCTGGGCCTTCTGGGCTACGAGGCGGAAGCGGGCAGGGCCGAGACGGTGAACGGCAAGTCGTACGCCATCAGCCACCGCGCGCAGAACCGGGACGGTTTTCCCATACACATAATGGGTTTCAACGACAGCCTGGACAGAAAGCGCGAGAGCGGCGGTCCCCGCATGTCGCCCCACGCTCTGGTGCAGGAGTACCTCAATCTGACCGAGCACCTGTACGCGCTGGTTACAAACGGCCTGCAACTGCGCCTGCTGCGCGGCACGAGCCGCCTGGTGCGGCTCTCGTTTGTGGAGTTCGACCTGGAGCGCATGTTCGACGAGGACCAGTATGCCGACTTCGCCGTCCTCTACCGGCTGCTGCACGTCTCGCGCATGCCGGCGCGCCGCGACGCCGCCTCCGAATGCATAATCGAGCGCTACCATCAGGACGCGCTCGAGGCCGGGTCGCGCATCCGCGACGGGCTTTCGGACGCGGTGAGGCGATCCATCATCACCCTTGCCGACGGCTTTCTGGCCAATCCCCGTAACGACGCGCTCAGGGCGGCGCTTGCCGGCGGAGAGCTTACGGCCGAACGGCTGTATCACCGGCTTTTGCAGCTCATCTATCGCTTCCTCTTTTTAATGGTGATGGAAGAGCGCGGCCTCATTTTTATACCCGGAACGCCGAGGGAGAAGCGCGACATCTACGCGCGCTATTACGGCATGGACCGCCTGCGCGCGCTGTCGGAAAAGCCATTTCTGCACGACGCGCGCTACGACGATCTGTGGAGGGGGCTTGCCCGCACCTTCGCCCTGTTCGAGGAGGGAGGCAAAGGCGAGCCGCTGGGAATACGCCCGCTTGCGGGCGAGCTGTTTCATTACCGCTCGCTTGGGGCCCTTACCGAAAGCGCGCTCGACAACGCGACGCTTCTGGCGTGCGTGCGCGATCTCAACGTATTCGTAAGCAGGACCACGGGCCAGACCACGCGCGTTAATTACGGCTCGCTTTCGGTCGAGGAGTTCGGCTCGGTGTACGAGGGCATGCTGGATTATCACGCAGTGGTGATACGGGCCGCCGGGAAAACGCGCTTCGAGCTGGTAAGCGGCAAGGAGCGCAAGACCACCGGTTCGTATTATACGCCGCCGGAGCTGGTGGCGGAACTGATTAAAAGCGCGCTCGAGCCCGTGGTTAAGGAAAGGATGGCGGAGGCAAGCGCGCGGGCCGGCGCGCACGGGGAGAGGGGGAAAATGCCCCCCTCACCCCCCAGCCCCCTCTCCCACGGGGAGAGGGGGAGTGAATACGGCTTGGCCGAGCAGGCAATTTTATCCATAAAGGTGTGCGACCCGGCCTGCGGGAGCGGTCACTTTCTGCTGGCGGCGGCGCGGTACCTGGCGCGCGAGCTTGCCACGGCGCGCGCCGGAGGCGACGAGCCCTCGCCGGAGGAGCTGAGGCGAGCGCAGAGGGAGGTGATAGGCCGCTGCATTTACGGCGTGGACAAAAACCCGCTGGCGGTGGAGCTCTGCAAGGTGGCCCTGTGGATGGAGGGGCACGAGCCCGGAAAGCCGCTGTCGTTTTTGGACCACCGCGTAAAATGCGGCGATTCGCTGGTGGGGGTGATGGACATAGGGGCCATCGCGAACACCGGCATTCCGGATAATGCCTTTAAGCCGGTTACCGGCGACGACAGGGAGTTGGCCCGGGAGCTTAAAAAGCGCAACCGCGCGCACGCTTACGAGGGCCAGGCGAACCTCTTCGGCGCCGCGCCCGTCGATACGGCCTCGCTCGCAAAGGAAGCGGCGGCGATCGCCGCAATGGGCGACGACAGCGTGGAGTCGGTAAAAGCGAAAGCGGCGCGTTACTCGAAGCTCCACTCGGCCGAAGGCCTGTACT
>MVZN01000059.1 GCA_002069125.1 Spirochaetes bacterium ADurb.BinA120
GCGCTGTTCGCCATTGAAGGCCATACTGTGTCAGAGACCTGACTTCCCGCTCCATTAGGCACGGGGTTGCCCTAAAATATAAGGCATTTCGGATAAAACCAGGTAACGTCTCAGATCTCCTGTAATTTGCCTGAACTCTGTCTCCTTGCCTGATCATTCCTTCTCCAGGGTCGAATACCTTCTGCAGGTGTTCGAATTTAATCTGCCCCGACGATGCCAGTCCCCGAATCTGTTCGGTACTTACCCCGAAGACTTTCGCGAGCTCGTCGAAAATGGGAATGCCCCGACCGGCAAGCTGCATGAGATCCTCGGTCTGCACCAGGCCGGAAGTCAGGTTTTTCCCGTAAATTGCCGAGAGTTCGGTGATATCCATTCCGACCCCGCTGGCGACGTCCCCGACCATGCGGAGCGTGTTCTTGAGGTTTTCGGCTTTCACGCCGAAGGCAAGAAGCTGCCGTCCGGATTCAATGACCGGGCCGGGCTCAAACGGGGTTACGTTGGAGAATTCGGTAAGGTCCGCCATAACTCGCTGTGCTTTTTCCGCGCTGCCGAGCATCACTTCGAACGAAACGGAGGCGGACTCGAACTTGGCGGCCTGGTTGATCATGTCTCCGCCGAGACCGATTATTTTCGACCCGATGGATAACGTCGCCAGACCCTGAATCGCTCCCCCCATCTGCCCCAGGCTCGCGCGCGCTGCACCGAGCCTGTCTTTGAACGATTTCATCCAGCGCTCCATTTCCCCGATACCGGAGGTGAAGCTTTTACCCAGGCCGCGACTCTCCGCGAGCTTTCTGTTCCAGTCGGCGAGCTCTTCCTGGCCGTTGCCGGACAGGTCAACTTCAATCGCCAGTTTCCTCAGTACACCGCCCTTGCTCATGGTTTGGTCTTCGCCGTCTCCTTGGCTTTTCTGATCGCGGATTCCTCGAGCTTCAACTTATAATCGATGGCCGCGTTGATGTCGTAAAGAAGCTGAGGAGGAGCACTGTCGTACTCCTCCTTCGTAATCTGCACCAGGCCGAGGGCTATCGGCCGCCAGTAGGCCCATTCCTCTTTCTCAATCCTTGCTCTTGCTTCCCGGTACAGATCGTCCGGGCTCGGCTCCTTCGGCCGCCCCTCCCACCGCTGCCTCAAGGTCCCCGTCAAGAAACCGGCGCAGCAGACGCTGCCATACCTCCAGATCCTTGGGCTTGACCGTGTCGATGGATGGCTTGTCGCCGTGGCCTTCGGGGATCACGCAGTGCTCGAAGGCCAGGTCCATGAATTTTTCGATATCGATGCCCGTGGTCGGGTTGAACACCTCTTTTTCCCAGCGCATCTTCACGCGGTTGCCGGGGTGCTGCAGCTTGTAGCGTTTGCCGTCGATGAACTTTACATGGATGATCTTGCCGTCCATGTCCTCGCCGGTTATGACCGGGTTTGTGGTCCTTGCCATTTCGTTCGCTCCTCTCCTGCGTCGTTTAGATGCTCAGATCCGGAAGCGGCGCGCCCGAGTAATCGGGCACCAGTATCTTCCATTCGCGCTTACCGTCGTCGGAAGCGAAACCGATCGTCGGCCGCTCGGCGATCCGCGCGCCGGTCCCGCCGCCCACATAACGCCCCTCGCTGTTGTTGATGACTCCCACCACCATGCTGGCCGGGAGCTTCGAGAGGCCGTCGAGAATGATATTCGACGGGCTTCCCTGTTTCAGGGTGAACGTAATGGTATGCCGGTTATCGTGCACTTTCGTGAACGAGGTGTCGCCGTCCACGCCGCAATGCGATTTATACAGCTCCTTGGTGACCGGTTCGATCTTGATTTTCTCGCCGTCGGAAAACCCGGTGATGTCGATACCGTTGACGATGAGCCTGACCTCGGAGGGATCGTAAAACTTTCCGTCGTTCATAAAGAGCTCCTTAAACCGTGATTACGCCGCTGACGGCGATGTTGTGTACCGCCCCCGCTATGACGAGCTGAAACGAAACACCGGTAAGTTTTCGCGCGGCGCGATCGTTGGCTGGAATGTCCGCCCTGCGAGGTACTGAAAGCGTGTACATGTAGACGCCTTCGTCGGAATATTCCTTGTCCGCCTCGTCGACCACGCGGGCGATAATGCCCTGCTTCCCCGCCTGCTTGAACACGGAGCGGATGACCGCCTCGACACGCGCGAAACCGGTATTGTCGAACGGGACCTTCCCCGATTTCACCTGGAGGTTGAAAAGCTCCTCGCCCAGGCGCGCTTTCAGGTAGTCGCGCGACTGGATAATGTCGATATACTCGCCTCCGGTGGTAATCCCCTCGTCGGTGTAGACGACGCCTGAGCGTGAGCTCATGGTCTGGCCTTTGCCCGCGCGAATGGCGGCCAGGGTGGTAAGGTCGAACGTGCTCGCGATAACACCGGTCGGACGTTTCCACTTCCAGGTGATTGACCCGATGTCCTGGGGAAGGCACAACCCCACCCAGGCGGCTTCGGGAAAACTGGCCGCGTCGCTGTGGATGAGATACGCCTCGCGGATATTGTTCCGGCCATCGAGGGCCGTTACGTCGGTGGTGCAGCCGAAGAAAATCTTTTCGTTCGCCATCGCCCAGGTCCCGGCCTCCTGCAGATCGGCCTTGGCCCGTTCGGTTATGAGCAGGGCATACCAGTCGTTGTGCGATTCGACGAGCTCGGCGAGAGAGGCCGAGATCGAGTCCTCCGCGTCACGAACATATACGGCGATCTTCTCGGGGCAGGGTGATTGAGCGAACATTAACGCCGCCATTTTATATTCCGGGTCGTCGACGGTGAAACCGGCCGCAACCATCGATGCCGGATCGGAGAACTCGCCATAGTCGCCGATAAGCCCGCTCGGCGCGGTGCGATGCCCCAGGATAAGCGGCATTCCGAAACCCTGCTGGGCGAGCGGCTGTGTCTGCAGGCTGATGTTGATGTTGAGATCGTTGATATAGGGCGGCATGTTTTCCTCCGGTTACATCTTCGATTGGAGATCGGTCACGCTCGATTCCATGTCGATCGCGGCGATCTCGGAAGTGATCATTTTAAGGCCTACCAGCGCCAGATCGAAACCGACCCGGTGCTCCCACCCGGTTTCCAGGAATACCGTTCGGTCCTCCATCTGCGGGCTTAAGATTTTAGGATAGATGCCGACGGCGGCGGCCGCTTCCTTGCCTTCCGGCGATTCCACATAGTTCAGGGCGCGATCGGCGAATTCCCAGAGGTCCCCGTATCCGTTCCCAATAAACGAGATGCTCACAACGGCCACATCGTCCCTTTTCGAGCTGCGGACGATTGTCGTATCGTCACCCTCTTTCGGCGCCATCAGGACCGATTCGGTATGGATGGGCTCCCCCTCCTGTGTCAGCACCTTGTACGACATGAACGGAAGCGCCGGCCGGTCCGCGTTCTGTTCGGCGCGCATGAACTGGATTCCGCAGGCTGTCGCGATGAGCTTCATGATCTCTTTTATTACGGCCGGAGCGATCATGCCACCCTCCGCCGGGCAAAGTACACGGTGAATCCTCCCTCGAACGTCCTGTCCATAATGTCGCGCACTTCGAAGGCGACCCCGTTAAGCGTTATTACCGTTCCCTTCGCGTAACGGGGAGCGGCTTTCTGATAAAATTTCATATCGCCGGCCGTATAATCTCCCTCGGGGAGGTTTTTGACCTGCGCCGGCGTGATCGGGATGGCGATGAAGTTCGCGGTTTCCGTCGTTTCTTCTCCGGGAACCATCTCCCCGTCCACCAGGCTCCCCGTCGACGTTACCGTAACCTCGACGGGACGCACCAGGTTTGCGAACGCGAGGAGCATCACTTCACCTCGTATTGAATCGATGAGATCAGCCGTCCCTCATCGACCAGGGTAGAGCTTTTCCGACGCTTGAGCGCCAGCGTGAGCGGCGCGTTCGGCGGTTGTATGTTGGACGCGATACGCGACTTGACGCTCGCGACCAGCGAGAGGCCTATCGCGTTGAGAACGTCGGTAGCCTTTCCCTGGCCCGAGAGGAGTCGTCCCATGGCGTCGGACGCGATCCGCACGGCTTTATCGACCGTTTCCCGTTTGTCGAACGTCGAGCGCAGCCATGAGCGTTCCGGGATCTCGATCTTTTTGAGAAGCACATAATACGGGATCACGCGGTCCTTCGCCCCCGACGTCTTCACTACCAAGGCCAGGATCGGATTTCCCCCCGTGGTCTTCGGAGGGATGTATTCAAGATTAAAGTCGCGCGGGCTGCGGTCTCTGGCTTCCGGACGAAGCGGAACGGCAAGGTACTTTCCCTTTTTAGGTCTGACGGTCGCGCCGAATTCATTCGCGGCCGCGTATGCCGCAAGCTCCGATGATTCCCCCGCGGCGGGCCCTACTATGATGCTTCTTCCGGAAAGCGCCCGGATCTCGGCTTCGATTCCGGGCAGGTATACCGATTCATTGAACGTGGCTGGCATGGCGCTTCCTCCCCGCGACCAGGTCGTTAAACAGATGAGCGCGACCATGATGAACATAGCGACGCGTTTCATGCGATCCTCCCTCGTAACGCGATAATCTGAGCTCGAATCTGCCGGTACAATCCCAGCCAGGAGCTTTCTTCCATCCCGCCGCGCGCGTAGCTTTCCGATACATCACCCACGCTCTTCGACGCTATCGCTCCACCGACGGCGCCGCCCGCATCGAGCAGATGCGCGGCATACAAACGCTGCAGAACGGCGAAGTCGGCGTGCGTTTCAGGCACCCCGCCGGCGCGCACATAGACCCGCGCCGTGTCGAGCGTCAGGGCGATGCGGGCTGAAGAAACCCCCTCCAGCCCGCCCATTAAATCCCTGAGCTCCTGCTCGCTGGAGACCGGCATTACACTCCCTTGCCCACGTAGATTGCGCCGGGATGGCGGATGATCGGACCCGCCGAACGCTCGACTACCGCCTGCTCGGATGTACCCAGCAGGTCGTACACCGGCTCGCGCAGCGTGAGCTCCTCGGGCACCGCCAGTTCGACGACTTCGGGATCGTTGTCAAGCATCGCGAACGCGTTGGCGGACAGGCCGTTGTACGCGGAGAGCATCGCGCGGCTCTCGACGATCTTTTCGAAGTACGCTCCCTCGGTCTCCAGCCATTTCTGGATCGTGAGCGGCGAGTAGTCGGAGTACGGCAGCGCGAGTTTAAGGCGAGAAACCGGCGCAAGCACCAGCACCCGGGCCTTGAAGAGACCTCCCGCCTCGATCGCTTCCTTAGCTTTCAGGAGATCCGCGAGGATCTGCTTCGGGGTCTTGTTGGCCCACAGGCGCTTGTCGGCATCGGTGCTGCCGGTCCCCGTCGTCGCCACGTTCTCGGACGTAATTCCGGTCTTGTTGAGAATTCCCTTAATCCCGTGCTTCGAGTCGCCGACGAAAAACAGCTTGTTCTCGGCCTCGGCAACGAAGCGCCGCGCCGTGGTGACTCTGAGCGTATCGAGCTGCACCGAGGGACCCTTACCCAGGGCGTTTTTCGCCTGGATGGCCTGGCGCTCCTCGATCGTGTACCGTATCCCGGTGACGATGTTGTATACCTTCATGGTCTCGCGCCCGCCTTCTTCCCCGACAAACGGGATATCCTTCGCTCCGCCGCCGGAGGCAAGAATCTTCGCCGACCCTTTACGGGTATACCAGTCGTAACCGATTTCACCCGCAAAGGGCGGGAAATTGGTGTTCACGCGGGCGATCGATCGCGCGACCAGCTCGTCGGCCTTCGCTTCATACAGAACGCTTTCGATGGCGAGCAGATCCTCTTTGCGCAGCGGTGCGTCGTGTCGTATGCTCATATCATTTCTCCTTGCCTGTAATTACCGGATCAACCCGCCGGATCGGGAGTGGTGGTAAACAGCCCCTTTACATACAGGGGCACGTATCCCGCGCCGGTGGTGCTTCCCCTGAATTCCGCGCCGGTGACCAGCGAGGTTTTCCCCGCGTCGGCGGTGGTACAGAAAGCCCCGGGCGCCTTTTCCCCGCTGGCGGTGTGTCGTATCCGGACCGGATCCCCCACTTCCACCGCTTCTTCGACATACACCATTACCACTCCGATCTCGACCTGGGCCACGGGATCGGCGGCCGCGTAAGCGCCGTCGTCGAAATCGGTCGCTTCCGTCGACCATCCGGCCACGCCGCAAAAAGCGTCCGAACCCGCGGCAGGAGTTTTTACCTGGTCTTCCGAGGCCCCTTTCGCCAGCGCCTGGCCGAAGATGATCGCTCCCGCGGCCACCCTGGTCGTGATGTACGTTGAGGGGTGATGCTCGGCGATCTTCCCCGCCGCTATGTCAACGTCGCCGTACAGTTTTCCTTCGGGTATACTCATCTCGATTCTCCTTCGTTATAGGATGATCACCTGGGCTCGTGCATCGTGAGCCGGGAGGCGCGCTTTTTCTCTATCTCGGCCTCGTCCACGCGCGCGCGATGAATCGTATCGGTCCGCAACGCCGCTTTCTCTCGGGCAAGGCTCGCCGCGGCCTCGAACTGCGCGTCTATTCGCAGGCTGTCGAGCGATTCAGGCTTCACGTCGCTCTTGAAGGGCAGCACCTTCTCGATCACTGCGAGCTTGATGTCGCGAGCAGACAGGCCGTCATGCTTGAAATCGGGAATAGCCGATTTCGCGAGATCGATAAGATCGATACGCGCGTTGATCGCCGCGTCCATCACCGCGGGAGCGAGCGCCTGCTCCAACAGCCTGGTTTTTTCCTCCAGAAGCGCCTGGAGAGCGGATATCTGGGCTTTCAGCGCCTCGACGATCTGCGCGTCGGCCCCCGCCTGCTTTTCGTCTTTGGGCTCCGGAGCGGCGACGATCTCCTCTTTCGCCTGCTCGAGCGCCTCCTTGGCCGCCTCGAGCTCATCGGCGTCGCCGCGACTTCTGGGGAGCGCGAACAACGCGAAAAAGCGCTTCATCCCCTCGAGGATTGTGCCGTCATCGTGAACTGCTTTGCGTTCCTGTTTTCCGGACATTGTGCCGTGCCTCCGATTTTGATCGTTTGTCTGCATTACCGCGATTGTCACATCGCCGGGGATGGCCGCATCCAGGTACGCGCGAACGGATTCGCCCGCGCGTCCCGCTTCCACATGCGCCACGTGGTTTATTCTGATATTCCGCTGTACGGCGTCATACCGATCTCCCTTGTATTCGCCCGATACCGGTTCTATGTCCGTCTGGAACCCGATAGAGACTTCGAGCTTCCGCCCCGCCTCGAGCTCTCCAATGAGAGCGGCGTCGAATACCGTTTCCGTCCCGGTCAGAAAGCCGTCCGACACGGTGATGGAATCTCCAATGGCCCCTTTTACGTATCTTGAATAATTTGACGGAGTCACCATCCCCCGGTTGTCGGTTAGCGGCGGATGTCCGTCGGTAACGGGCACACCCCTGGCGGTTCGAATCGTAAACTCGGAAAAAATATCCTCGGGAAGCTTCGCTTCCATCACGAGCCTGCCGTCGGGATGGAGATAGGGGAATACGCCGTCACGGGCGATATGCACACGGGCGCGAAGAAATCCGCCGTCGGAGGCTACGCCCTCGATGGTCCCCGTATCGTAACGATATGCCGTTTTCACCGTCTTCATGCGGTGAACATACGACCGGGCCCCTCCGCGCGCAATGTCACTCTGACAGCTTTGTACCGCGTTGGCAGGTTTGTCCGGAAAAAATTCAATCGAAATAAATTTTGTGCTTACGAGGGGATTACATACGATGTGATGTTTACGCGGACTGCGGCAGAGGGAAGGTCAATATATCCAGAAGCGCTCTTTCTTGGGTTTCGGGGTAAAACGAAGGCCGTTATCGCCCGTATAGGGTTTTCGGTGATCGACATCGCCGGAGATGATTTCCCGGGGAATCCCGTTCCCCTCCGGAAAGGCGTAACAGAAATGCCCGTCCACGTCGTTCCCGGCGGGGAAATAATGGACGCAGTTAACGCACTGCAGATAAAGGTCGGAATCTATTCCCATAACGCCTCCCTACGGCATCTGCGTAAAATTGTCAAAATATTTCCTGATAAAATTCTTCGCGTATTCCGGCAACTTCCCCGGTTCCAGGTGATACATCGTGAAACATTCCGACAGGCATTCGCGTTCGTTCTTCAGCGCGTACGCGGATATCCTGAATATATCGTTGCTGTTTTTCAATTGCAAATAAATTTGTTCCCACTCCTTGTTGAACATGGCGATCATGGCGGAGTGGGCCATTGGCGACGCCGTTTTCCCGTTGAGCATTCCATAGGTCTGATCCGACACTATATGGCCGTATTCATGATAGATAACGGACTCGTACTCCTTCCCCTTTACCAAGACCACGCTTCTCGAAAACTGCGCTAAATACCTGGCATCGGCAAGCGCTTTCGCCGCCGCGCGCTTCATGGTTTCGTTTCCCGCCTTTTCACTCCGGGCATATACTTCCTGTGCGCGTCGTAACTCGGCATTGAGCGCCTCCCGATGCCACTCCTCCATAACATCGGCGTTCTGCTCGCTGGAAAAGAAATGCCTCTTGTTAAGCATCAACCGTTTGTAATTACCCCTGCCGGCCGCGCTCGAGCTTTTAGTCGCGGTAATGCTTACGGGCCTGAGATACGGATATTCCCGTTTCAGGTCGAGTAGTGTTTTATTGATCGTATTCACCGTTTTCAGCGGGATCCCGGAATAACTCACATGCTCCGCGATCCCCAGGGATTGCACATACCGCTCCGCCTCTTTGATCGATCCGGCCGGGGTAAAGGCGTTAACGCCGGCGGGTTTCATATACGCCAGAGGATCCCGCGGTGTTTCCTCGGGAGTATCCGCGTATTCCGGACCGAAGGCGGGCTCCGCCCAGCAGCGGCAATTGAAATCTTCGCCCGGATGGACGGCGTTGCCACGCACCCCGGCGTTCGGCGGCTTGGCCCAGGTGAAGTATTTTCCACCTACCGCGGAGTGGGCGTCGCGCACCCTGCCGTCGCGCACCGTCCGCCACACGTATCCCGGAATCCCCGCCTCGGTCTGGCGGGTCTTCGTAACCTCCCCGAAGAACTTGGACGCCTGGTCGCGGGCCCAGAAACGAGCCCGGTTCCGGTTAACGCCCGTGGCGCGCGCGATGGCATCGGTCATCGATTTATATCCCGCGCCACCGCTCAGGCCGTCGCCGACGATCCTCTGCACCTCGTCGAAATGCTCCGCTTGCAGGGAGCGAATGAGGCTCAGGTTCGTTTTTACGATCCGGTCGAGCTGTGTCTTCGCCATGCCCGAATCGCGGCCAAGGAGGTCAATGGTGGTAAGCCACTTTTCTCCCCCGGTACCGGGTGGAGAGGGCCTCCTCGTTACCGACGGCCCCTGCGGCGTCGACAGGCGTGTCGCAAGACGTTCCACCGACTCAACGACCTTGTCTCTGCTCCAGGCGTCAATCAGGTGAAAATGCCGCGAGATCTTCGCCTGGAGAACCTCACGATCGATCCAGTCGCCCGATTCCTCACGGAGCTTCTCCATGAAAACATAGATGTCCTCGTCCGGGGCGTCGGAACGGCCGCTGGAAACGGCCACGTCAGGGGGAACCGCAGAGGCGATTTTCGGGATGAGATTACGCGCGACCCGGCGCGCGAACTCATCGAACTCACGCGCCAGAAACCGCTCGTACTGGTGTTCCAGGTTCAGGGGATACATTCAGCCACGGACTCCTTTCTGCCGCCCCTCCATTCCGCGTGGAAGGGCTTCCAAATGCTTCCAAACCTCGATCCGATACATAGTGACGCCCGGGCCCGTCACGCCCCGATTTTTGCCCTTTTTTCTCCGCCCGGTTCGGGAGATGCATTTTCTCCGGCGGCATGTTTCTCGGACTCACCTCCAGGGCTCTTCGGCGACGCTATTTTCGGCGAGCGAAAGCCGGCTGCGGGTGTTCCCCAGGACGAGAACTCCTCCAGTTCTTTGAAACGCCGGGCACGGACCTCCGTCGGGTCGAGCACCGCCGAGGTGATGTAAATCTGGTCGGTCTGTGCCTGTTTCAATTCAATATCGGCCTCTTCGCCCGGCGCGATCCTCCAGAGCGGGTTGAAATCGAACTCCCAGTCCAGGCCGTCGACTCGGCCGCCCAGCGCACGATGTATGGCCCCGTCGCTTTCCCGTACGATCAGGCCGATAATCTTCTCTATGATGGGGCGAAGCTCGAGTTCCTGGAACTTCGCGATGTTATCGTAATAGTTGAGCAGGTCGTACTGCCCCGCGGTAATCACTCCCTGGCTTTGCCCCATCAGCCGGCTCTTGGGCATACGCGCGAGCCCCGCAAGGTTTTCGAAAATGAAATCGAATATCTGCTTCAGATTGCTGTTCGCCTCGGCGTCCGTAACGCGGCCGAGGTCCTCGTCTTTGTCGATCGCCACCATCGACATGGTGCTCATCACCGCGCGCATCTTGGCGAGAAATTCGGCGAGTTTTTCGGGATCGAGATCCTGCACACGGGGGCTTTTGAAAACCTTGACGGACATTTCGAACACCAGGTGAATGACGCTCCACAGGGACGTGTCCTGCGCGAGCACCGCGTCGAGGATCGTCTCGATAACCGATACGCCGCGCCGCTCTTCGGGAACGTAGGAATGGACCATCCACGACAGCCGCGAACGATGAACCTCGCTGCCCATTATCTGAAACTGCGGATGATGATACAGCCTGGAAAGCGGATCGAAATTGACTTCCACGATCGGCACATATTCCGGGCTGATAACGTTGAGATAGTCGAGCCGTTTGATCTGGCCCGGGATCTCACGTGATAATTCCCTGTCTGTCTGCGGGGTATTCGCGATTACGCCGTAAAACAGGAACCCTCCGCGGTTATACATGCGGCTGAATCGGACCAGTTCCTTCAGTTTTTCGCGCACACCGAGCTCGGTCATACGGTTCTCGATGAGCCGGGCAATCCCCAGGCCCCGCGCGCCGGTGTCCGGATCGTCGGTGTCGCGATTAGTGCGGATGGTGATCCATTCCCTGGTGGCGTCCTCCGCCGGAGCATCGACGATGTTCTGAATAAACCCGTTGGCCAGGTACCATTGACGCGCCTCAACCTCCGTCATCGAATGCCCGCCGGGCTGGATCCGGCGCACCTTATCGCGCGAGGTCCCTCGACCGGTGTCATTCTCCACGAGCGCGTCGTACCGTGTTGCGGTTTTTCTTCGAGCGGCCGTGCCGCTTGTCGATGTACGTGTCATATCCTACCGCCTCGTCAGAAATGAAAAGAAACCGTCGTATCGTTTCGCGATATCCCCGCCGAAAACGCCCATGTTCGCGATGAGCCCGGCGAGCGAATCAGCCTCATCGTCATAGCGGGCAAGCTCGGAATACGCGAGGAGCCTCGTCATGAATTCCTGGTCGACCGCGCGTGAAAACCTGATCCGCGGCCAGTTCACCTTTACATTGTTCACGATCCGAAGGTGCTTGTTGGCTATGCTCGGAACGTCGCGCACCAGAAGGCCGCGCCTGCGAAGCTCGGCGGCGACAGCCTTCTGCGCCTGGTTGGATTCGACAAACAGCGTCCCCACGCCGAAATCCCTGTACAGCCTCTCGACACGGTCGTATGTCGCGTCGATCTGACCGTGCCACGACCGCCCGCCGGTCACGTAGATCAGGCCGTCGTCAGCATCATCTTCTCTATGGAATCCTCCGACAGACAACGCCGAACGGTCACTGCCGCCGAACGCGGGGTCGAGATACCCGATGACCTTTACTCTCTTCGGGGGCTCGGCGAATTTGGGATCGCTGAAGAGCCGCTCAATGAGGTCCACCGGCTCCTGCTGGTAGAGCGCCTGCCACAGCTTTTCCCCGAGCCCCGCGCGGATCTCCTGCAGCGCCTTCTCGTCATATCGTTCCGGCCACAGCGCGGCGCCGCCGGCGTCGAGGGCCGGCAGTTTGAGCAGTTCCCAGAGGCCGCCGTACTCCTTGAGTCCCTGTTCGGCGATCAGCCGCCCCGCCAGGTCGTTCGTCGTCCAGCGCGTCATGATGATGATGATCGCGCCCCCGGGATGGAGGCGCGTAAACAGCACCGAGCGATACCAGTCCCATATCGCCTCCTGCACGGTTTCGCTCATCGCCTCTTCCATGGTCTTGATGGGGTCGTCGATTAACGCGAGGTCGGCCCCGCGCCCGGTGATCGGGCCGTTGATCCCGGCGCCGATAACCTGGCCGCCGCCGATCGTTTCCCACTGGTCCTTGGCGCGCGAGTCCTGGCGGACCAGGCAGGCGGGGAAGATGTCCTGGAAGAAGAGGTCCTCGCAGGTATTGCGCTGCCAGCGGGTGATGTCCTCGGCGCGGCTGGCGTTGTAACTGGTGACGATGATCTGTTTCCGGGGATCGCGCCCCAGATACCACAGCGGGAATATTTTCGACGCGAGTTCACTTTTCCCGTGCCGGGGAGGCAGGTTGATGATGAGCCGCCGGCTCTTTCCCCGGGCCACGCGCTCGAGCGCCTGGGCGATGAGGCGTATGTGCCGCGGATCCTCGAAGTCCCTGTTGATGTATCGCGCGAAGGCGAGAAGGTTCTCCCTGCCGTGCAGTTTGCCGTACACGGCGCGGTCCGCCTTTCTGGCCCTGGAAAAATTACGGGTCCCCTCGACCAGTACCGCTTCGAGCAGGTCCTCCTTATTCCTCATGGGCGATCACCCTGATCTCGCGCGCGTCCTGAAGACGCGTCCGTATCTCCTCCTGTATGCGCGTCCAGTTGACCTTGATGGCGCGGCGCACCTCGGGGATCTCCTGGAACACCTCCATCATGGCCTGTACGATCAGGAGCGGATGCATCTGCTCGTTGCCGCGGCTCTCCAGCGCCAGGGTGAATTCCGAGATGGTCTTGAAGGCGTACACGGCGCCCTCGAAGCTCTTTATTTTCGGAGCGGACGCGCTTGTCAGTGACTCGTATAGCGATTCCATGATGGTCTCGCTCTTCGATCGTATCTCCTCCATGCGCGTGACGGCCGTTTCCTCGACATTCTTGCGCATCGCCGCGCGCACGCGCTCTCGATGGTCCTCCCAGGTCTCGCCGCGCTCGTCGGGTTTTTCGGCCCACTGACGCACGGTGCCGCCCTTCAGCGTTGACAGGGCGAATTCCATCGAAATGCGGCGCGCGATCTCCTCGTAGCTTAGCGACTGGAGATACAGGGAATACGCGGCGAGCTTTACGGAATCGTTATATGCCATGGCACCCTTTCCGGTACGGACCGCGATTTTCCGCGCTCGTTCCCGTAATAATTGAGGCCGAACGCCGCGTTACAGCCGAGAATGAAAATGCCGAGGCGGTCGTCGAATATCGTAACGCCCGCGGCGCATACAATGATGTACACGAACGCCATGAACGCGAACAGGCTGAAAAAGAACGCCCGCTTCGAAAAGCGCTCTCCCGATCCGGTCACCAGGTAGCGCGCGCGGAAGAACGGTCCGGCGGGCTTCTCCGGATCGTCGATAATCACTCCATCGTAACTCCCTCCGACGGGTGGCGCATTGATGCCGGTCTCCATGGCGCTCGGGCCACCCCGTGAAACGGTTCGTTTCGGGCGATCCTCTTCGCCCACGGGGAAAGATTTCAATCTCCGTCTCATTTCGCCCTCCGTATTCGCTTGAAGGTCTCCTGGGAGCCGCATTTGAGGTCCTGAATAAGGGTTTCGATCTTCTGCTGCAGCGCCTCAAGGCGTTCGCCTATAACCGCCAGGCGCACGCCGACGTTCTTCAGGGTTTCCAGGTCGTCCTCTATCTGTTTGATCCGCTCGGCGTACACCGCGAGCTTGGAATCGGTCCGGCTTTCGCCGCGAAAGTAAAAGACGAGGATGGAGCCGACGAAGAAGATAAGACTCACCACCTGCCCCAGATCGAACGAATATGTCATCGCCGCGCCCTCCGCCGTTTTTTCCAGTAAAACGGTTTCGCGCCCGGCGCGCAAGGTCGCTCTGACAGCTTTGTACCGCGTTGGCAGGTTTGTCCGGGATTTTTATTCCAGGTAGTCGTCGCCCTCGCGATACGAGCTCGCGATGAACGACGCGATGTCGCTCCGGCGATACAGCACCTTGGTGAGCGAATACCGGACGTACGGCAGGCGCCCCTCAAGGCGGTAGCGCGCGAGGGTGCGCTCGGAAACGCCCATCATGCGCGCCGCCTCGGCGACGGAAAGGAGATCGTCCGTACTGGTGGTTGGTGACATAATCTCAAATTATGCACCGTCCGCGCCCGTTGTCAATATATTTCGTCTACAGGTCGGTCCAGTACTGCGCGCTCACCGTCACCCCGGCGGCCATCCCCCGGGGCCGCCCCGATAAAACGTCGTCCGAAACGCGTACGCCCGCTCCCAGGGAAACGCGGCCATAGCGTCGCAGATACGACGCCCCCCATACGCGATGAAACGCGCCGTCATACCACAGAAGCGACAGATCGGCCTGAATACCGTCGTTCAGGTTCATCCACGAACGGGCCTCTGGGATGTTTTCCTTCGGTATCGCGGTTCGGGCGACGCCGGCGCCGCGGGCCTCGCTGGTGAACACGACCGCGCCGCCGTCGTAGAGAAAGTCCCGATGGGCGATCTCGGCACCGGAGATGCTCCGTACCGTCACCTCGCGCGGGGGCGCCTCGTTCCCAGAACGCGAAAGGCGCCAGGCTGTGCCGGCCCCCAGGAGCGCACCCAGCAAAAGCCCGGCGATGAATAACGTTATCTTCCGCATGGCGTAAACGTATCGCCAATACGGCCGCCGGCGCAAGGTCGCTCTGACAGCTTTGTACCGCCATGGCAGGTTTGTCATAAAAAAAGACCACCCTTTCGAGTGTCCTTCGCCGCGAGATACTCCGTCAACTTATGGCAATAATTTCTCCACTATGGAAACCGATATTTTATTGACTCAGATTTCGTTTATCGGTAAAGTCTTTCAAATAACTCATTCAGGAGGGTTCAGAGACATGGAATGGAAGCTTGGACCGGGAATGTATGCGAAAGTAGTAGGGCACAACCTTATTTTTAAAGAGCCTTTGAAAAAGGAATCCATGATTCCCTTAAAGATTATCACGGGAGGCGTAATTGAATCCACAAGCAAGGCTTTTGGAAAAATTGGCCGGTTAAAAGTTCTGGCTGGAGGAACAGTAGCCGGTCAGATCGAAGCGCCGCATGAATCGCTTAAATCTGTGCTCGAATTTCTCAACTCAAAAGAGGATCTCGAAAAAGCGTTATCCGTGCCAGTCGAATCGATCCCCAGAAATGAAGTTAGGAAAAAATCAAGGCTTGTGATTTATGGTGCAATTCTGGCTTTCTTCGTTTTAGTCTTGATTTGCGGCAAAGGCGATAATGACATCCCGGCCGCTGGAGAGGCGGGCATCCTCTCGATCGGAAAATCGGGGACGCTCCTTATTGCGGTCGATGAAAAATCGTTTGATGACCTCAGTAAAGCGGCCAGCATCAAGAACGGTGCATTGCTTGGTTCGCTTATGATGAAAAATAGACTCGTCAGCGTCGACAACGACACGCGAATAAAGATGATTGAACCAGGCGTCTCGAAATGCAAGGTCATGGTTACGGAAGGACCACAAAATGGGTTTACAGGGTGGATAGCATCCGAGTTCGTTAAAAAAATACCCTCAGAACGAACAGGTAAATCAAGGTAATACCTGCAAACGCAGCTTAGGAATAAAAATGGGATGATCACTCATCCCATTTTAATTTGTCACGGTTAAAACACTCTCATCATCTATATTCACTTCCTGACGAAGATACTCCATTCGTAAATTGCAGACCGGTCGTATCCTTCCAGGAGAATACACGCCATTTTTCGTTCTCTGCAGAAATATAAATAAGGTCTGGGTTTTTTTAGGGTCGGTGTTCATTTCATATTCTCTAAAAGATAATTTATTCCGAGGGTGAATATATCAATTAATTGACAGAAATCAATTATTTATTTGTAATAAGTTATTCACGTAAAGGGGGAAATAATGGTAACGCTCCAGACGCTCCAGATTCTGATATTTCTTATACCGGGGTTCATCTCGGCGGCAATTCTCAATGCCTTAATAGTGCGCAATGAGAAAAAGGAATTCGCGCATATCGTCGAAGCGCTCATGTTCACCATGATAATCTACACCATCTACTCCCTCATGGACATGAGAATACCCGTAATACCCGGGGAGGATCAGTCGATAGAAATCGAGGGGGTCAGCTTCTTGGTGCTGCTGGTATTGAGCGTGGCGCTTCCGACCGTTTTCGCTTATGCCCTTCACAATGACGTGATCATGCAAGCCGCTCGAAAGCTTAAGATAACGAAAAAAACTTCCCGCGATTCAGTTTGGAACGACGCTTTCAACGAGTATACCACATGGATAACCATTCATTTTAAGGATGGAAGCAGAATTACCGGCTATCCTCGTTTCTTTTCTGATAAGATGGACCAGTCATGTTTTTACCTTCAACGCCCCGCCTGGGTCACTCAAAAAAAGGGGAAGGATATAAATGTTCCCCTCAATGTGGAAGGTATCCTGATTACTCCCCAGATGCCTATAGAGTATATCTATTTCCTGAAAGACGAATGATTATTTCTTTGGCTTCGGGGGCTGTGGCTGTGGTATTTTCTGGCCCGTGTCGGGCGGATTCGTCTGTGTAAGCGGAGTATTCGCCCCGTCTCTTCTGGTAGTTGAACCGCTTCCTTCTTTACCCATAACACCTCCTCATAAATTATTCCTCAATCCCGCCGTCATCCTTTCCCTTACAATAAAATCACGGAATCCCCCTACACAGCATTCCGCACAACAGGACGATACCGATAATAGCGGCGTGCGCCCGAAAACCGCTACCCAGCTTCCCCTTTTTGCCTGACGCCGGGAA
>MVZN01000060.1 GCA_002069125.1 Spirochaetes bacterium ADurb.BinA120
CTTAAAATTAAGTTGTTGCGTAACTGACAAAAATGTCATCGCAAGAAGGCCGCAGGCCGACGTGGCGATCTAAAATAGCAACAAGTTGCAGGTAAAAACCGGATATTGTATGAGATTGCCACGCCCCGATACGGCCGGGGCTCGCAATGTACTCAGTAAAGCAACAAGTCTATTATAATTTATAGTTGACATATCACAGATATATATATATATCCGTAGATATATAGAACCGAACGGAAAGGCTCCCACTTCATACACAATCGCCGATCTTCCGGCCCGGACCGTCATACTGTACGGAGGCGTAGCGCCATGAAGCGCCAATTCGTATTTGAGCTGATAATGGTCTTTGTGTTCCTTCCCTCTATTCTTCTCGCCCAGCAGTCCAATTTCCAGTTCTCTCCTCCCCCCATCCCATGGTTCGAGTTCGAAGAGGGCCAGAAGGACCTTAAGGTTGGAGGCACCCTGCTCTACCTGAAGGGAAAGGCCAGGGACGATGACCCGGCCCCCCCCGATATGGGCGGCGACATAGATGTGTACGGCGGAGGGGCGAGCGTTTTCTATCGATACGGCTTGCGCGAGAGGGTTGCCATCGACATTGGCGGTACGATAGTCTACGCAGCGGGCGATGTAGGAGAGTACGCCAACATGACGCTGGGGGTCTACTCCTTTCCCGTGGACCTGGAAATCCAGCCGATAAAGACCGATAAAATCGCCGTCATACTCTTCGGGGGATTCAATTTTACCTGGATGTCAGTGGGAATCGATTACGACGACGGTACCGACAGGGTCAAACTGGACATGTCCGCCACCATACGCGGGCCTCAGTTCGGGGCGCAGGTCGCCTTCAAGTTCCCCGAATTCGTCCTGACCCCGTTCTTTATGATAACCAGGCTTTCCGGAAACGCGGACCTCGATGTGAGTGATGACACTGGGCCTCCCGCATCCATAAGCATAAACATCCCCGCATCTACCGCATATTTCTACGGTGTGGACCTGGTCTATCTGCCCTGGAACATAACGCTTAGCTCCCTCATTCAGCAGATATCCTCAAGCGGCCAGAATAACGGCCTTCGCACCTATGTGCTTACGGTAAGCTATCGCTTCCAGTTCGACAAACCGGAGGACCCGGCGGGCGGAGGGGCCGGAAAGGACGACAGACAAAGTCCGGTTAGAGGATAATGGTCTATTTTTATTAATTTTATGGAGGGATATAATGAGCAAAATGCGGAAGAGCCTGTTACATGTGTTTCTTTGCGCTATTGTCGCGGTCTGCGCCGTCTCGCTTGCCGCGCCCGTAGCCAATGCCGCAACCGGCAGCCTGGAGGAAAAGAGCTTCGATATCGGATTGGGCGGCGGTATATGGTTTCCGGGGACCATAAAAATCGAAGATGTCGATGTCGATAAAACGACCGGTTTTCTGGTCCGAGTGTTTGGCGACGCCTATCTCATGCCCAAGTTCGCCGTCGGCGCCTATTTGAATTACTCCTCTTTTAGCCTGGAATCTGGGCCCGTTGAACTCGACGCCTCCATGTACGAATTCGGCATCGCCCTCAAGCCGCGCTTTCTCCTCTCCCCGACCATGGCCCTCAAGCCCGGGCTTAACATCGGTTACCGAAATTCAATGGTTGACGAGAGCGGTTTTGATGACGCACAGGGCCTTGCGCTCAACCTGAGCGTGGAGCTCCAGATAGCCACCGGAGCGGGCATCGACTTCTTCATCGAGGGCGGTTTTCTGTCCCAGCCGTCGGGCGGCAACGACGATGCCGACGTTACCTGGGCCCCCATTATGTATCTTGCGGGAGGCATTGTTTTTTAGTTCAACATACGCATGAAATCTATATCAAAGGCCCCGGTAAACGGGGCCTTTTTTTACCGAAACCGGGAAGGAAAAAGTATGCGCTAAGGCGCCGGGAGTGCGCCGCAAGAAATGAATAAAAAGTTATTGTGTATTTGCGCCTCACGGTGTACGGAAAGGAATCGGCCTTTTCGCGGTTTTCATCCGGCCGTTCCATCTTCGTTACAAGGAGTGTCCACCATGTCAGACGTCATTCTGTACGAAAAGAGAGAGAACATCGGCATCATCACCATCAACAGGCCCAAGGCCAACCAGCTTTCGGGCGAGGTATTCGAGGAGTTCCGCAAGGCGCTCGACGCCTGCGAAGCCGACAGGGAGCTTCGCGCGATCGTCGTTACCGGGTCGGGCGACAGGATTTTCAGCGCGGGCGCGGACCTATCGGCCGGCTTCGGCGACTACGGCCCTGTGGATTTTCTCAAACGCGGTCAGGACCTCTGCAACAAGCTCGAGGACTTCCCGCGCCCGGTGATAGGGGCGCTGAACGGCCACGCCTTCGGCGGCGGCTGCGAGATCGCCATGGCCTGCCACTTCCGCTTTATGAGCGATGAGGCGCGCATCGGCCTTACCGAGACCAACATAGGCATCATGCCCGGCTACGGCGGTTCGCTGCGCATGCCGCGCCTTGTGGGAAAGGCCAGGGCGCTCGAGTACATCTGCTTCGCAAAGCAGATCGACGCGGCCGAGGCTCTGGCGGTCGGGCTTGTAAACTACGTCTTTCCGAAAGATAAGGTTCTCGCGGAGGCGATCGAATTCGCGAAGAAGCTCGCCGCGCGCCCGCCGCTTGCGGTGAGCGCCGTCCTCAAGCTCCTGTCGGCGAGCCCCAGCATCTCTCCCGAGCAACATCTTAAAATCGAGCGCGAATCGCTCGCCAGGCTCTTCGGATCCAAGGATACCGCGGAAGGTCTCGGCGCGTTCATGGAAAAGCGCCAGCCGGTATTCAAGGGGGAGTAAGGCTTCGCTCCGGCGCGCCGTTACGGCGGCGCGCCTGCTACTCCTCGAGCTCGCCCACCCACTGCCCGCGCGCCCCGTTGGATACCTGGTAGTAAACGCCGTCGAGCTTCTTCATGCCGTCGACGATCCGGAATTCGAAATTCCCGTAGCCGTACGGGGCGTTGTAGTAGCCGACGATCCTGTCGCCGCTAACGGCGCCGTTTAAACAGGCCCTTCCGTACGATTCGATCGATTCGCCCTTCACCGAGCTCCCCTCGATCTCGAGCGCTATCCTTCCCCCTTTCTTGACGCCCTGCGCGTCCGAATACCAAGAGTTGTAGGAGTAACGGCCGGGTTTCACCGCGAGGTCGGGCTGCACGGAACCCTCAGCGGGTTTCCCGGCCCGCTCCTCCACGGAGGGGGCTTTAAGGCCCAGGAGCGCGTAAGTCAGTATCTCCACCCGGGCCGGGATCTCGCCCTCCGTTTTAGCACGCTCGGTCCGGGCGTGCACTATCGCGCCGGTTTCCCCGTTCACCATGCGCGCCGAGACGGAGTAGGCTCCGCCGATGCGCGAGACCGAACCGACGATAATGAAATCCGCGGCGAGGATCCCGCCCAGCTTCTTCGAGGTCCTCTCGTCGACCACCCCGGAGAGCGATAGCCCCTGCTCTTTCATGACCTCGTTTAGCTGGTCGCGCTCGACAAGGGTAAAGCCCGAGTCGGGAATGCCGGAGAGAAGCCCCCGCAACAGCTCCGATACCGCAACGCCCAGCTCCTGGCTGGCGCCGGCGCTCTTGAAATTCATGACCACCAGGGTCCCGGCCTTCGCGTCTGGCGCCGGTGCTAAAACGCCTGCGCCCGCCAGGAAGGCGCAAAATACCAATACGAGTCTGATCGTTTTCATGCATAAAGCTTAATGGCCGGCGGCACTGCCTGTCAAAATATTTTTTTCCGTCGGGGGAGGCCCTCCCCACGGGCTAATCCATCGGGGCCTTTTTATCGATAATAAGCCATAGGCCCACAATTCGCCCGTACCGGAGTGAACGTGATGAAACCACGCCATCTGCTAAGCGCAATTATCATCCTCGGCATGGCCGCCGAGCTTTCGGCATGGTCCAGTGTACAGCGGCGCGACTGGTGGAAGCTGCGCGAGCGGACAGTTCGCGCCGAACTCGCCCGGCTTGAAAAGAACCCGACAATCGACCCGGCGGTGTCCGCTCTTCTCCGCGCGGACATAGAACGCGCTGTGGAGGTCATCGCCATGTTCGATCGCGCCGCCGCCAAAGGCGCGGCGGCGCCTGGAAGCCGCGACGCGGCCATCACCCCTGAAACCATAGCGGGCGCCGTTTTTTCCGCCTGCCTTCTAGAGTACCTCACCTCCTCGGCCGGGCACCGCGACAACTATCGCGCCGTCCACGATGCCGCAAGCGCCGGGATACGGATGATGATACGGGGCTCTTTCGGCATGGACGACGACGAGCTCTTAAGCGTCATTATGACCGAAGACATCCCGAGGGTCGAATTGCAGTATTGTACGCTCGAGGCCTTCTACTCGGCGGCGATGAGGGAGAGCGGCCGCCTCCGCTCGCGCCTTACGGCCTCCGCGCTCGAAGACATGAGGCGGGAGGCCGCGACTGGTATCTCGCATAACGACGCAGTCCGGCTCGCCGCCGAAAAGACGCTTTCCGCGTGCTCGGCGGACCTCACGCCATCGTCGATCGCCATAACGCCCTCCGATCTGGCCGCATCGCCTTCGTGGAGGTCTGTGCGAGCCGGAATAGCGTCCAGGCTCTCCCTCATGCTGGAGCTTAAGGAGATGGCGGACACCGGGGGCGAATCGCTCGCGCCCTTCCGCCTTCGCGAGCTGCTTGTCGACTCCGCCGCAACCGAGAGGCTCGTCTTCTCGCGCGCCGCGCGGCGCTATTTCGACAGGCGCAACATCGACGTTGGGGCCGGCGCGCGTTCGTCGACGTCCGGCTACGCCCTCGAAATACCGAAAAACGTGGACGGCGCCCTCCTCTTCCGCGACATGGACATGGCCCGCCGCGAGGCCGCGGGCAGGGTGAGAGGCGCCGAGGACGCCGCCTTTTTTAAGGCCGTGGAGGGGGCCCTTTCGGCGGTCGTCGAGCGCTACACTGCCGAGACCAGCGCGGGCTTTATGGTCGGGGAGGAGCGCCTGCAGAGGATGAGGGACGACGGAATGGCGGGCGAAGCCGCCAACGAGGCCGAGTTCCGGCAGGCCAGGGCCGTGTACGCCGACCGCATGTCCCTGGTTCGGGGATATGCGCTGCGTTCCATACGCTACCTGCGCTGGCTCTCCTCATCTCGAAGCATGGACGGCGCGGCCGTCATAGCATCGTTAAAAGACCGCGCGTCCGCCGGCCGCACCTGCATAGCCTTTGCCGATGAGCTCGCCCGTGACGGCCTGCCCCTCGCCGACATCCGCCTGCCCGGCATACAGAAGCGCTTCGCCCTGGCCTGGCGAAACATCGAAGGGCTGCGCCGCGCGACCGCGAATTCCATGAGCCTCGACAGGAATATCGTCCGCTTTCTCTCCCCCGCCATGCACGCCGAGGCGCGCGCGGTTCGAAACGATCTAAACGAGTTCCTTAAAAAATCACGCGGCGAGAGCGGCGAGGCCCTTACGGCCTTCTCCAAAAGCGTGGCCCGGGAGAGCGCCGAACGCTCCAGGGGCGAAGCCGCGCCCGACGCCGAAACGGCCGCTTTCGAGATCGAGAGCATGATGAGAAGGATAGACGAATACTTTGCGCTGTATGCCGGGCTAAAGAGGACCGCGGACATGCTCGGACGTTACGCAAGGCTGTATGGCGAACTCGAGTCCTCGATCGAAAGAGGCGAAAAGCCCGAAGGGCTCGACGAAATCATCTCCGAAAAATCCATCCTTAAGCGAGTGGAGGGCTTCGATCCCGCCGCAGTGCGGGTCGAGATATCCACCGCCTCGTATCTGCGCCGCGAGATCGGCGCCGAGCTCGCGCGCGTTTCTACGCTCCTCGGCGCATACCGGCGCAAAGGCATCGAACCGCGCGGCGCCCCATCCGAGCGGGATCTTTCGGACAGAAAGGCCGCGCTTGCCGGTTTGCCCTCGGTGATGATCGCGTCGTGGACGATGAACGGCGCGAACATGGAGGAGGTGGACCGCAAGGCCGCTTACAGGCTCGCCTCCATGTACCATCGAGCGCTCTGGCGCTCCGACAATTCCGGCCGCGCAGACGGGGCGACCCTTCCCCCGGTCGCCGGCAGGCCCGTGGGCAAGAAGGCCCCCCTGCTTCCCGCCGGCTGGATAGAAAGCGAACCGGACGGCGACGAGGCCTCCGGAGGCGTCATTAAACGTTTTTCGAGCCCGGACCAAACCGCCAGCATAACGATAGCCCGCGTGCCCTCCGGCGGAAGGATGCTTAACGAGATCGGCGCAGGCTGGGCGAGGGAGCGCGGTGCGGGCGTCGTCAAACAGCGCTGGGGGAGGAGGGAGAACGCGGACTTCTTCTGGAGCCTTGCGCGGAGTCCCGGCAGGGCCGTCATGGAGCTTTACGTGCTCGAAAGCGGGGACGGGGCTATCGTGATAAGCGGGACAGCGCCGCGCGACCGTTATACGGTGTTTAAGGCGCATCTGGACGCGGTGTTCGAGTCCGTTGCGCGCTGAGCGCGCCGCCCAGGCCGGATCTTAAGCCTTAAAGCAGGCCGTCCCAGCTCCCTCGAAGCGTAGGCATGGTCAGCGCGTCGGAAAGCAGACGCATAAACTCGGAGCGCGGTATGCCCCTCGCCCCCAGGCTCTCCAGATGGGCCGTGTAAACCTGGCAGTCTATTAGCGCAAAGCCCCGCGCGCTTAGCCGCTCAACCAGCGCGATGAGGGCCGCCTTCGAGGCGTTAGACACCGCCGCGAACATCGACTCGCCGAAAAAGCATCCGCCCAGCGAGACGCCGTATAGGCCTCCAGCGAGCGCTCCGTCCCTCCACGCCTCGACCGAATGGGCAAGGCCCAGTTCGTTAAGCCCGGTATAGGCCTCGAGCATGTCGTCGGTTATCCATGTGCCCTGCTCGCGGCGGCGATTGGTACGGCAGGCCTCCATTACGGCGCGGAAATCCCTGTCGAAGCTGATCTCGAAAATCCCCCGCCGCATGACCTGCCTCATGCTGCGGGAAACCCTTAGCTCGTCCGGAAACAGCACATAGCGCGGGTCGGGCGACCACCAGATGATTGGCTCCCCTTCGGAATACCAGGGGAATATCCCGTTGCGATAGGCCTCGACAAGGCGCTGTGCGGAGAGGTCGCCCCCTACGGCCAGCACGCCGTTAGCCGAGGCAAGCTCGGGCGGGGGGAAGATGATTTCCTCGCACAGGCGGTATATCGGCATGGGGCCCTGCTCAGGCGGGGGGTGAGCCCCCGAGGACGCGGATAACCACCTCGTCGTTTTCAACCTCCGCCAGCGCCTTTCCGCCTCCGGCGAGGCGTCCGAAGAGCACCTCGTCGACGAAGAAGCGCTTTATGCGGTCCTGAACCATCCGGGCCACCTCGCGCGCCCCGAACTCGGGCGAGTAGCCCTTTCGGGCCAGCCAGCGGACGCACTCGTCGCTTACCGCAAGCTCCACGTTCTTCTCGGCGAGCTGAACGGCGAACTCCGCTATCGCCTTCCTCACGATGCTCTCCACGACCTCCTCGTCGAGCCCGGAGAAGGTTATGACCGCGTCGAGGCGGTTACGAAACTCCGGCGCGAAGATGCGCTCCACCGCGCTTTCTACCGCTCCGGGATTTCCGGTCTCGCCGCCGAAACCGATCTTCGAGCGGGCGAGCTCGCGGGCCCCGGCGTTCGAGGTCATGATGATGACGACGTTTCGGAAATCGGCCTTGCGGCCGGTGTTGTCGGTCAGAGTGGCGTAATCCATCATCTGGAGCAGGGTGTTGAAGATGTCGGGATGCGCCTTCTCGATCTCGTCGAGAAGCAGCACGGCGTACGGGTTTTTCCGTATGGCCTCGGTGAGGAGCCCGCCCTCCTCGTAGCCCACATAGCCCGGGGGCGCGCCGATGAGCCGGGCGACAGTGTGCTTCTCCTGGTACTCGCTCATGTCGAAGCGATGCAGCGAAACGCCCATCACCGAGGCAAGCTGGCGCGCGAGCTCGGTCTTCCCCACGCCCGTAGGCCCGACGAACAGGAAGGAGGCCACGGGCTTGTTCGGCTCGCGGAACCCCGCACGCGAGCGCTTTATGGCCTCCACCACCATCTCCACCGCCGTGTTCTGGCCGAATATCCTGTTCTTTAATTCCGCCTCGAGCTCGCGCAGCTTCTCGACCTCCGACGAGGAGACGTTCTTCTCGGGGACCTTCGCCATCTTCGCCACCACGCGCTCTATCTCCGCCGTGGCTATGGATATGGTCGCGTCGTCCGAGGCGTTCATGCGCGCGTAGGCCCCTGCCTCGTCGATTACGTCTATCGCCTTGTCGGGCAGATGACGGTCGTTTACATATTTTGCCGAGAGCTCCGCCGCCGCGCGGAGCGCCTCCTCCCTGTATTCCACCTCGTGATATTCCTCGTAGCGCGTTTTAAGTCCCTCGAGGATGAGCACCGTATCCTCAACCGTAGGTTCGCTCACCTCGACCTTCTGGAAGCGCCGCGATAGCGCGCCGTCCTTCTCGAAGTATTTTCGGTACTCGTCGTAGGTGGTGGAGCCGACGCAGCGGAGCTTGCCCGAGGCGAGCGCCGGCTTAAGTATGTTCGAGGCGTCCATGGAGCCGCCGGAAACCGCCCCGGCCCCCACTATGGTGTGGATCTCGTCTATGAAGAGAATTACGTTTTTGCGCTTCTCGAGCTCCGAGAGCACTCTCTTCATGCGCTCCTCGAAATCGCCCCTATAGCGCGTGCCGGCTATAATGGCCCCCATGTCGAGGGAGTAGATTTTTGAATCGCGAAGCGCCTTCGGCACCCTGCCCTCTGCGATGAGCTGGGCGAGTCCCTCGGTGATGGCGGTCTTGCCGACGCCGGGGTCTCCCACATGGACTGGATTGTTTTTAAAACGGCGGCACAGCACCTGGACCGTGCGCTCCAGGACGTCCTCGCGCCCGATGAGAGGTTCGAGTTCGCCCTTACGCGCGCGCTCGGTGAGTTCTATGGTGAAGGCTCGCAGTATTTTATCGCGGTCCTTCTTCGCGGCGCCCGGTTCCTCATCGGCGTCCGCATCATCGATGCCCGTTTTCCCATCGTCGGTGTCGGGTTCACGGTAGCCTCCGTGCGATATGTAGTTTACCAGGTCGTAGCGCGTAACGCCCTCCCGGCCCAGGTAGAAGGCGGCAAAGGACTCCTTTTCGTCGAAGAGCGAAACCAGCACGTCTCCAAGGTCCAGCACGTCCTTCTGGGCCGAGGCCGTGTGCCAGATGGCCCGCTCCATGACGTTCTGAAAGCCGAGCGACTGAATGGGTTCGGCTTCGCCAGCGCTATCGTCCAGGCCGGGGACCCTCTCCTCCAGGTGCGCCTTGAGGTTCCCCCTCAGGCGATCGACGTCTCCGCCGCACCCCTCCACTATCGCCCTCCCCTCGCCGAAAAAGAGGGCGGCGTAGAGCAGATGTTCCGGCGTCAGGTACTCGTGTCTGCGCGACTTCGCCTCGTTGAATGCCGCCATGATGATCTGGTTCAGTTCGTCGTTTATCTGCATACCCCTGTCCTTATGCGTCTTCAATGCTGCACTTTAGCGGAAACTCCCGCGCCCGCGCCAAGGAGTGCACCTGGGACACCTTCGTCGAGGCGATATCGTAGGTGTAGACCCCGCACATCCCCTTTCCCCGCCTATGCACGTCCAACATTATTTTGGTCGCCTCCGCGGCCGGTTTGTGAAACACGGATATAAGCACCTCGACCACGAAATCCATGGTGGTGTAGTGGTCGTTGTGCAGGATGACCCGGTACATCTTAGGCTCGCGGATCTCTATCTCTCGGTCGACCTTCAGGCCGCCGTCGAAGAGGCCGTCCCGGTCGTGATTGTCAGGCATGAGTCCTGGTCCTTTATTATTGTAGTATTATCTCCCGGTCTGGGCGCATATCGCCTAGACCATTCGCCGCTCCGGGCGCGGGCCGTTTCAGCCCTCGGGGCCCAGCCAGCGCGACTCCCTCCACGAATACCGCTCGAATGGTCGGAATTCGGCCTTGTACTCCATTCGCGGGCACCCCTCCACGCAGTACCCCAGATAATAATACGGAAGACCGAGCGAAGCGGCAAGCTCAATTTCCCTGATGACGCTGTAGATGCCCGGGCTGTTGCGCGCAAATTCGGTACGGAACACGAAATAAACGCTGGAAAGCCCCCCGCTCGACCGGTCCAGAAAGCCGACGGCCATAAGCCTCCCGCCCTCGTAGTACTCCGACTGCAGGGCGGGGCAGGACTCCCTGTAGAAGTTCGAAAGGAAATCCTCCAGATCCTCCCCCCTGCCGAAGCGGGCCAGGCTGTGTTCGCGATAAATGGAATAGACCTCGGGCCTGTAGCTTAGCGGCCCGAAGCGCGCCTCGGTGCGTATATTTTTCCGGATTACGCGGCGCTGCCCCTTGGAGGGCCTGAACCCCGCGACCGGGACTCTCAGCGGAACGCAGCTCTCGCAGCCGGGGCAGGATGGCCTGAAATAGTATATGCCGAATTTTCTCCACCCTGCCGAGATTAGCCCGTCGAGTTCGCCAGCGTCCAGGCCCGCCGCGAAAAAGTATTCGAAGCGCGCCCTCCGGCCGGAAAGATATGGGCACGGCGCCTCGTCCGAGAGCCTTGGCTCCTGGAACGTCAGCATTCGACAAAACCTTCACCGCTGAAAACGTGGAATCCCGAGGCGCGAACTCCGCATATCAATAGCATCCCGGCCCGGCGCGCGAGTTCAACGCCGCGCGTTGTAGGGGCCGCCCGGGAGACCAGCACCGGCGCCGAGAGGGCGACCGCCTTCTGCACTATCTCACCCGCCATCCTGCCGGTGGAAAAAATCATTACCCGATCGAGCCCAATGCCGTTCTCGAGCGCAAAGCCGAGGGCCTTGTCGATGGCGTTGTGCCGCCCTATCTCGTCGAAAAAGCACAGGCGCTCCCCCTCCACGCTGTAGAGCGCCGCGCTGTGCACGCCGTGAGTTAGACTGTGGAGCTTCGACAGATTGAGGAATTCATTCATTCCCGTCTTTACGACGGATGCCCGCACGCGGGGAACCTCCGCGCGGCGCGCGGTCCGTTCCTCTTCCCGCGCTGGGGACGGCCGGACGCCGCGGGCAAAGGGGCGTGCCCGGAAGATGCGCCCGTGCGCGTCTTCGCTTTCCGCTATGCGCACGTCGATAGAGAACGAGGCCTCGTCGACCGTTATAGACAGCACCTCGTCCGCCGAGCGAATCATCCCCTCCGCCGCCAGTTGTCCCAGCGCCAGCAGCCGGAGATCGCTTCCGGAGCAGATAATCGGGGCGAATGGGTCCCCGTTGACCGAAAGGGTGAATTCGTATTCCGCGCTTACCGGAACCTCGATCGGAAGCATCTTCGGGCCGGCGCAAAGCCGCGCCGAGACATTGACGTACTGCGGCAGCGCCATATCATCCCCTCCCATCGCTCGCGCCATAGGTCGCGCGAAAGGCCGAAATAGCCGGAGTGATGCAAGCCCCATCATCCCCAGACGTCATGCCGGCGGAATTCGGGTGCCGCCCGGCACGGCCTTGCGGGAGGAGGCGGTTTTCCAATTTCGGTTTTTCCATACAGTCGCCACCGGGCTTCGTATTATGCCGTTTCATAGGCCTATGCGGGCGCCACCTCTGTCAATTAAAATACATCACAAGGCGCCTTAAAGGTAAATTGCCAGGGACAATGGACCCGCCTCGACAAAGGCTTTTTACACGGCCCCTGTATAGTAAAAAATCGCGGGGCAGAATGACTTCGATTCAAAGAATAAAACGACATGCCCGGCAAATACTGTTGACATATTCCTCTTTTTATGCAATTGATCGAAAACCAACTCTTTCCAGGGGGTCCTTCATGAATCTCTCAGGCAGCCCCGTTACCCTCGACACGAAGGGCGGAAAAACGACGATCCTCAGAAACGGCCACGGCATCCCGGAGATAAGCGCAAAAAGATACGAAGACGCCTACTACGGCATGGGATGGGTACACGCCCACGACCGCCAGCTCCAGACGCTGCTCACCAGGCTCCTTCTGGAGGGGCGCGCGGCGGAGACCCTCTCCGGCGAGCCGGCCCTTGTCGAGATCGACCGCTACATGCGCCGCATGCGCTTCCTCCCCGACCCGGATAGCGAGATCAAGAAACTCGATCCGGAGGTTCGCCGCCATCTGGAGTTCTATACGATGGGGTTCAACCACTACCTCGAAACGCACGGCGCCGTATTTGAATTCCGCCTGCTCGGATACAAGCCCGAACCGTGGCGAATAAGGGATTCCCTCATCCTCGGCAAGATCATGGCCTTCCTCGGCCTCGCCGACGCGCAGGGGGCCATGGAGAAATTCCTGGTGCAGATGGTCCAAAACGACCTGAGCGAGAAGAAGCTCCGCGAGCTCTTCCCATATCTTAGCGAGCGCATCGATTACGCGTTGTTGAAAAAGCTCGAACTTGCGCCCCCGCTCGTCCCCGAGGCGCTTAAATGGCTCTCGAAGATCCCCAAAATGACCGCCAGCAACAACTGGGCCGTCTCCGGAAGGCTGACCGCCTCCGGCAAGCCCATGTACTGCAGCGACCCGCACCTCGAGGTGAACCGCATCCCCTCCATCTGGCAGGAGATTGTCCTGCGCCTGCCCGACAATGTCGTGATGGGCGCAAGCCTGCCCGGGGTTCCGGGAATCGCGATAGGCCGGACGAAGAACCTGGCATGGGGCGCCACCTATTCCTTCATGGACATGATAGATTACCGGATAGAGGAGTGCCGCGACGGACGATACCGCCGCGGGAAGCAGTGGAAGCCCTTCGCCGTGCGGGAGGAGGTCATAAAGGTCAAGAAGGGCGAACCGGTGGTGGAGAAGGTCTACGAGAACGAGCACGGCGTGCTCGAGGGAAACCCGTTCCAGGAGGGCCATTATCTCGTCATGAGCTGGTCGGCCGCGCGGGCTTGCGGCGCCGGCGAGTTCAACGGCCTGCTCGCCCTTCCGCACGCAAGGAGCGCGCGAGAGGCGATGGCCTGTTTTAGGAAACTCGAGGCGCTGTCGTTCAACTGGGTGATGGCCGACTCCTCCGGCAACATCGCCTATCAGATGAGCGGTAGGCTCTTCAAGCGGCCCAGGGGCGTTAGCGGCCTCGTTCCGCTTCCGGGATGGGAGAAGAGGTATTCGCCGCGCGGGTTCGTAAGCCCCGCCCATCTGCCCTCGGCCCTCAATCCGCCCGAGGGATTCATCGTTACGGCGAACCAGGACCTAAACCGCCTTGGAAAGGCGAAGCCCATCAATCTCCCCATGGCGTCCTACCGCGCCGACCGTATCGCGCAGCTACTCAAGAAAAAGAAGAAACTCACGGTCGACGACATGAAGCGCATACACCTCGACCTGTACTCGCTCCAGGCCGAGCGCTTTATGAGGGTGCTCCGGCCGCTCCTTCCCGACACGGACAACGGACGAATACTCCGAGAATGGGAATGCTCATACACCCCGGATTCGCGCGGCGCGACCCTCTTCGAGTCGGTCTACCGCGCGCTGATTAGGACCGTCTTCGGCGACAACGGCATGGGGCGCGAGGTGGTTCGGGCTGTGTCAGGAGCTTCCGACATGCGGTTGGTTGCTGCAGTCGACACCAAGGAGGCGGGCGACGCAGGAACAGTGGCCGGGATCGCCCCTAACGGAGTGATGATCTCGACTGATCTGGCGTCAACCCTCAAGAACGTCGATGTTGACGTGCTCGTAGACTTCACTGTGGCGCGGGCGGCTCTCGAAAACGTGACAACGGCCATAGCCAATAATGTCAAGTTCGTTGTAGGTACGTCAGGCATGGGCAGCGAGGCCGTCGGCGAACTGCTCCGCAAGGCGGAGACCGGCAAGGTGGGAGGGGCCGTTGTGCCCAACTTCGCCCTTGGGGCTGTGCTTATGATGCGGTTCGCGCGGGCAGCAGCCAGGTACTTTCCGGACTGTGAGATCATCGAGCTGCACCACGACGGTAAGGTCGACTTCCCATCGGGCACAGCAAAGGCCACTGCCCACGAGATCGCGTCCGGGCGTGGCGACACAGTGGGCAAAGGAGACGCAGGCAGAGGCGTCGTGGAGATGGGCGTGCCGATCCACTCGGTGAGGCTGCCCGGTCTCGTCGCCCACCAGGAAGTGTTGTTTGGTGGGCCCGGACAGCTACTGACCATCCGCCACGACTCGATGGGACGCGACTCGTTCATGCCCGGGGTGCTGCTGGCCGTAAGAAAGGTCATGAACCTTGACCACGTGGTGTTGGGTCTTGATGCGCTGCTAGAGTAGGCGGAACGGCGAGGGCTGCCGGTACCTTATCATGATGCGGGCATATACTGCCATCAGCAAACGTATGATGGAGGTGCCCTTCATGAGCCTCGAAGGCAGAGCCATCGGAATCGCGCTTACAGGTTCTCACTGCACAGTGCCTGAAGTTGTGCCTATAATAGATAATCTGGTGGAGTCGGGTGCCGCCGTGACTGTGATCATGTCGGCTTCCGTGGCGTCCACCGACACAAGATTCGGTAAGGCGCAAGATCTCTGCGAGCACCTAGAGAGGATCACGGGAAACCAGGTGATCGATACAATTGCGAAAGCTGAGCCCATAGGCCCGAAGCGCATGTTCGAGTGCCTGGCGGTGGCCCCGTGCACAGGCAATACCTTGGCCAAACTAGCCCTGGGGATCATTGACACGGTGGTGACGATGGCAGCAAAGGCCCACCTGAGGAATGGCAGGCCACTGGTGATCGGAGTGTCCACCAATGACGGCCTTGCAGGTTCGGCGCCGAACATCGGTACACTGCTCTGCAAGAAGAACGTCTACTTTGTGCCGTTTGGTCAGGATGATCCCCTAGGAAAGCCAAACTCGCTGGTGTTCAGGGTATCCGACCTTGTGCAGGCAATTGAACTGGCCCTAGAGGGCCGTCAGATGCAGCCGATTCTGGTGGATAACCGGAAACGCTGAGTTCGTGACTACGTATTGGAGGTAACATTGGCTATGAGAGTTGCAGTTGTCGGAGCCACCGGCGCCGTCGGACGGGAGATGACGTCGTGCATATTCGAGTTGGGCCTGGCCGTAGACGAACTTGTGCTGTTGTCGTCGCAGCGGTCGGCAGGCACTACGGTGAGCACGCCTAAGGGCGATGTCGTTGTGGAGCTGGCCGAACCCAAACGTCTCACTGGCATGGATGTCGTGTTCATGTCAGCCGGCGGCGACGTCAGTCGTGAACTCGCTCCAGAGGCCGTGGCGCGCGGCGCCGTTGTCATCGACAACTCCAGTGCCTTCAGGATGGATCCCAACGTTCCGTTGGTGATCCCGGAGATAAACCTCGACACAGTGAAGCCCGGCCCGGGGATAATCGCCAATCCCAACTGTTCCACCATCATCGCATTGATGCCGGTGGCCCCCATCCACCGCAGATGGGGTGTGAAGCGGATGATCGTGTCGACATACCAGGCCGCATCGGGAGCAGGCTTCACCGGCATACAGGCTCTTACTGACGAGACCCGCGCCGTGTTGGACGGACGTGAGTTCACGCCGACGGTGATGCCCTACAAATCGGCCGCCGTCCATCACCAGATCGCGTTCAACGTCATCCCGCATGTGGATGTGTTCATGCCCGACGGCTACACCCGGGAGGAGCACAAGATGACGAACGAGTCCAGGAAGATCCTGGGCGATCCTGATCTGCAGGTCACTACCACGACTGTGCGTGTGCCGGTATACAGATCACACTCCGAGGCAATAAACTTACAGACCAGGCAGCACGCCGACATCGATGAGGTGAGGCAGCTACTCACCGACACTCCGGGCGTGGTGGTAATGGATGATCCGGCGAACTTCAGCTATCCCATGCCGGTTCACGTAGCCGGATCAGATGATGTGTTCGTTGGCAGGTTGCGTGAGGACACTACGGCTCCCGATTCGCTGTGGCTGTGGGCCGTCGGCGATCAATTGCGTAAGGGTGCAGCTTCAAACGCAGTACAGATCGCTGTTGCCTTGTTCAACTAGGAGGGGTCGGTTTTGGGAATCATCGTTCAGAAGTTCGGCGGAACCTCTGTGGCCACCGCCGAAGGACGCGCGCACCTTACGAGGAAGGTGGCCGAGGCGGCCAAGCATTCCGACGTCGTTGTA
>MVZN01000061.1 GCA_002069125.1 Spirochaetes bacterium ADurb.BinA120
TTAACAGGTGTTTTTTTTAAAATATTTAAAATAGTTATTGAATAATTTAAATAATATTATTTATTTGATAACTTATTATGTATTAAATTTATACTATACCATAATATGGGATTCCCATGCTGGCGGCCGGGCGGGTTTTAAGCCGCGGTCCCCGGCCCTTTACTCATTTGCCACGGAATTTCAGATCCAATGAAAGACAACCTCGAAACCGACATCAGAAGAAGCAGATCGCAGGAGGGCGTGCGAATGGCTTCCACTAAGGGCAGGAAGAAACCCGTAAAGCTCCCGGAGGGGTACGAAACCCTTCAGGAGGTGATAGACAGGGTGGAAAACGAACATATACGCCGCACGCTCGAGCTTACGAATTGGAACCTTCAGAAAACGAGCAGGGTTCTCGATATCGCCCGCAACACCCTCAAGGCCAAAATCAAGAAGTACGAAATCGGCTGACTTCCGACGCCTATATCAGCGAAAATATAATAATCAGCGTCAGCACCACAAGGCCGAGGAGCAGGGAGAGATACAGCACCAGCCTGCTGTCCCCTTTGTCGGAAGTACTTTCGGGGGAGCCCCCCTCCATCTCGATTTTTACGTTCTCCTCTTCTATTATCTTCGCCATGACGTTCTTCGCCACGAGCGCGTAGATGATGTATCCGAATTTTCCCTGGGCTATCTTTTCCTTCACGCGGCCCTTGATTGGCAGGAACTCGCCCTCTTCCGTATAAGCGTTGAGAAGCTTTGAGACCTTTACGGAAATGGCATCCTTGGCGGTCAGAAGTACCCTGATTGTGTCCCCCGGCCGTACATCGTTGATGTACTTTCCGCGCACCGGAGAGACAATAACCCTCCCGGGAACTACATACTGCGCCTGCCGCTCTATCTCGGCAAGCCGCTCATCCCCGCCGGCGGCGCCCTCCACCTCGCCCTGCCCCTCTATCTGCACGCCCTCGAGCTCCATGGCGAGCGAGCTGGTCTTTTCCAGCTCGATCTGGCACTGGGGACTTTCCCCCCGGTAGAACTTTTCGATGATTTCGGAGACGATGTCGGAGGCGGCGTCGAGGTCCCACGCGTCTATCGGCGTGTAAATATCGTACCCGTCCAGCGAATCGGCGAGATGGGCGGAAAATTCGTACGAACCGGAAGAGGCATCCCCGGCGGACCTCGCCGCCGAACGGAAATCGGAGTTGAAAAGCCTCCAGGCGTCGAAAATCCGCGTCCTTTCCGTAAAACCGGCGTCGGAGAGCACTAGTGAATTCACGCTTGCCAAACGTCGTGTAACGATATTTAGAAATATCAGGAATACTCCGTATTTGCCCATGGCCGGAAGGGAGAACTTCCCCTTGATGACCGCCACGTCCTCATACTGGCCGGCGACCATCAGGCGCGCCTTCTCCATATCGCCGCCGGTATGCTTTATCGCGATATTGAAAAGTTTCGCCTGTTCTCCTAAAGCCGTCATCTGGGCGTCGTCGGGTGTCATCTGCCATTCCTCACATATTTTCAGCCAGGCATTTTTCAAGCATCTCGTATTTCTTCTGTGGCGGCATGGTTACGATCTTTCTGACGTTGTGCAGAACCTCCGGAAGGAATTTCGACGAGGTCTCCAGCATGAAATATCCGTCGCTATCGATGTTGTTGATTATCGTAACCTTGTTGGTGGGAATTTTCATGCCGAGCATCGGACCGATGGATTTTACGAGATGCTCCGGCTGCATGTATTTCACCGAAAGCCTCGGCAATCCGGCCTCCAGCCGACTCATGGACCTAAAGGAGGCATACTTAGAGTCGGCCATCAGGCTCCATTTCTTGGGATTGTCCGTAAGTAGCACGATGATGGCGTTTTCGTCCCCGGACAGAAACAGGCTTACGTATGTATTGTAGGACTTGTAGGAGGACAGAAGCCCGAACAGGCTCTCGTCGTCGCCCCTGCGCGCTTCCCGGCTCTTTTTTGCGGATATCTTCATGGCCCCAATGATACGCGGAATAGGCTATGGCCGACGGCCCGATAATGCAACTATTTTGTATCGCGTCCGGGGCAAATTGTGCGTGACCCTATACGGACTGAAAGAGTCCGCTTCCCCCCGCGGGTCCCCTCCGGGCCAGCCGGAGGGCGTACAGGCCCTCCAAAAGCTCCTTCGCTTCATGTTCTTCTTTGGCAATCAATGAAGCAATATCCGCCACGTGGGCCGCCTTGTTTATCCTGAGATAATCGAGCACGTCCCTCTCCGCCTCCGTCAGGCCTCCAATGTAATAGGCATTCGATCCCGTCAGGCTCTCCGTCACCACGGCGATCCTGCTGTCGTTGTAGGCCCGATACGAGCTGAAAACTGAATCTATATTTGTTTCCATGATAGGAGTGATGTTTGCCAGCTTTATAAAAAAGGTGATGCCCGGGCCGCGGGAATCCTCTATCATCCTTAGAAGGAACTCATCGACAAAGGATGAATCGATGACCTGAATCCCGGCGAAATCCACAAGCACGACCTCCCCGTCCGTCAGATGCGACATGTTCTTCCTGGCCCGTTCGTATATACGGCGCCCCACCGATCTGGTAATGAGGTCCGGCAGGCGTATCTTCAAATCCCGTGCGATGTTTTTTATCCGTATCACCATTCGCCGCGCTCCTTCTCATCCGAAAAGAGAAATGGAAATCTGGGTTCCCGGAAACGGCGCCAGGTCGTCCCTTAAAAACATGTGCGATGCCCCGCTCTGTTTCTGCTTGTGGAGCACCGTAGCCGAGCTTTCTCCGGAGCGGATGTATATGCTGCCCTTCAGCTTTTCGATTATGGCGTTTACCTGACACAGCCCGTAGCCAAATCTCCGCTTGCTCGAGATGGGAGTGGTCAACGCCTTCTCGATAACATGGGAGCCCGCCAGGGACGCGAGTTCCTCCCGGGCGGAAAAGCTCTCCCGTATTCCGATTCCCGAGTCCATTATTACGAGCCGGACCACATGCTCGCTGCCGACCGAATAGGTCTGCATGGCCAGGTAGCCCGAGTCGAGGCTGTGCTCGAAGATGTTCTGGCATACCTCGGAGATGACCGTGACGAAGTAATCGATTATTTCCGTGTTGAGCCAGTACTTGAGGATATGCCTCGCTCGTTTTCTGAATACGGCGATAACCCCAGCGATGGCCCTTACGCTTTCGCGTTCGCGGCCGGGTATGTCCGTCACTTCGATGACCCGATTGCTGAAAGAGCTTCTTCTGTACAGGAGCTTCTCGTCCAGCCTGGAGGCGACATCGAACACGCCGGCGGACAGGAAATCCATGCGAGCGAGGTACTGATGGATATTCAACGGTATATTGACCAGACCGAGACGTTCCCCCGTGTTTCGCATGTGGTTTCGCCCGAGCAGTAAAAGCGAGAGCATGGAATAGGGCTCGATGAAGCTTAGGGCGGAGAGATCGAGGTTGGACACGCGTTCGCGCGAAATCCGCATGGCGAGGCCGATGATGTCCTCGAAGGCGTATACGTCTCTGCAGCGATCCGGCAGCAGAAGGGTGGTTTCGATACCATCCGTCAATAAATATACCCGGGTTGACCTTATTTCCGCCCTGGAGCCGGCCGGACTTCGGAATGATTTCCAGGCACTCCCTCCATTCGCATTATTACTATCGGTAGCAGCACCGGAAACATTAACCATGGTGCGCCCGGCGCCGAAAACGCCGACCGGGAGGGATGGGATACCCTCCCCGGCGGCCAGGGTCCTTGCGCTACTATACGTTAATTTTAAAGGGGTGAATCAGTAAAAACCCTGGTACTCGTTACGAGCGATCCTGTACTTTTTGCGGTAATACTTGACGATGGTGGGCTTGATCATCAGATAGTTGGCTATTATCTTGTCAGGCCACCCGTACTCGAGAAGTCTGAGAATGGATTTCCTCATTTTCCCTCCCTGAGCTTTGTTTATAGCACTCCGTTGGGATTATTATTCACCGACATCGAATTATTTCAACAACTTATTATTAATAAATTTTGTTTTTTGCACAGGACTCACAATTAGAATTAATTACAACATAAGACATTATTTTGTCAGGCTATCATTCGTTCCGGTTTTTATGCTTGCGGAGGATTCACCGGACCGTTATCGTTGATTCAGCGGGCCGGTAAAATCTTCCTTGAAAAACCCGCCCGCCGGTTTCTCATGACTGGCGACAGCCAAACAATCGAACGAAAAGGAAGCCAATGGCACGCACCAGCAAGCAGATAGAAGACAATATAGTAAACAGCATCATAGGGGAAGGATCGGAGTTCAAGGGCGAGTTTACCGTCAACGGCCTTTTGCGCATCGACGGCCGATTCAAGGGCACCATCGAAACCGATGGCAAGGTGCTCATCGGCCAGAGCGGCGAGGCCACCACGGACATCCGCGCCCGGGTCGTCGTGATCGGTGGCGAGGTCCGGGGAAACATCTTCGCCACGGAGAGGGTCATCATGCTCGCTACCGGCCGGCTCTACGGTAACATCATCACCCCGAGTCTGGTGATGGAGGATGGTGTGATCTTCGACGGCAACTGCGTCATCAACAAGAGTCCCGAACGCTTGGCCACGCCTCAACCCGGCGCTTCCGAGCGATACGGTGATATCGTATGATCGAAAAGACCTCCACCGATCTGAAAAAGGGCGATAAACTCCGAATAAAATCGAAGAAGCGCTCGGCCTTTTCATCCGCAGGCGTCCCGAGAACCTTCGACGCGAGCCTGCAGAGCGCACTGCACTTCGAATTCCACGACACTATCGAGGGGCTTATGTCCGATCTGGGCGAACAGGAGAAGCGCTTCCTGGACCAACAGTCGCCATACGAGCTCAACCGCTACAAGGCCCTGGTAAAGGAAATATTGAAAACCATCCTCGATGGATCGCTTAGGGTCGCCCCGCTTAAGCGCCGCAGGCGCGACAGGGCGGACTTCGCGATTGTCGAGGAGATCGATTCGAAACTGTTGGCGTTGTCCGAAGCGGTCACACGAAACAACAAAGCGTTTGACCTGCTCAAGACCGTGGAGGAAATCAGGGGATTGCTGCTCGACCTGCAGTTTTAATCAACGGCGAACCCGCATCTTCCGAATCTTTCTCTTCTCGAGCTTGATGGCCCCTTCCGGGTTGTACTTGTTCTGCACTTCCTCTATGCTCTGGCTGACGAGCATCTTCACCACCTTCTCGGCCTTGTTCAGCACATCTATGAGTATGAGGTTTTCCTCGTCGGTAAAATCCTGTAGAAGGTAGCCCTCCATCGTGGTTCCCGGAGGCGGGCTCCCCACTCCCACCCGGACCTTGGCGAAACGATCCGATTTGAGCGCCCTGCTCATGGATTCTATCCCCGCATGCCTCATGGAGGACATCAGATAATCGACGCGGAGTTCCCCGATCGGGAGTTCGGTATCCTCGACAACGCATATAATATCCCGCACGTTGATGCGCAGGAAGGAGGCGATGTAGAGTACCGACTCCCCTATCAGATTTACGAAGGTCTGCGGTTTCAGCAGGACCACCTCGGTATCGCGTATCCTGCCCCGCCCGATGACGGACTTCTTCTTTTTTATTTTAACTTCGATGTTTTCGTTGTTCCCCAGGATATCGACAACCTTGAAGCCGATGTTCTGCCTGTTGTTGAAGAACTTCTCCCCAGGGTTTCCGAATCCGACTATCAATTTCAACTATATATCTCTCCTGTCCTGTGCTGATCGAGGCGTTACTCCTCGGCCTTCTCCTTGGCGGATTCCGTCGCCTCTGCTTCCGCCGGCGCCTCCTCCGCGACCTCCTCCTCCTTCGCGGCCTTGGGTACGAGCACCGTCACCACGATCCTTTCCGGATCCGCGAGGAAACGCAGCGAACCGGAAACAGGGAGGTCTTTCACATATATTGAGTGCCCCAGGTCGAGATTTGTTACATCGATCTCGATCTTCTCCGGCAGGTCGGCCGGAAGCGCTTCGATCTCGAGTTCGCGCTCCACGACATCGAGCATTCCGCCCATGCGCTCCCCTTTCGAGGTCCCGAGCGTGCTGACCGGCACGACCGTCTGAAGTTTCTCGCTAAGGTCCACCTTGTAGAAATCCAGGTGCGTCACCTCATCGGTGACCGGATTGAGCTGGTAGCTCTTTACAATCACCTTCTGGTCCTTCTCGGCCGATCCGCCCAAGACCTCGAGGTCGATGATGACGCTCTCCGAGATCTTCCCCTTGAAAAGCTTTCCGAACTCCCCGCCGGGGACCTGCACGACCTCCGATTTTCCGTGGGTATAGATGACGGCGGGGATAAAGCCGCTCCTCCTCAGCCTGCTGCACGCGTTCTTGCCGGTTTCCTTGCGTATCTGAGCCGTCAATTTGTGGGTCTTCATTGTTTTCAGTCCTCTCTGTTGGTATCTAAATGGCCAGGCCTTTCCTGTCAGCATCAAACAAACAAGGAGCTCACCGACTCCCCGTTGTGGATTCGCCGGATGGCCTCGCCGAAAAGCGGTGCTATGGAAAGCACCGTCATATTCGGCAGCTTGTTCTCCGGCGACATGGGGATCGTGTTGGTCACCACGATCTCCTTGAATTCGGCGCTTCGGAGTTTTTCGGCGGCATCGGCCGAAAGCACCGGATGCGTCGCCACGCAATATATGTCCCGCGCGCCGTCCTCCCGGAGGGCTCGGGCCGCGCCGGAGATCGAGCCTCCGGTATCGATCATGTCGTCAAGAAGGATGCAGTTCTTGCCTTTTACGTCGCCTATAACGTGCATGACCTTGCTTACGTTCGCCTCGGGGCGCCGCTTGTCGATGATGGCCAGCCCCGCGTTAAGCCTTTTTCCGAGGAAGCGCGCCCTCTCGACCCCGCCCGTGTCCGGCGAGACGATGATTGCGTCCTCTATATTGAGCTTCTTGATATAATCCACCATTATCGGCGTGGAAATGAGATTGTCCACCGGAACGTCGAAAAAACCCTGGATCTGGTCGGAGTGCAGCTCGACCGTCAGCACACGCTTGATGCCGACCGCGTGGAGGATGTTAGCGACGACCTTCGCCGAGATCGGCACCCTCGGCTCGACCTTGCGGTCCTGCCGCGCGTATCCGAAATAGGGTATTACCGCGGTTATACGCCTGGCCGACGCGCGAAAGGCCGCGTCGATCATCAGTAGCAGTTCCATCAGATGGTCGTTGGCCGGGTTGCAGGTGGACTGCACGATGAAAAGGTCGATCTCGCGTACATTCTCCCCGATCTTTACGGAGATCTCGTTGTCCTTGAATTTTCTTAGTTCGACCTCTGACAGACTGATGTTAAGGTACTTCGCTATCTCTTCCGCCAGGGGACGGTTGGACGATCCGGATATGATTTTCATGATTCTGTCAGCCTTCGCGTTCCTTTTCGCTTACGCCATCGTATGCCCTAATGACTCCTCAAGCCGCCTCAGATCTCCGGGGGTGTTCACCCCGCCCCCTTCGATGGCGTCCCGCAGCAGTATGGTCCTTACCTCGCCGCCTATCCCGCGAACATACCCGACGATATCGGGGAGATAGTATTCGCCCTGCGCGTTGTCGGTTGTAATCGTCCTCAATCCCTCGAAAAGATCGCCTGCGTAAAATATATAGGTACCCGTATTGACCTCCGCGATTTTCCGCTGGTCATCGGTGGCGTCGCGCTCTTCGACGATACGCTCGAGCCTGCCCTCCGAATCGCGCACCAGCCTTCCGTATCCGCGCGGATCCGGCGGCACCATCCCCAGAACGACCCCGCGAACCCCGGCCCGCGACGCCTCCACCGCCATGGCCGAGAAGGTGGAAGGGCGTATGAGAGGCACGTCGCCGCAGGCTATGAGAACGGGCCCGCCATAGCCTCTAAGCGCGGGCTCGGCCTGCATCACGGCGTGTCCCGTTCCCTTCTGTTCGCGTTGCCACACGCACCGCGCCTCAGGGCCGAGCGCCCCGGCGACCTCCTCGCCGCGGTGCCCGACAACCGCTATGATCTCGTCGGCGCCGGCCCTTCGCAGGGACTCGACGACATGCGCGACAAGGGGCCTGCCGTGGAGAACATGAAGCACCTTGGGCAGGTCGGAGCCCATTCGCACCCCTTTACCCGCCGCGAGAACTATTGCCTTGAATGAGCCGATATCACTTCTCCGTAATGATTTCACAAGGCGCTATCTGAGGCGCTAGGATTCGAACCTAGGTATGCCGAGACCAAAACCCGGTGCCTTACCACTTGGCGACGCCTCAATCGTGGAACGACTGCGCTTGGCGTAACGACGGCTTAGTCCCTATTCCCCGGTCCACGGACCAGCGCCTCTCTCCGCGGCGGCGCCCTTTCGCGCCCGGGCTTTGGGTTAAAAAATAAATGAATAATCCAATATAATGGCTTAACATCGCCTCGCCCCGGCAAATTTGGTGATCCGCACGGAACGCGCCAGCCCGCTCAATTCATCTCTGGCCCGTTTTGCGTCGTCCTCCCCGTAAAACAGTCCGACCACCGCCGAACCCGAGCCGGTCATAAACGCGCATGGAGCCCCGTTACGGAGGAGCCTGTCCCTTGCCTCCCGTATCGCCGGTTGCCGCTCGAAAACCACGCTCTCGAAATCGTTCCTCGCCTCCCCGCAGAGATCCTCGAGCCTTCCGGACGCCAGCGCGGCGCGCAATCGTTCAATCCTCCGGCGTATCGCAGATTCATCGAAGCGGGGCTCGGCCCCTCTTCCGAGCATAGCGTAGGCGGCTCCGGTATCCACGTGGATCCCCATATCCGCCACCAGCACTGTCCAATCCGGCATAGCGGCGAGCCGTTCTATTCTCTCGCCTATTCCCCTGCAGACCGCCATTCCTCCCGCTAGGCAGAAGGGCACATCCGCTCCCACCTCAAGCGCCACCGAGGCGAGCTTCCCGGGAGACAGACACTCGAGGCGGGTATTCATGAGCCTCAGGGCCGCCGCCGCGTCCGCGCTTCCACCTCCCATTCCGGCCCCTGCGGGTATGTTCTTCGTGATGGAAAAGACGTATTCTCCGGTTATGCCCGCTTTTGTACAATAGGCTCGCACAGCCTTCGCTATGAGGTTTTCGCCTTCCGGAATACCGCGGATTATATCGGCATAATCCCCTCCGTCGGGCAAAATGGAGACGGAAACCTTTTCGCTCGGCCTCGTTTCCACGAATTTTAAAAGATCAAAAACGTCAACCTCGGCCATTAAGCTGAGAATTTCGTGAAATCCGTCCTGTCTCTTATTAAGAACTTCGAGGTGCAGGTTGATCTTGGCAAATGCTTTGCTTTCCAAGGGTTTTTGGAACCTCGGGAAAATGCGTGGCAAAATTAGTATGGGGCACCCTTTATGTCAAGCAATTAATTCTATTTGACGTATCCGGACCCATCCGGGAAATAGGACATAATCGCGTAAAAACGTCCATCGGCGATCAGCGTAACCGTCTCCAATGTGTCCGTCGTCGACCCAAGGCGACCGATCATAGATTCCCCTCTCATCTTCACGGGACAGGCGGCCCATTCAATACTTTCCCCATAAAGGCGGCGCGCATGGAAGTTAATATGGAAATATGCGCCGGAAAATCGATGATTGTAATTGGGGAAAGCCCCGCCCGGCCTTCAGGCGGTCCGCCCATTACACCGAAAAGACGGAAACTTGCAGGCTGAAGCCCATGCCTATTGAAAAAGAGTATTTATTTTTTTGGAAGATATGATAGATATCCCGAAAATGGGCTTTGGCAAGAGAGGAAATGGCATGCCTGGATACGACTTCCACCCGCTTATACAAAAAGCGCGCCTGTTGGTATTCGATTGCGACGGCGTACTGTTCGATTCCTCGCAATCGAATATAGCCTTTTTCAACCATTGCCTCGAGCTTGGCGGATACGGCCCCCTAAATCACGGCATGGCCGAAAAGGCCGTCTATATGTCCGTGGGGCAGCTTCTGGAGGAGTTGTTTAACGATGCCCGGGACCGTGAAAGGCTTTACACGATAAGCCAGTCGGTTCGCTTCGAGGAATTTTTTGACTCCATGAGGCCGCTTTTCGACTTCGAATCGGTGCTGCCGATTCTCGGCAGCCGCTACCGCCTCGCCGTAGCTTCCAACCGCTCGGCCTCACTGGGCCTCCTATTCGAGCACTTTGCCCTGGAGCGCTATTTCAGCTTCCGCGTCTCCGCGCTCGACGCTCCGCCCAAGCCCGATCCAGAGATGCTGTTACGGTGCTGCGCACATTTTGGGGTGTCCCCCTCCGAAACGGTATACCTTGGGGATTCCGCGGCGGACAGCCTTGCGGCCGCTGGCGCCGGCACGGGTTTTATCGGCATCGGCGGCCGCGTTTCCGGACCCGCTGTTGGCTCCCCGGCGGATCTTCTGGTGCGATCCGGATGATTACAATCGGAGAGTCCATTCGAACAATAAGTGCTTGAAAATTTATCTCGCACGAATAAAATAGCGTGACGGTCAATCATAGATTGGAGTTGTTGCTTTTCCGGATGTCATCGTGGGGCCCGTCTTTATCGGGGATGGTAATCTTGAGAGCGCCTGGATAATTATTAAAACCAGCGGCCTTTGAAGATCGCCACACCGGCCCGCCGCTTCCTCGCGGTGAGATTTCCATCGGTTATGCAACAAATCTTATACTACAATCACTGGTGGAATAGTGTTATATCTCAAGATAGTCCTCTGCGCCTTCGGCGTCTTTACCGCGCTCTACGTCCTCTTTTATAACGTCATTCGGCGTTTCGGCTTCGCGGTCAACCGCCTGTTCGCGGCAATCGCGCTGGCGACGGCCTTTATGAACCTGGCTATTCTCTACCAGCTGCTTTACCCGCAATCGCCCAATCTGCTGACAGCCGCGCGCGTATATTTCGCGTTGGTTTCGATCATCAACCAGCTATTTTTTCACTACACGCAGATTTTCCCCAGATGGGAGAAGCGCTCCCCTGGATGGTTCATTTTCCTTTCGGCCCTGCCCGGAACGGCCCTGGTCCCATTCATCTTCCTGTGGGACGGCATCATGGCCGGGGTGGTTTCCGACGGCATCGTCCGCTACGAATTCGGAGCTTATTTCCATGTTTATCTTGCGGTCTTCGCCTTCAACATCCTTGGGACCTTTTTTACGAACCAGTACAAGACCCGTGCGCTCGAAAACGACTCCTTCCGCATACAACTTTTCTACCGGAGCATAGGCGACCACATTGCGGCGCTAGTCATCGTACTAAGTTTTGCGGTAATGCCATATTTTCTAAACATGCAGGAATTCCACGCCGTGGGCATACCCCTGGCTTCCATCATGCTGCTAATCATCAACAATTACGCCATCTCCGACGACCGTCTGATCGACTTCAAGAGGTTCTATTCCAGGGCCGCTTACTGGGCGGTGGTTTTTCTCGGACTCGCCCTTCCGGCCATGCTGGTCCTGAATTATGGGGCCGGCGGCGCTCCGGGCGGCCAGAAGGTCCCCATGGCGGGATTGACGATAGTGCTTTTCGTTTACTTTTTTATTGCTTACAGATACGCCGCGCCGCGGCTGGCGGCCCTTTTTAACAGGAGATATCTCGGATTCGAACGCAACGTGACCGAGTTCTTCCAGGGCATTACCATGCTTTCCGACCTTAAGGACCAGTCGGGCTTCTGGGACAACTTTTTCAACAGCACTATCGACGCGCTGGGGCCACGCTTTGGAATAGGCACCGCCTCGCTCTACATGTACCGGGAAAACGATCGCGCATACCGGTTTAACTACGGGTTCGGCGAGGGAATCGACATCCGATCGATCGACGAAAGCCACGATCTCGCAAACTGCCTTAAACAATTTCCGGGATTGCTCGAGCGGTCGATGCTCTTTACCGACTTCAACCTCGGGGAATACAGGGACAGGCTGCTCCCCTTCTACGGCGAACACCGTATCCGGGTGGCCCTGCCGTTTTTCAACCACGAAAGAAACCTCATCGCCATACTGCTTCTGGGCGAGCTCGCCAGCGGCAGGCCGTATCCCGCGGATCTCGTTTCCGCGCTCGACCTCTATCGCATTCATTTCGAGGTGACGCTCGCCAACTCCATCTATCTCGACCAGATCAAGGCCGAGCAGATCTCCGAGCACGACCGCATGCTGGTTGGGAACGTCAAAAAAAAGATCATCCCTCGAAAGATGAAACAAATAGATGGAATTCGCATAAGCTCCTTCTACCTCAACAACTCCGAATTCGGCGGTGATTATTTCGATTCGGAGGTGATACGCCCGGATCGCCTCGGCATTTTCATAGCGGATACCGCCGATGCGGGGGTGGACTCGGTCGTGCTGGGCCTCGAGCTCTTTACGGTGCTCCACACCCAGCCGTCGACCTATGAAAGCCCCGAAAGGCTGCTTAACATAATGAACTGGGTGATCGCCTCATCGCGTTTTTCCGACCATTACACGCCCGCCTTTTACGCCATATATACATCCACTTCGCGGACCCTGTCATATTCCAACGCCGCGATGCGACCTCTCATATTCTACGATGCGGCGCGCGAATCCTTCGCCGATCTCGACACGAAGGGCATCCCGGTCGGAATCGACAAGAATTTCACATACGAATCGCGTACCATTTCCGTCATGCCGGGGAGCATCGGCATACTTCATTCCGACGGGCTGGAGTCGGCCCTGGGCGCCTCGGGGACGCCCTATACCATCGGCAGGGTGAAGGACATCATTCGTCTCAATCAAGGCGACACCCCGGCCATGCTCGTTCGCAAGATATATGACGATTTCCGTGACTTTACCAAAGGCGGCCTTCTCACCACCGATGTCAGTCTGATCGTCTTCCGTTGCGACTGACAAAGGCCCGGAAACGCCATGAATCCGCGGGAATCATCAAAACGGCTTGTCGAGGCCCTCTCCGGATATCTGAACATTCTGATCCTCATAAAGGGATCACCCGACCCGGATGTGATCGCATCGTCCTTCGCGCTAAAGGCGGTCTGCGATCATATTGGAATAAAATCCTCGATCATTGCGCTTGCCGAAATCTCCCATCCGCAGAACAGGGCGATCGTTAAAAGCCTCGACATCCCAATTGCCATCGAGAAGACGCTGCCTCCCACGAGCGCCTTCGACGCGTACGCCGTGCTGGACTTCCAGTCCGCGCGGACCAAGGGCCTGTCGGAAAATCTGCCCTGCGCGGTTCATATCGACCACCACGCCGAAATCGAGGACGACGTAAGCGCCGATTTTCGGCTGGTATCCGACAAGGCCGGCGCCGCTAGCACCTATATGGCGCTCATCCTCCGCGAGCTCGAACCTCCGCTGCCGGCCTCCGGCATGAGGGCGGTCGCCACCGCCCTCATGCTCGGAATTCAGACCGATAGCGACAACCTGCGACACGCTACCAGGCTCGATTACGAGGCGCTTCAGTACCTGGGGGGGAAGGCGGACGAGCGGATCGTCCAAAAGGTATCCAATGTGCCGCTTTCAAAGGACGCCCTGAGGATGATCGGTGCTGCCATGCTGGACCACGAACTCTACCGGGAATGGCTTCTCGCCGGCCTTTCATTTATCGGCGAGTCCCAGCGGGACAGCATCGCTATTGTGGCCGATTTCCTCCTGGAAAACGGCATGGCCCGGACCGTAGTCGTGTTCGCCATAATCGAAAAGAGGCGCCGTGGAGGTCTTTCGCTCGACGTATCCTTTCGCACCTCCGACCCGGACCTCGACCTCAATTCCCTCATCAAGAGTATAACTCCCGAGGGCGGCGGCCGCGTGTATAAGGGCGCATACCAGGTGGGCCTCGACTACTTCACCGCCTGCCCCGACAGGGATCTGCTGTGGAAAATGGTCCGCCTCACAACGATCGAAAGGCTCAAGGCGGCCCGCGATAACGTTCGTTTCACGGAGCTCCGGGGTTTTTACAGGCGCTTCCGAGGCGCCATGGGGAGGCTATTCGGCGGCTAAAATACGAGCGTGAAGTTGAGCCCGAACTGATATGACATTATCTCCCGGGCCACCCCCTCGGTTTGCCTGTTACGAAAGCGCTCGAGCGCCCACCTGGCCGTAAGCCCCCCCTGGACGTTCTTGTGAAGGTCCAGCGTCAGCTTGGCGGTAATGAGGTGCTGGTCGTAGGGCTCCGGCGAGACAGTGCGCGTGTAGTCATAGCGGTTAAGCAGAAGGGAGTATTCGATGCTGAAGATGGGGAACGCCACCAGCCTGTAAAGGCTCGAGAAAGCGTTGTACAACCAGGTGATGTCGGTCTCATACATAGCCGAAAAGCTGTACCCGATGTCGACCTCCTTGAACGGAGGAGACACCGCCATGTTGGCGAAATATACGTCGTCCCTAAAGTCCCTCCTGTCGTCATCATATGCGATGTATTCCTTTCGCGCCCTGTGCCGGTAATCGACGCCCGCGCGCAGGCCGAGGCTCGAGCGCTCCCTTTTAAAGGTCACCCCCATTTTCGGCGTATGAACATTCTCCTCGATGTTGTATGTTATCAGCATGTTACGTCCGTAATCATAACCGATGAAAAACGTCGCTGCATGATAGGGAAGCCCCAGCGCATTGGGCCGGAAAAAACCGAAAGAGAAGATCCGCATGAGGTCAAAATTGACGTTAGTGTTCGCGCCGAGGGTCACCACCTGCTGGGGCACCCCCTCCACCGCCCTTCTTTCGCTTACCTGGCTCAGGTTGCCCCCCCCGGTGACCAGCACCTTGTCGAGGTCCATTGTGGTGTTGAAAGAGTAGCTGTCGACGAGCTTCAGGCTGTTCGTATAATTACCCGCCTCCTGTCCGCCCGGGAAAACTATTTTCCGGTTCAATCGGCGGTAGGCGAAATCCCGACCGTTTGAATAATTCCCGCGCCCCATGAAGAAGCGCCACGGCGGATACTTCGCCATGTCGAATCCCGCTCCGGCAAGACCGTCGAACGCCCTGTTTATGCCGTATTCCTCGCGGAACGCGCCCACCCCCTCCCCCTCGTAGGGGATCGCGGTCTCCTGGAGGAGAAGGGAGCGGGCATAGGTGAGGTTGCATCCTCGTATAAACGAGAGGGCGGGGATGTTGGCGAAATCGACCGGCATGGTGAATCCGTTCGAAACGTATCCGCGCGCATCCTTGGAACGGGAGAACGGCCCCGAAAGAAGCCTCTCCGCGTCCTGGTAATCCCTGAACCTGTTTTCGAAATACTGAAACTCGGCCCTGATGGACGGCGAAAAAATCCAGAACCTCCTCAGGCCGGCGGTCAGAGTGGTCTTGTTGTTTCTTTCCACGAACTTGTAGTCGCCTGTATGGATGAACGGGGGATGAAAATCCCCGCGCACGTCGCCGAGGACCTCGGTGTCGCTCAACCCCGATTTCCCCTTCAGTTCCACAATTTCGTGGGTGGCGGTCTGGATTGTCGGACGCAGGAAAAACCTTCCCAACTGATAATCCAGCACCAGCTCGGTGGCGCCCTTCTGCCTCTTCTCGATCTCGTGCGGCGGCAGATAGCTTTCCAATGTAGGCGCGTCCAGGCCCTCGGCGTTCCTGACGACGGTTTCCTTTTTAAAGGATATGTCCATCTGCAGGCTGGTGGCGAGCTTCCCGCCGAAAAAGTCGGGGATGTCGTTCCTCACGAGAAGCATCGGGTTATGGGCCCGTGTTCTGACGAGGTTCCGGACCCGATACACGTCCCCCCCCACCGCCATGTCCTCATCCCTCCGGTTTTCATACGAATCGTTTTTATAGGCGAGCTTGATCTTGGGCGCCGAGGAGGCGGTCGGCGCGTAATCGGACTCGATATACATGCTGCGTCTCTCCGCGCTACCTCGCTTGTTTTCGGCCACCCCGGTGTTGAAGGAATCGGTCTCGGATTTTTCCTGGCCAAGGTCGAAGCGCAGGCGCCATTCCGGTAGAATGTTTGCCGAGGTAAAAAGCTGGCGGTGTTTCTCCATTAAATCCGTGGCCGTCTTTCCCACCGTGCTGAACTGGGCGCCGTGCCCTTTCTCGATATATTTTATATACAGGTCCGAGAGAACAGGAACGCCGGATCCGGTGCGGAATAGCGGCCGTTTCCCGCGGATCTCCACCTCGTACCAGTGCGCGCTGTCGGAGAGCGT
>MVZN01000062.1 GCA_002069125.1 Spirochaetes bacterium ADurb.BinA120
CCCAGTACCGAGCGGTAGTCGGCCGGGTCACGGGAGATGGAGGAAAGAAGGGCCCCAAGCCTTTCCGCCTCCGCCGTCTTCCCCATGCGCCGGTTGATCCTCGCCGCCTCGACAAGGGAGCGAGCGACGAATGCGATGGACTCCGCGTCCCTGGCCGAACCGAAGAAATGGTAGACCCTCTCGAGAGCCATGAGATGTCGCTCGGTATCGTCGTACTCCTGCAGGTATTTCTCCGCCAGCTCCAACTGGCGCCTCGCGTTCTCCCGTTTCGGAATTATTCCGTAATCGGGTATGATGTTTATGTTGATATTGCCGCCAGCCTGCTCGGAATAGACGATGACGCCGCCGAAAGCTGGCGACCAGCGCGGCGAGAACGAGGAGACGGAGGAGACGGTAAGGGGATACTCCGTGCCGGTCGAGATCCTTCTGTATTGGAGAATGGAGATGTCCCCCGGGTCCAGCCTGCCGTTTCCGTTCGTGTCGCGGGGGATGAGCGTGTAAACGATCTCGTCGTTCCCCCGCAGAAAATAAGGATGCATCTCTATTTCCGGCCCCGAAGTTATACGCTTTTCCTCCCCGGTCGTTAGGTCGATCGTGTAGATGTCGCCTCCAGAGCCGGGATCGCGGTAGGATACGAAGGCGATAGTCCCGCCGTCATGGGAAAAGCGGGGCTGCACGCCCCCTTTGTGTGTCAGCCTGCGGAGTCCGCGGCCGCGCCGGTCCATAAGCCAGATATTTTCCGTCTCGTCCCGCGCGGACGAAAAGGCGATCAGCCTGCCGTCCGGAGACCAGCAGGGGTCCGCGTCCTTCACTATCCTGATAGCCCCCGTCCCGGGGTCCACATACTGGGTGAGGTTTACGGCCTTCGATACGGGCCTGACGTCCTTCCAGCCCGCCTCGCGGGCGCTTTTTATAAGGGCGGCCGGGTCGAGGCGCATTATGTATATGTCCCCCTCGGGGTCCTCCCTCTGCGACACGAAGGCGAGGTATTTGCCGTCGGGCGAAAGCGCCGGCGAGGAATCCTTCGAGGGGTGGTCGGTAATTCGCACCGTGGTGATGTCGGAGAGCGAGCGCAGATATATGTCGAAGTTGCCCCGATCGCGGTCCGAGGTGAAAAAAAACAGGAGGCCGTCGGGGGTAAAGACCCCCTCGGTCTCTATCGACTGCTCTATCGTTACGGGCACGGCCCTGCCCACCTCCGTGCGGTACTCCTTTCTCAGTATCTCGCCGTAACTGAAGAGCACCTCAGAGACCGCGCCGTCGTCGCATGCGGCCAGGGGAATGAGAGCCGCAAAGATGGCCGCCGCGGCAAGCCGGCTTATCGATCTGACGGTCATTTTTTCCGGACCCATTTTCCCGTTTTATCCTGGACCCAATCGTTCTTCCTCGCCATGGCCGCCTGCTCCTCGGCGAAGGCCGCGCCGAAAGCGTCGATGTCGCGCCGCGAGGGCTCGCCTGTTGCGGCCCTTGCCACGCTCCGTTCGAAAATGGTCCTCCTGGCGGCGTTCTCGTCCTCGATGAGCCTGAGAAGGGCGGCTATCTCCTTCGCCTCCGATTCGTACCTCTTCTGGGGCATGTACACCGCAAGCCCGGTGTTGGCCTCACCGACGGCGCCCTCGTCCTTATAGGCGCGGAGCTTGGCCTCGTTGAATTCCCGGATCTTTACGGCCCTAAGAAGCGCCTCGTCGCCCCCCATAACAACCGCCGGGCCGCGCGAACGGGCCACGTCGGTCTTCACCGAGGAGACTATCCAGGCGTCGCGCTCCAGCTCGCGGTAATCGCCCACAATCTGGCGCTCTATTACCGTCTTCTCGCCGGTCAGATGAATGTCCGGCGGCGAAATCTCCAGACAGCTCGGCACGTCCGCGAGGCAGCTCTTTCCGCTCGCGCATCCCGATACCGCCGCCGTCGCGGCCAGCGCGGCAATCACGTACAGGAGCGTTCTCATCGTTCCACCTCCCTCACCTTCCGGAGATATTCCTGAATGGGCATCCGGTCAAACTCCACCTTCTCGTCCTTTACGCCGAAGAGGTACCCTATGGCCCTGCGCGAAAAACCCACCGTGGCGTACACAAGGCCCCTGTCCAGATTGAAGTTGAAGTTCCTGACTGTCATAGAATTGTCCACAGCGAACTGCGCCACACCGCCCAGCTTCGAGGTGCCCTTCTCCGTGGAAAGGCCCTTTAGCAGCCGGTTGGCGAACTTTTCGCCTATTTTATAGATATTGATGTATCCCTGCGCCGAGAGCTCGCGGTCTATGTCCACGCCCTTCCCGCTGAAATTGGCGTTGAGGGACAGCTCCGCGTCGCGCGTCTTCTTCCGGGCGTCCGGATCGTCCAGAACGCCTATATCCACGTTGGTTATATCGAATATCATGCGAAATTCCATGTTGCCGGGCTTCATGTCCGCAAGATTGAAGAGGATGTCCCTTCCGTACAGGGAGCCGTCCAGCACGTAGGCGCGCATGACCGGAATCTCGAAGGTGTTCTCACGGAAGAACATGAGCGCGGAGAAGTCCTTGAGGTACTCCAGGCTGATGTCGCGGGCCGGGTGCTTCGCCCGTATGGAGGCTATGGTGAAGTTGGCCTTCTCCCTGAAGTTCTCGTTTGACAAAAGCAGGCCCTTGTCGGTCGCAATGCGCGACTCGCCCCGGTAGCGCGGCGTAAAATAGTATTCGAAGGGAAAGTCCATGTTGAGGTCGTCCACATAGACGCGCTCCCCCTCGTTCCGCGCGAAGAACCGCCCGATCTTTATCGAGCCGAAGGCCTTTCCGTCCTTCATGTCGCCCTTTACCGCGGCGCTTATGTCGACCAGGCCCTTGACCTTCCACTGCCCGTACACGGCCGCGAGCTCGGGCGCCTTAAGCCTGACCGAGAGCCTTAAATCGGAATCGGAGATGGGCGGAGTTTTCATGTCCACGGTGCCGCTGGCCTCCACGGCAAGCCCCTTCGCCTCGCTTCCCAGGCTGAGACGCTTAAGCGAGACGCGTTTTCTCGCATCGTCCTGTTCTATGTTCGCGTCGAGCCTGAGATCGGTGAGGTCGAAATCGGGAGCCTTGAGCCTCAGGGAGGCCGCGGCCTTCGTCTTTTTGCCCTCCATACCGAACGATGAGTTCAGCGCGATATCGACCGGCTTTGCCAGAGGCAGACCCTCGAGGGACTTTCGAAGAGAGGGAGGCAGCATGGCCTCGAGCGGCCCCTTCTGGAAACGAAACCGGTCCACGTTCAGGCGCCCCGCAAGCGAGGGTGCCATGAATATATCGGCCTTCGCGCCCACCTCCAGCGCGTTTTGCCCGTCGGCAGGGTTGAAAAACCGGAAGTTGAACGAGTCCAGCCTCACGCGGCCGGAGCCGCCGGGCGCCGACACGTCGAGGGCCATCTCCATGCCGTTGTCCGGGGATTTGCTTCGCTCCAGGGCATACGAAAAGCGCGGCACCGACAGCCGGGCCTGAAGTTTCAGGTCGTCGGAGCGCTTAAGCGCGGCGAAGGCCAGCCGGGCCGACGGAAGAGCCGCCTCCGCGCCCGGATTCTTAAAGGAGACGCCTCGCAGCGCAAGCTCGCCCTTTAGGTCCATGGACGAGGCGCTCCCCCTTACGGTCAGGGGATATAGAGAGACGAGGCCTCCGAATCGGGTCGCTTTGTCGCCGGTCAACGCGCTGTAGTAGGGATACAGCTCGTCAAGCGAGATCGCGCTTTGCGTCATCCGTATATCGATCTCCTGCCTGCCCGTCACCTCGCGCACCGTACCGGCCATGTTTATCCATACGCTGCTCCCAAAGCGAACGCCGAGGAAGTCGAGCCGCAGCACATCCGAGCCGGGGTCGTAGACCATGTCATAGCCTATCATCAGGTTGAGCGGCGAAAGCCGCGAGCGCCTGAAGCGCACCGGCGTGCGTTTAGTGCCCAGGCGGAAGGTGCTGTCGAACGAGCCGGAGGCGTCCCGCGGCTTTTTGAAGTCGAGTTTCCACGAAAGGACCAGCGGCGGGCTGACCTCGACATCCGGGGTGTAAAGGGACACATCGAGCTCTCCCCTGGGATTGAGCGCGATCGACATCCGCTCGAGAAGCGAGACGGCCTTCGTCGATTTCGGAAGCCTTTTAAACGGCGGGACCCTTACATCCGCGCTGAGCCCCAGCCCCTCCAGCGAGGCGTTGATCCCCGTGCCGCGGACGTACATCCTCAAATCCTCGAGAACGAATTTAAACAGGAATTCCACGGAGATCGGAAGCCTTATCTCTTCCGACGGCGCGCCCTCCACGGCCGGCTCCTTTGGCTTCTCCGCCTCGTCTCCGGGCTCCCCGGCCTTCATTAGACGGGCGGCGTTCCAGACGCCGTTCCTTTCCACGAGATAGATGCGCGGGCGGTAAATGCCGATCTCGTTAAAGCGCACGTTTCCGACAAGCATGCCGAAGAAGCCGTAATCCAGCACCAGCCGATCGATCTCCACGAATTTCGTCCTTCCGAACTCCTCGCCGTTGTATATGACGAGATTATGAATGTCGAAGCCGGTATAGGGGTTGAACCGCCTGACGCTAAGGCTTAGCTCGCCGTTCGATACGGCCCGAAAAGCCCCGGCGGCGATGGATTCCACGCGTCCCGGAGTTAAGACCAGCGGGAGCGCCGCCATCACTGCGAGCAGAACCCCGAGGAGCGAAAGCGGCGTCCAAACGAGAAGGACCTTTGCCGCGGTCTTCACCGCACGGGACGAGAGGCCTCTTTTTCTTTTTTCCATTGTCATTTTTTTAATCCATGCCCGGCCCGAAAAGGCCCTTTCAGGCTCCGGCTTCACCGAGTGTAAAAGTGAGATCGTATTGGCAGAAAGGGCCTGTGGCAAGTAAAAATTGGTCGGGCCGGGGCGCGGGCCTGCTCAGTTGAATCCAGTCATCCTGCTTAAAAGCTCCCTCTTGCCTCCGCCCGGCTCGACAAAGGAGGAAACATCGGGGTCCCTCCTGAATCTGAGCACGTTCAGCATGAAGATATCGAGCTTGTTTATGATGCCCGGGGGTAAAAGGTTCCCGTCGATCTCCACGGACATCACAGGGTAGTGCCTCTCCCTCGCCCAGGGGGTAAGGATCCCCTCTATCACCCGCCCGATCAGGCAGGCGAAGGGCGAGATATTCACCACCCCGGAATAGCCGTCCATCATGGCCGTCGCCGCGACGCCGCTGGAAACGCTGATCTCGGAGTGGAGCTCGTCGCTTACGAAATATTTCTCGGCGTTTTCCATTATACGGTCCATGTCGTGCGGGGTCTCGGGCAAGAGGCCCGTCTTCCTTAGCACGGCTCCCACCCTGTGTTCGACGCGGTGCTTGTACATCGCCTCGATCTTCCATCCGATGAGCTCCCGCATCTCCTTCGAGAAGGGCCTTCTATACCAGGGCACGAGGCCGAGCCGCTTCTGTATCTCGTGGCGCCGCACGTGATCGCAGTAATAAATCCACTCCGTGATGCCGGAGACCTTTCCAATTATACCGGAAGAGCTGAAGTGCTGAATGAGCTCGTCGACCGCGAAATCGTCCCGCCGCACGTATATCTCCCCCACCACTAGCACGCGCGGGCACTCGTCTATGGTGCGCTTTAGAGGTATGCGGGCTATCTCCGCGGCGATTCCGTCCAGCACGGGAAGAACGCCCCTTACGTCCTTCTCGGCCACGCCGATAAGCCGCCGCCATAGCTCGTCGTATTTTTTCATGGCCTCAGCCGGATCGGCCGCGCAGGCGCGCAGGGAGGTCTCCACGTCCTTCATGTAGTCGCTTATGACAAGCCCCCACCAGGCGTGTTTCGAGAAGTCCGGGCCCAGCTCGTTGTAGGAGTTGTCCGAGTCCAGCGTGACGACGACCACGTTGTCCAGACGAAGATCCTTAAAGAGGTTCTCGTAGAACACGAAGTACTGCCCGGTGCGGCAGGGGCCGGTGGTCGTAGGAACGAAGAGCAGGTAGATCTCGTCCTTCCTGTAATCCTTCGAGCCGAAGAAGCGCAGCGCCTCGCCGAGCACCAGGTGCGAGGGGAGGCATTCCTTGCCCGAGGCGTGGTTTCTGGCGAGCTGCAGCGTGGGCACATCGGCGAGCGGCATGGCCTCGGCGCTGATGCCCGCGGAGCGCAGGGAGGCCGCGAGGAGCTCCGTCGAAAGACGCCCCATGTTGGCCAGGAGGAGCCTTATGCGAGGGTTGTCCTTAAGCGGCATCTTCTCGCCGGTGGAAAGGCGTCTCACGTACAGCCCGTCCTTCTCCACGACGAAACGAAGCCCGTTGTCGAAGCGCTCGGCCGAGATTTCGGCATACTTGCTCCTATAGCCCTCTATGATGTCGAGGAAGGCCTCCACGCGCGTATCGACCCCCGCGTCCGCGGTGTGCGAATCGAGCTCCAGTATCAGGAAGGGCTTGGTGCCCATATTCCATTTAAGGTAGTGCAGCATGAAGGAGTCCGGGGCGCACGAGAAGTTCGTTATATACGTAACGAAGAGGTTCTCCTCGTTCCGCACAAGGCCGCTCGCCTTCATGTCCTGCTGGCCGTAATACCAGTACATGTTCGCGAAAATGGCCTCGTTCTCGAACGGCAGAATATCGAAGGGGATGACGGTACAGCCGCGCGATGTGAATTTGCGCGGGATGCCCATATTCGCGTCCGGGGTGAACGCGTTGTAGGGCCTGCCTAAAAGCGCTATGACCGGGCGCCCGGACTTTCGGGCCGTATCGAGCGCCTCCCGGCCGAGTTCGGCGGAACGCCCCGCGTATTCGCGCTGCCTTTCGAGCGCTACGCCGAAGGCCGCGCGCACCTCCCTCTCTCCAAAACCAAGCCTTCCGCCAAGCTCGATAAAAGGCTCGAGCGCCTTCTCCTCTCCGTATTTAAAGCTAACGACGGGAGAGAGCACCCGCTCGTCGGGAATCTCCGGGAAGGCCTGGCGGATGTAATAGGGCAGCCCCTGGGTAATGGGGCAGAAGTTCGCGTGGACGTCGTCCTCATAGCTCTCCATGTCCCTGAAGTGCGGGAGGAACAAAAAATCCGGGTTTGCGTCGAACGCCGCCTGTACCGCGCCGTGCGCAATCTCGGCCGGAAAGCAATAGCCGCTCTCCACGCGCGCGATTCCCGCGGGGGATATCTCCGTCGAGAGTACGGCGCGGACGCCGAGCTCGTGGAAGAAATGGGAGTAGAACGGCCATAGGGTGTACACCGAAAAACAACGGGGAATACCCACGGTATGCGCGCAACGCTCGATGAAGGAGGCGGGATCGGGAGCGCATTCGACAAACATCAACTCGTTTCGGCGCTCGATGTAATCGACCACGCCGGACTCGTCGAAGATCTTCTTTTTGCGCATGTTGGCGTACTTGTTGCAGCGCCCGCCGAACATATAGCGGCGGCCGTTTACGACAAGCACCCGGATGGGGCAGTAGTTGTCGCAGGCCTTGCACTGGAACTCGCGCTCGCCAACGATCTCGGTGGCGAGGATCGTATCGAGGTCATAGCTTCCCTTTTCCAGAAAGCCCTCCGACAATTTCTGCGCGGCGAGCAGCCCCACGCCGAAGCATCCCATCAGCTCCGGGTCGGGCGGCACCAGAATGTCCTTATTGAGAAGCATGGCAAACGCAAGCGGAACCGCCTCGTTCTTGGCCACCCCTCCCTGCAGTACGATGCTGTTGCCGACGGTGCGGTTTCCCACCACGCGGTTGAGATAGTTGGAAACGATGGAGGTCACAAGGCCGGCGGTGATGTCCTCCCGCGAGGCGCCCTGCTGTATGGCCTTTCGAATGTCCGAGTTTATGAAGGCCGAGCAGTGCTCCCCAAACTTGAGGGGCCGCTCCGCTGCGAGCGCAACGGGGGCTATCTCGTGCGCGTGCTCTATGCTGAGGTCGCCCCTGCACGACTCCTCCAGGAAGGAGCCGGTCCCCGCAGAGCAGGCCTCGTTCATCGCGTAGTCAATGGGCACCTTGTTTTTCAATAGCACGTATTTTGCGTCCTGACCGCCTATTTCGAAGATGGTGTCGATATCAGGCCGGTAGTAGGTGGTCCCAACGGCGTGCGCTATGATCTCGTTGTACACGGCCGGGGTCTCCAGAAACACGCCCAGAATCTCCCGGGACGAACCCGTGGTCGCCGCGAGGCTTATGCGAATGGGCTGATCGCCTATGTCCTCTACAATCTGTTTCTTGATTTCCACGATGCACCGCTTGAGGGCCTTTACGGGGTCCCCGTGTGTCCGCCCGTAATACGATGCCGTGATCTCCTCGGTTTCCATGTCGATCAGACAGGCCTTTGTCGTAGTGGAACCACCGTCCACTCCCAGGATGTACTCGCGCCCGGCCCGCACCTTCGTCTTGCGCGACGGGACGAAGGTCACGCGGCCCTCCGCCGTTTTAAGGCTCGTAAAGCGCGCAAACCGTACGCCTTGCTCCCGCGTGAGCCCCTCAAGGGGCGGGAGTTCTCCTCCGGTCTTGCGCGCGAGGAGCGCGGCGCCGTATGCCTCGAAAAATGGGGCGATTCCCGGCACCACGAATTCGACATCGGGAAGCTTTTCGGAAAGGAAGCCCACCACGTAGGGATTGCGAGTTACGCCGCCGGTCAGCATCACTCGGCCGCGCTCCATGCGGGCCCTTTTAAGAAAATCCGCCACCTTGATCGCCATGACGTTGCTTAGCGAGAGGATTATATCGCCCTTGGTGGCCTCGCCCTTGTTGAGCCGATGCGTGCAGTCGCTCTTCATAAAGACCGAGCACCGCGAGGAGAGCTTGAAAACACGGCAGTCGGGGCCCAGCCCGTCCACGGCGTCCAGTCCCATGTCCATCCGGCCGAGCTGCTGTTTGAAGAACTCCCCCGTGCCCGAGGCGCACTTGTTACCCGAGAAGCTCGTTATGATCTTCCCACTTTCGTTAATGGTATAAACCATCAGGTCCTCGCCGCCCAGCGAGACGACCGCGTCGACCTCCTCGCCCATGTCGCCAAGCGCCGCTTCGACGCAGAGGGGTTCTATTACGCCTGGAACGTTGAGCAGATAGCGGCCCTCCGTACCCGTAGCGAGCGCCGCAACCCCTTTCGGGACCCCCCTGGACGAGAGTATGCGCGTGAGTGCACCCAGAAAATTGCCCTCATGGGGCACCACCTCGCTCCAGAGGATTTCATCTCCGTCCAGCAGGACGGCCTTGACGTTTGATGAGCCTATGTTGATGCCTAACGTGCGCATGAGAATCCCTCCACGATGATGCCATGGGTATATGCAAATATTTTAAAAACTGTCTATTATTTTTTATTCGTCTTGGGCGCGAAAAAAGTTATCCCGGACCGAGCGGACCCTCGAGAGCGCGTCCTCCCCGGCCACGATCTCCCCCGAAAGCGACAGCAGAATGTCGGCTATGCGCCTTTGCTCCTCCAATGGAGGAAGCTGAATCATGAGACGCCTTAGAAGCTCCAGGTCTATCGCCATCTCGCCGGAACCGGCGTTCAGCGTGTAGAGCACCCCCGACTGAAAATAGGAATGCAGAACATTATTGAGATAAAAGGGTTCACAAATCCCGGTATCCACCGAGAGCCTTACGCAACCCGGCCCGAGAATGCCCCCCTTAAAAAAGACCGGCATGATCGCCGAGGCGCCCGCATACTCGCCCTTTACCGCCATGACGATGTCGGAGCCGCCGACGGCGAACTCGGCGAGCGCATCCGCCCTGTCCCTATCTATCGAGCCGCAGCGATTTTCAAGCAGGCGCAGAGAGCCGACGCACTCCGGAACGATAACCGGCACGGCGTCCGTTCCGTTTCCGGAATCCGGAATCGATGCCGGGCCCTCGACGAACCTCCGTCCGGCAAGTACTTCCTGGAGCGGCACGACACGCCACGAATCCGGTATTCGCCCAGTCGGGCCGTCCTTGAACCGCGCGTGCCCTATCCCGTCGGTGAGCAGGCGTTCCATCAGCCGGTGCTTGAACTCGAATATGCGCCCGATGAGCTCCTCGATGGATTGGGCCGCGATCTCCGCGGCCTCGATCACCTCTCCGGCGTCAAGGACCGGCTCATCTTCAATGTCGATCGTTTCGTCTTCCATTTATCGCCTTCCGGCATTATGCTGTACAACGCATCCGGTTAATTCTACACTGGCGATCGCCGGCGTCAAGAGATTTCCCCGGGGTTTTATGCTTGATTACACGCCCGGCGCGGCCCAAACTGCGCGGCGGCGCGTATAATGACCAATGGGACTTCGCGCTTTCCATTTTAGGCGCCGTACGCCCGAAATCGAGCGACGAACTTACTAACTCGCGCCGCCTGGACCATACGGCCCTGTGCGGCCGCCTGTCAGGAACCCAGGGGCCGGCGCCGGCGCGAAACCCCAATAAAAGTGGAGACAAACACGATGATCCAGGTCCCCGGGCGTGCGGTCTTCTGCGACTTCGACGGCACGATTACCTCCGAGGAAAGCTTTCTCGGGATGTTCAGCCGCTTCGCCCCCAAAGTATTTCAGGAGATCGGTCCGGAGATGAGGGCCCTTCGCATGACCATCCGCGAGGGCGTTCGCCGCATCGTCGATTCCATACCTTCGGAGCGCTACCGGGAGATACTCGAATATGTCCAGACCATCCCCATCCGTCCGGGCCTTGTGGAGCTGATAGATTATCTCGATATCAAGGGCGTACCGTTCATAGTGATCTCCGGCGGCCTGCGGGGCATGGTGGAGTCGCGGCTGGGTGATCTTAAAAGGCGCGTGCACGCCATACACGCGCCCGATGTAGACACAACCGGGGAACGCCTCCGCGTTTATTCGGATTTCGAGCGGGGGAGTGAGCTTATGGCCAAGGCCGGGGTAATCGAGCGCTACGCTCCGGCCGAATCCGTCTGCATAGGAGACGGCCCAACCGATCTCTCCATGGCCGAGGCCTCCGACCTGGTCTTCGCCCGCGACGGCCTGGCGGAATTCCTGAACCAAATGAAGAAGCCATATCTGCCGTGGAATGATTTTTACGACGTTCGCGACGCGCTTTTGATGCGCTGGGAATAGGCCGTACGCCGCCGAAAAAAACCTTGCCAGTCCGCCGAATCGTGATAGCATCGTCCGCCGCGTCGAACCTTTATCCTGGAGACATCCGAATGGAATCCACCGCATCGCAGCGAGCGGCGCTCGTCATAGCGACCCTTGCCGCCTTCATAACGCCCTTTATGAGCTCGGCCGTAAATATTGCCCTGCCCGCAATCGGCTCGGAGTTCGCAATCGACGCCGTGCTCCTAAACTGGATCTCCACCGCCTTCATACTGGCCTCGGCCATGTCCCTGGTCCCCATGGGGCGCCTGGCCGATATGCGCGGCAGGAAGCGCGTCTTCATGATCGGAATGGCCGTCTATACGGCGGCCTCTATAGCCGGACCATGCGTGTCCACGGCTCATGCGCTTATAATTTGCCGAGTGGTCCAGGGGATCGGCGGCGCCATGACCTTCGGAACGGGAATGCCAATTCTCATATCCGTCTTTCCCCCCAAAAGCCGCGGCCGGGTGCTCGGCATCAACGTCGCCGCCGTATATCTCGGGCTCTCCATGGGCCCATTTCTTGGCGGTCTCATCACCCACTATCTCGGCTGGCGCTTCATCTTCCTCGCAACCGTTCCTCTTGGTATCGCCATATTGATACTCGTGCCCATCTATTTGAAGGGTGAATGGGCGGAGGCCAGGGGCGAGCGTTTCGACCTGGCCGGTTCGGTCGTGTACGCGGCGGGCCTTGCCGCGCTTATTTACGGTTTCTCGCGCCTGCCGTCCGCCGAAGGGACCGTTCTTTCGCTTTCCGGCGCCGTTGCCCTCTTTGTATTTTACAGGATGGAGCTCGCCGCCGAATCGCCCGTCATGAACATGGCGCTTTTCCGGGACAACACGGTCTTCGCCATGTCCAACCTGGCCGCGCTCATAAATTACAGCGCGACCTTCGCTTCGGGTTTTCTCCTGAGCCTTTATCTGCAATACATCAAGGCCATGCCCCCGGAAAACGCCGGCATGATACTCGTCTCGCAACCTGTGGTCATGGCCCTCCTCTCGCCGATCGCCGGAAACCTCTCCGACCGGATCGAGCCGCGTATCGTCGCCTCCGTCGGCATGGCCCTTACCACCCTGGGGCTTTCTCTCTTCATGCTCCTCGACATGGGCACACCGCTCGGAATCATCATCGCCGGACTTGCCGTCATCGGCCTCGGCCTCGCCCTCTTCTCCTCGCCGAACACCAACGCCGTCATGAGCTCGGTCGAGAGCCGCCATTACGGCATCGCCTCCGGCACGCTGGGAACCATGCGCCAGACAGGGCAGATGCTCAGCATGGGGATCGCAATGCTCATCTTCGCCATGGTTATGGGAAGGATCCCAATTACCCCGGAGCACTACGGACAGTTTATCACCAGCGCCCGCATCGCCTTCGCCATCTTTACCGCCCTGTGCTTTGCCGGAATCTTCATGTCGCTCGCGCGCGGGCGGGTCCGCTGATTTGTCGCGAAAGCGCGGGCCCGGACCGTGCGAATTAGCCGCATCCCCTCGAAATTTATATTGACGAAAATAATTTGATTGTATACATATAACATCATTCGCCGGGATAAAAAGGTGGCCCCGGTTTCCAGCGCCGCGAGGCGCCCTGTATTGATTCCGGAAAAGCCGAAGCATAACCGTGCAGGGATAAAAAACCTTTCCCGGGCGATTTCGACACAGATAAGCGGGGAAACCGAAATATACGTCACCGGACCGACAATCAGGGCAAAGGAGGCGCCATGAGCTCGCCAGGCAAACTGCAAGCCTTTTTCCTTCATCGTTATTCTTCGGCCTCATATTCAATGCGGAGGAAGTCCCAAACGCTCTTCTTTTTACTCTTGTTCTTGGCAATTCTATTACCAACGCTCGGTTTCTTTATAATTTTTCGCTTCGGAGTCGAGCGGTATTCCCTGTCCTTAGTGCTAATAATTTTCATTTTTACAGCGGTTTCCATTGCGCTGGTTTTCCTTAAAAATGGCCGTTACAATTTCGCCGCGAACATCCTGCTCTTCGTCATCTCCATAGGCCTTACCTTCAACCTCTTGTCTAAATTGATAAAGGACCCGCAGAACGGCTATACCACCTATATTTATTTGATGGGATCCGCCCTGGTGATGGCCTCCCTGTTCTGCGAAAAATGGATCAATACATTATTTTTTGTTCTCTTTATAACGGCGGATATCGTCTTTTTCATACTGGTCAGGGACCGCCTTGATCCAATAAGCCTTTCAGCGGCGAATGTCGGCGTAGTCATAAGCGCCATATCCCTAATCATCATCTACGCCCTCTCCAGGCTTATCCTTTCAATCATCGAGGGGGCCCTTAAAGAATCAGAAGAAGATAAAAATGAAATCGAGGACCAGTATCGCCGGATTTCCGGCCTTCTCGCCTCGGTGAACGATTCGGCCGCCGAGCTGGCCGAATCGGCCCGGGAGCTCTCTTCGACCTCCATGAGCTTCTCCGACAACTCCCAGAGCCAGGCCTCCGCCGCGGAGGAGATTATGGCCAGCATCGAGGAGATGTCGGCGAGCAGCGATACGATCGCCGACGGGGCCGACAAGCAGGTGGGGAACCTGGACGAGCTCATCATCAAACTCGGCAGGCTTTCCGGCACGATGCGGGAGATGAGCGAGAAGATAAAGGCCACCAGGGGCACCGCCGGCAACATCTCCTCTCTCGCCAAATCCGGCGAGGCGACGATAAATTCCATGAGCGACGGAATGGGCAAGATCGGGGAGAGCTCGGGCAAGATGACCGACATCATAGGAATAATAAACGACATCTCCGACAAGATAAATCTTCTATCCCTCAATGCGGCAATAGAGGCAGCGCGGGCCGGCGAGGCCGTCAGGGGGTTCGCCGTCGTCGCCGACGAGGTGTCCAAGCTCGCCGATCAGACGGCGTCGAGCCTCAAGGAAATCGACGCCCTTATCAAGCTCAACACGGAGGAGATCGGCAAGGGCGCCATAAACATTGAAACTTCGGTAAAAATGATCCGGGACATCATAAAGGGCGTAAACGATATCGACGGAATGATAAACGATATCGCCCGGTTCATGGAGTCGCAGGAGGCCATTAACGGCGAGGTCAACGCCGACGCCGGGCTCGTAAGAGGCCGCTCCGACGAGATCCGGGTATCCACCGAGGAGCAGAAGTCCGCGGCCTCCGAGATCGCGCGCTCCATCGCCTCCGTCAACGAGATCACCCAGAAGAACTCCATTGAGGCGGACAATCTGCTATCCCATTCCAACCATGTAAAGGACATGGCGGCCCGGCTTAGCGAGCAGGTCCGCTCGGTCAAAACATGACGCCCGCGGCATGACGCGCGCCAACCGTAAATAGGCATGGCCCCGCGACCCTCGAGCATGGATCTCTCGCGCGCAAATGGCTTGACACGACCGTTTGCGCCCCGATCAACTGGCACGATAATCCCGGCGGCCCGCGCTCGGCCTTCTTCTTAATCCATCCGGCTCGTGGCCGCACTACGCTCGTAGGCTATGATCAAAGAGTACTGGATCTACATGCTCGAATGCGACAACGGTTCCCTCTATACCGGATACACGACCGATATGAATCGCAGAATTAGGGAGCATGTGGATAAAAACCGGGGGGCAAAATTCACCTCGGGCTTCAGGCCCATCGCTACGGCCGCGTGCTGGAGGCTTCTCGGAACGCGCTCCGAGGCGCTAAAGGTGGAGGCCTTCATAAAGTCCATGAGCAGAAAGGAGAAGGATGAGCTCATTAAAAAGCCCCGCACACTTGCCTCGAAGACGGCCGCCGTACTGCCGGGAGTAAAGCTTTACGTCCATAAACTCGACAAAAAGGACCGAGCGAATAAGATCTTGCAAAACGCATCGCCGGAACATAGATGACGCACATCACGGCCCGGTGAGTGAACAAGCGGAGGAACGCCAATGAATGTAGATACGTCCAACATGCGCCGGGTGCTCGTCGATTTTCCCGGACAGTGCGCCGAGGCCCTTAGCATAGGCGAAAAACACTCCGTTAGCGGGAACTACTCCAAAATACTCGTACTCGGGATGGGCGGCTCCGCGATAGGGGGCGCCATAATACGGGCCCTGCTGCACAAAGGCCCCGTTCCTGTCTTCACCTCCAGGGACTACGACGTCCCCGGATTTATAGGGGCCGATACGCTCTCTCTGGCGGTAAGCTATTCGGGCAATACGGAGGAGACGCTCTCCGCGCTCGAAAAGGCCCGGGCGGCAGGCGCCGCGACCGTGGCCGTCACCTCGGGCGGCGAGATCGCGTCAAAGGCCGACAAAACGCTGCTTGTGCCGGGCGGCCTTCAGCCCCGCTGCGCCGTTGGCTACCTGCTCCTTCCGGCGCTTCGCCTTCTGGCCAACTCCGGCCTTGCGCCGTTCGGGGTAGGGGATTATTCGGACATGATGGATACGCTCGCCGATACCGCCTCCTACGAGCGGGAGGGGAAGGCCCTCGCCGGGAGGCTGTACGGCCGCGTCCCGGTCATCCATACCTCCGAGCGGACGGCTCCGGCCGGTTACCGCCTCAAGTGCCAGATAAACGAGAACGCCAAACACCCCGCCTATCACCACGTCTACCCGGAGCTATGCCACAACGAACTCGTGGGTTTTGCCGGCATGGAGCGCGATCGCTTCATAGTGGTGACTATGCGCGATTCTAGGGACCACGAGCGGGTCGCGCGCCGCATGGACGTCTGCGCCGGGCTTTTCGGTGAAACCGTCGACGTCGTCGAAATCGCGTCGCGCGGAGAGGGCCCCCTCGCTCGCATGATGTCGCTCATATATCTTGGCGACTGGGCCTCGTACGAACTCGCCCTTCTTAAAAAGATCGACCCCACGCCGGTGACGCTCATCGAGGCTTTAAAGAAGACGCTAAAGGGATAGCG
>MVZN01000063.1 GCA_002069125.1 Spirochaetes bacterium ADurb.BinA120
TCTTCAGGAGAAACCCCGCCCCCGGAGCAGGGCGTGCGTGCCGAGCGGAAGGCCGGAGTGCCGCTCCACCGCCGGGCATTTCACCTTGAAGAGGAAGAAGATCGGCGCGTCCTCGTCGCATAGGGTTTCGTAGTTACCCTGGCCCTTGGATATGATAAGGTCGGCCCCCCTGAAGGCCTCGAGGAATTCGCCCCCGCAGTCCTCGAGGATGGTGCCCGGCGCGTCCGAGCCGTTGTCGATTACCGGAACGAGCCCATCGATTCCCGCGGCCTGGGCATCGCGCATAACGGCATCGTTGATGACCGGCGCGCCCCGGACCGCGAAGGCGACGCGGCCCCCGGGAAGCATACGCAGGAGAGGCCGGTCGAAGACGATCTCGCCCGCGTTGTCGGCCAGATACAGGATGCTTCGTGCCGGGCGGACGGCTTCGGAAAAGGCCTTTACATCGCCCGCGACAGGAATATCAAGCGCTTCCTCCATGGCACGAAGGGCCTCCTCCTCGGAGAGATCGCCGTCGACACCCAGGTCGATAATATTACCGGCTATGGCCAGACGCACCGCGGCGTCGAAGGGATCCGCCGACGATTCGATCCGCGCCTCCAGCGAAGGTAAAAGATCCAGCGCCATCGCCGTAAAGCGGTCCTTGGCCTCACGGTAGGGATCCTCCACGCCGCACTCGCGGCGAAGGGCGCGATGGACCCTCTGGGCGACGGCGGGCGGAGGCATGTCGAAGTCCATTTCGGCGATGTCGCGAAGGAATTTCCGCAAAAGTCCCTCCCTGCGGGCCTCGTCGGATATCGTATGGCGTACCGATTCGATCGTCTGCCTGACAAGGCATGGCACGCATTCCAGGCTGGATCTCATCCCATTCTCCGTCTTTATCATTGTTCCCGTATTCACTTCAGCCCTAACTGTATCGGAGCAGATAGTCGGCAAGCGCCCTGTGGAGCGCCATAACGGCGAGTATTGCGCAATGCGCGCTCTCCAGGGGCAGGTCTCCGACCATGTCGAGTACGTCGGCGGGGGAAAGCCTTAGCGCCTCGTCGATGGATCCGCCGTCGGCGAGACGGGCGGCGGCCGATCCGCAGGCTATCGACGAGGAACAGCCGTCCGTATAAAACAGAGAGCGCGCTATGCGGGCGTTCTCGACGATTAGGTACATCTCCATCGTATCGCCGCACAGACCTCGCACGATCGCCGAACCGTCGGGGTCGTTCATGCGCCCCATGTTGTCGGGTCTGTCCGTTTTTTCCATGGCCCTTAAAACGAGGCCATAATGGGTCCGGCAACGGCCCCGATCAAACAATTTTTATCGGATATTGGGGATTATGCCCTTCTTGTCATGGGGCTTCCGCATCGGGGGCATTGCTTTTGCGTGCATGGAATCCCGCGTTCGTGCGGCGCGGTCGCGCCGCAGTCGGGGCACACGCACTCACCGCCCGGCCCGGCGGCGTTGCCGCCCCCTATTCCTCCCCCGCCGGTCCCGTGGCCCTGACCTCCGCCTTTTCCGCCGCCTCGTCCCTGTCCGCCTCGCATATTACAGTTCCTCCGAATTTTTAGCTCAACGCAATACCAGTGCGCCTGCAGGGCAGGCATCGACGCATTTGCCGCAACCGGTACAGATATTGGTATCGATGATAGCCGTTCCGCCTATGGTGATGGCGTTCCTTACGCATCGATCGGCGCAGATGCCGCAGCCGGTGCACAGCGCTTTGTCCACATAAGCCCTTATGGTCCTGGGCCTTTTCTTCATATAACCGCCGGGGTGTTCCAAAAGGCTTTCCGCCGTTCGCCCATTATGGGCCGCAGTTTTGCCGAATGAGTCCGGATTACTCGAAACCCGATATGGAAGGGGGTTCATCTCCATTTTCTTTGCTTCCGGAAAGCCTTTGCGTTGCGGCCCTCGACTCGGGCCGGAATTGCCCCGGGCCGGCCGGTCCAGAAATTCAAATATCCGATCCATGAAGCGTCCGCGTCGTCCCCTGCCTCCATGCCGGCATCCTCTTCCCCTGTGCATGTTACTTTTCTCCGAAAAAAATTGGCGCCTCCCCGACGAACCCCCAAGGAAATCGGCGGAGAGGCCAAAGAGTTAGGATTGTTCTTTTCGGCTCGAGGCGATCTCCTCGAGCTCCCTTATCCGTTCGTTGAGCATGGCGATCTGGTTCTGGAAGAAATCCGCCTGCGACCTCAATGCAGCAATCTCGTTCTCGGGCGTAAGGGGCGCCGGATGGCCGTAAGGGGCGTATCCGGGGAGTGCGGGAGGCGCGAAATACTGCCTTCCCCAACCCGGGGCGCCTGCGGCATAGAACATGCCCCTCCTGCCCCTTCCTCCGCCGCCAAAGCCGCGGCCCCTTCCAAACGCCGTATTGAGATAACCGGGGACGGGGTAGCCCGCGCAGTAGCCGAGCCCCCTTCCCGTCATGGGCCCGTATCCCCAGGGACCCGTTCTGTCTCCACCTGGCATGATGAACCTCCTGTATTAAATGATATTGAAAACCATTTTCATTATAAGTACAAAAAAAATCACCTGCACCTCTCGCACAGGCCATAAAAACTTATCGCATGGTCCTGGATATCGAAGTTGTATTTTTTCGACAGTTTTCCCGCTGTTTTTTTTACGAATTCGAGCTCCTCGTCGAGAAATTCCGAATAATCCATAATTGTCTTGCAACGCAGGCAGATCAGGTGATGATGGTGTTTCTTCCCATTGGGATTGTTGACCAGCTCGTAACGGGCTTTGCCGTCGCCAAAATCGAATTTTTGGACGATTCCGAGCTGGGTCAGCATGTCGAGGGTGCGGTAGACCGTGGTTAGCCCTATGGAGGGGTTCAACTCGTGGGCGCGGATATAGACGTCGGCTGCGCTCATATGGTCGTCGGTCTGGTGAAGTATGTCGATAATAAGCTCCCTGGGGGCGGTAATCCTCGCTCCCGTCCCCTGGAGCCGGTCCTGCCACCATGGGCCTCGCCCCCGTCCCCGCATCTCTCCTCCCGGGTATGTATTGATAATGAAAATCATTTTCAATATAGCCATGGGGGCCCAAAAAATCAAGAATTTTTTAATATTTTTCTTCTACTCTTTTTCATCGCGGAAAAAGCGCCTGAGGGGGGCGGTCTGCGTTTTTAAAGCTCTCCAAGCTGCCGGAAACTCTCCAACTCATCCCCCCGGCCCCCTTCTCTTCAGAGAAAAGAAGGGGGAGTTTGAATATCAAGCTTTCTTGAGGTATCCGATATCCGGTCGGCAGTAGTAACTTCAGCTAAAATTAGTCTGGATGTACTTCTGCAATTTCATATGGATCATGGCACGATCCCCCCTCTCTTTCGTTCAAAGAGAGGGGTGCCGCGCTGAGCCTGTCGAATTGCGGTCGCTTCGATACGCTTCGCTACTCAGCGACCGACCCTCGCTCGTTGAGTAGCACTGAAAGTGCGTATCGAAACGTGCGTTCACTGAGTAGGGCGCAGCCCGTATCGAAGCGCGGTCACTGAGCTTGTAGAATTGCATCCAAGAGACAGTCGAAAATTAAAAGTTGAAAGGAAAACAGTCGAAAGTCACAAGTCGAAAGTTGAAAGTTTGGCAAGAGAAAGCTCTTCCAACTCATCCCCCCGGCCCCCTTCTCTTCAGAGAAAAGAAGGGGGAGTTTGAATATCAAGCTTTCTTGAGGTATCCGATATCCGGTCGGCAGTAGTAACTTCAGCTAAAATTAGTCTGGATGTACTTCTGCAATTTCATATGGATCATGGCACGATCCCCCCTCTCTTTCGTTCAAAGAGAGGGGGGTAGGGGGTGAGTTGAACAGTTGAAAGCTCAAAGCTCGGCCATCGGCATCAGCAAAACCCCCTCCGGGGCCGGCGCAGAGCGCCGGGGGCGTTGGTCTCGCTACCCTGGAATAGATGTATAGACGCCCAACCCGGGCGTCTATATGGCTGAAATTTTTCCAATAAAAATTGGATAGATGGAATTATTATTGATAATAATTATCATTATCGTATGGTGATATTCCGGTGGCGCGTCACGAATTATTTACCGCGGACGGGACCGCTGCCCGCGGATCACCGCCGATACGCCTTTATTCCATCCAAAAGGAGCGAGTTTTATGAAGGATAAAAAGAGAATAATAGTTATAGGGGGCTCTGCCGCCGGGCCAAAGGCGGCGGCAAAGGCCCGCAGGCTCGACGAGGAGGCCGAGATCGTCATCATTCAGAAGGCCCCGGACCTGTCCATGGCCTCCTGCGGCTACCCTTACTATGTGGGCGGTTTTTTCGACGATCGAAATCTGCTCATATGCACCCCGACCGGCGTGGTGCGCGATCCCAAGTTCTATCTAAACGCAAAGGGGATCGTGGCGCGGACCGAGACCGAGGCGACCTCGATCGATCCCAAGGCTAAGGCCGTTACGGTCCGCGATCTGAAAAGCGGAAAGGACGAAATGCTATCTTACGACAAACTGATCCTTGCCACGGGCGCCGTTCCCCGTATACCACCCATCCCCGGGGCCGGCCTGTCCGGAATCACCACGCTCCAGTCCATGCAGGACGCCGATTATCTGCGTAGGATCCGCGACGAAAAGAAGATCAAAAAGGCCGTCATCATCGGCGGCGGGCTCATTGGCATAGAGACATGCGAGGCCCTGCAGCTTGCCGGAATAGAGATAACGGTCATAGAGATGCTGCCGCAGCTTCTCACTTTCCTCGACTGGGAGCTTGCGAAGCTCGTGGAAAACCATGTGAGGAGCAAGGACGCGAACGTCATTACCGACAACGGGATAGCCGAATTCCTGGGCGAAGACGGCAGGCTTACGGGAGTAAAGCTTCAGAACGGCATCGAGCTGCCCTGCGAGCTTGCCGTGGTGGCGATAGGCGTAAACCCCAACTCCAGGCTCGCCAGGGAGGCCGGGCTTGAGATAGGCGCCACCGGCGGAATAGCGGTCAACGAATTCATGCAGACCTCGGACCCCGACATCTACGCGGCGGGGGACTGCGTGGAATCCCTGAACCTCATAACCGGCAAAAAGGTGCATGCCCCCTATGGCGACCTGGCCAACCTGCAGGGCCGCGTCGCCGGCGAAAACGCGGCGGCCGGCAATAGCGCCACCTTTCCGGGCACCATTCAAACCGGCATCTGCAAGGTCTTCGATTTCGCCGCGGGCTCTACCGGCCTTTCGGAAAAGGCCGCAAGTGCCCAGGGCTATACGGACATCGAGACGGTCATAAACGCGAGCCCGGACAAGCCCGGATTTATGACCGGACTTCTTTTGGTCACCAAACTGGTGGTGGAGCGGTCGAACGGAAGGATCCTCGGCGCCCAGTGCGTGGGGCCGGGGGACGTAAGCAAACAGCTTGCCACATGGGCCATGGCGATAAAAGGGAGGCTGACGGTGGACGACATGATTAACGCCGATCTGCCGTACGCTCCGCCTTTCTCCCTGGCGATAGATCATTCCATAGCCACGGCCCATATAATGCAGAACAAGCTAAAGGGAAGGATGAAGGGAGTCTCGTGCTCCGATTTGAAGAAGAGGCTGGATGGCGGCGCCGCTCCCTTCATTCTGGACGCGCGGGGCCCCGACGAATACGAGCAGATGCGCCTGGGCGTGGGCGAGAGGCTTATCCCAATCGGTGCGCTTCGCAACAGGCTGAACGAGCTTCCGGAGGACAAGAACGCGGAGATAATCTGCTACTGCAAGATATCCCTTAGAGGCTACGAGGCGGCCCGGGTGCTGGAGGGCAGGGGCTGGAAGAACGTGAAGGTGATGGAGGGCGGTATAGCCGCCTGGCCCTTCCCGAGGGAGAAATAGGATTCCGGGCATCGCGCCCTCCAATCCATCAGTTGCCGGGAACTCCGGGGATGATGGATTGGGCGCCGATATGGTGCGCCAATTATAATGGACAAGGGGTATATTCATGGGCAATAACGACGGTGCAACGAGCAGGCGCGCCGTATTTTCCGCATGCTCGGCCTTTGCCATGCTCTTTTTGCTGATTTCGGGAGTGGCCCTGTATGTGGCGCCGCCATGTCGTGTGGCCGAGAGCACCGGATGGGTCTTTTTGGGCATCGGCAAGGATTCCTGGGAGGCGGTGCATCTTCTCTTTGCCGTGATTTTTGTGCTTTTCTCGCTTGTACACCTCGTCCTCAACTGGACGGTGTTCGCGAGGTACGCCGTCAACAAATCCGGAGGAAATTCCCGGCCGCAGGGGCTGTTCGCCTTGATAGCGGTCCTGGCGCTTCTGCTTTTTTTACTCTCGGCATTCAGGCTCCCGCCGGCAGTATGGGTGCACGACGCGCATGAACGGATCAAGGCTTCGTATATAGACGGGGCCGCGCCGGGGCACGGTCATGGAAGAGGAGGGCGTTTCGGCGGGCAGCACAGGCTGGAACGGCCTTAGGCCGCTGGCCTGCCGGCTGTACGGCGCTCTCTGTATCGGTTTCGGCTTTGTAAGCGTTTGTTTAGGTGACGGCCGCATGGCCGTCACCTAAACCGCACCGCCTATTTCCCGCGCTTCTCCATCTCGCGCTGCCTTAGGATCTTGCGGTCGGGCTTGCCGATGGCCGTAAGCGGCAGATCGTCGAGGAATTCGACGAAGCGCGGGACCTTGTAAGCCGAAAGGCGCTCCCGGCAGTGGGCTATCACCTCCTCCGCCGTAAGGCTCTCTCCGGGCTTCGGAACGATGAACACCTTTACCGACTCTCCGCGCTTTTCGTCCGGCACCCCTACCGCACACGCCCGCAGAACCCCGGGGTGCGTGTACATGGCCTCGTCGATATCGCGCGGGTACACGTTGAACCCGCTCGAGAGGATCATGTCCTTCTTGCGGTCGACGATGAAGATGTAACCCTCTTCATCCATGTAGGCGATGTCGCCGGTATACAGCCAACCGTCGCGCATCGCGATTGCGGTTTCGTCCTCGTTATTCCAGTACTCGGACATAATTGTGGGTCCTTTGGCTATAAGCTCGCCCGCCTCGCCGGGCTCAAGTTCCTTCGTTCCGGTGTCGAGGTCGACTATCCTGATATCGTTGTCCGGCCAGGGGAGTCCGACGCTGCCGGGCTTGCGCTTCGTAAAGAGCGGGTTGCATGTCAGTACGTTAGACGTCTCGGATAGCCCGTAGCCCTCAATGATGGCCGCGCCCGAAAGCTCCTCGAAGGTCTTCATGGCCTCGACCGCAAGCGGCGAGGACCCGGAGATCATGCCGCGGATGGAGCGGATCTTCGATTTCGGCGTATCGGGATGCTGATTGAGCCCTATGATCATTGTGGGCACCGCGGCGAAGAAATTCGGCTCATGTTTGTTGATGGCCTCGATTATGTTGTCGGGCGTGGGCTGGGGAACCAGTATGATGGTGCCGCCGTTAGCCAGATTGACATTGACGTTGCAGTTGAATCCGAAGATGTGATAAACGGGGATAGCCGCGAGTGTGCGAAGCTCCCCCGGCTTGAACAGCGGCGCGAACCAGCCGACATCCTGATACGCTATGGATGCGAGGTTGAAGTTGGAAAGCCTGCATCCCTTCGAGACGCCAGTGGTTCCTCCGGTGTACTGTAAAAGTGCCGTGTCGTTCCATGCGACCTCGATGTCCGGTTCGAAATCCTTCGCCGAGCCGATGAGAGCGTCGAAATCGTACACGCCCTCGGCCTTCTCCACCTCCACCGGCATGCTCTTTACCTGGAAGGCGATGAGGCGTTTCAGCGGTGATACGGCCGACTTGAGTATGCCGACCGGACCGCCGGCGAAGACCGCCATCACCACCATGGTTTCCGCCCCGCTGTCGTTCAACTGATGCGTGATTTCGGGCGGGGTTGCCAGCGGATTTACCGGCACGACGATGGCGCCTATCTTGAAGCAGGCCTGGAGGGCGATGACGTACTGGGGGACGTTAGGGGCCATAAGGGCGATTCTGTCCCCTTTCTTTACGCCCATGCCGAGGAGCGCGTTGGCGAGTCGCCTGGCCATGCCGTTGCTCTGGGCGTAACTAAGGGTGATGTCGTTTATGATGAGATAGGGCTTGTCGGGGGTTTGGGCGGCGTGATAGTTGAAGAAATCCTTAAGGGGCGCGGGCGGGTAGTGGATCGAATGAGGCACCTGCTTATCATACCATTCATGCCATATTTTTTTCATGGCAACCTCCTCGTGTCTTTATGCGGATGCATGTGGAACGGTCGCACCTTCGAAGGGGCCGGCCCGTGGGCCTCTCCCTGATGGGTCCGACATAAGACAAACATATAATATTGTCAATATAAATTTATATATTTTACCTTGATCAAAACGCACTTCCCCGTTTGATCCTCTTCCCTCCCGGGGCCAGAGGCGGAAGGCCGAAGGCAAGGACTTGGAAATTATAAGGATATTTACGCATGCCGAGACGCCAAGTCTATAGAACGGCCCTCTACGGCGCTCGACTCAGTGTGCATGACGTACATTTGCGCTCTCCCGCGCCCTCCCGGGGTTAGGGAGATTTTCAATAATGCTTTACAAATTCTGCGCCGGGCTTAGGCTTTTAAAGCGAGATTTGGCAGAGGAGGTGCGAGCGATGAAGCCGGTCAGGGGACGAGCTTATCCCAAAATTCTGCTTTCGGTGGTCGTGGGCATAATCGCCCTTTTATTCGTCCTGGAAATAGTCGTGCGCATGATAATAGACCTGCCGGCGAAGACCGATTTCTATTCCTCGATACCGCGGGAGAGCGTGCCGGCACTCCAGCGCGAAATAGGGCTTAAAAGCGCCAGCGGGCCCGGCTGGATCCATCTCGGATGGATCGCGCACCCGGAGCGTGACATGTATTATGTGTACCGAACTGATGCCAACGGCGATACGCTTCTGGGTGTGACCCGTTACGGGAGCTATCTAATGGAGGATGTCGAGCCGGGGAGCTTGTACAGGCTTCGCGTTCGCTCCGAAAACGGCGCCTTCGACGCGAGGACCGACGTGCGCGCCGAGAACCTAAGGCCCGGTCCTGTGTATAAGCCGCGCATATCCTCATCGTGGCGGCCGCTCTTCAGGCCTGCGCGTTACGGCGATTACGTGAACGATCACGCCATCTTTCGGGACCGGGAGGGCGTATGGCGCCTGGCGGGCATTACGGCCTTTGGAGAGGGCGACTACTCGAAGGAAAAATATTTCGCTCACGCGTCTTCGAACCGATTTCCTCCGCCGGAGGGGGAGACAATGAGGGAGGAGGCCCCGGTTGCGGATTACGGACACCTGGCCTGGGCCCCGCACGTGGTGCGTCATGACCGGTTTTACATGTGGTACTCGCCCCACCGCGCCTATTGCGCCGTGAGTGATGACGGGCGTACGTGGAAGGACGAGCCCGGGCTCTCCTTTCTGCCGCGTAATCCCCAGTTTCGCGACCCCATGGTCCTTCGAGTCGCCGACGGGCAGTGGCTGATGTACGCGACGGCGCGCGACGGCTACTACTCCTCGGTAGACGTGTACCAGTCGTTCGATCTCCGGCGCTGGCAATATATACGCCCGGCCCTGTCCATGGCATACGGCGCGGAACTCGCCGGGGCCCAGGCATCCACGGAGTCCCCTTTCGTAATGAACTACCGGGGACGGTACTATCTGTCGTTTTCCTATAACAACGGCTCCTTTTTCTGGAACCCGATTATGCTGACGCTTAAAATATGGCCGGGAAAAGAATCCTACAACGACACGCTCGTGATGCAGAGCGCGAACCCCTATTCCTTCGGCGTGTATCGTGGCCTTAAGCGCCCTTCGTCGCTTGTTGCGAAGCTGCGGGCCCACGCCCCCGAGTATGTCCAGGCCGGAGGGAAATGGTATATCACATCGGCGGGATGGCCCTGGGCTGCCACAATCACCTCGGGTGAGGCGGCTGTAGCCGAGCTCGAATGGCTGGAGAGGTAGTCCGGATTCTCTTCCGGGGCGATCGGCAATTTTTTTATCCGATCCGATACATCGCTCCACATTTTTTTTGACTTTTCCACCATAATACATTACTATTTTAGTAGGGTTTGATAACTATTCAATGTGCGGAGGCACAACATGTTTCGGCCAAAGAATATACTGGTTGCGACCGATTTTTCGAAGGATTCGGCCGCCGCGCTCGAGGAAGGCGCCCAGCTGGCCGCCAGGTTCCACGCCAGGCTTCACCTTTTGCACGTGGCCGAGGAGTTAAGGCAGTGTGCGGCCGATTACTGCATGACGTATGAGGAGATGGAGGCCGCGAGGGAACGGATCGATAAAGGCGCGAGGGGCAGGCTCGCCGAGGAGGCGAACAGAATCAGGAAACGCCTCCGCGTTCCCATCCAAACGGCGGTGCGTTTCGGGGACGCCCGTGAGGAGATCTTAAACGAGGAGCGCGAGAAGAACATCGATCTTCTCGTAGCGGCCAGAGAGGAGCGCCACGGGCTGGGTGGACGGCTGTTCGGGCATCTGTCGGAAAAACTGGCCCGGGATTCGGTCTGTGACACCCTGCTGGTGAGGGCCCAGGCATAGGCCCCCTTTTCGAAGAGCGGCCCGATCAGTTGCGACCGGGTCGCTCTTCCGATTCGGCTATTTCGCCTATTTCTTCGAGGGCTTTCAATAAATCCGGGCGTGAAGGTTGCGGCACATTGAACACTGTCATTTCTTCCTGCGTATGGGCGCGAGCGGGAGAAGTATAACGCGACCATCATCCAACTCTCATTTTTATTTTTCTCTTCCTTGCCGGGCATTCTGGAAAGGCGCATCTTTGTATTTCGCATGAATCCGGAGAAGCGTATTGCGTACGACACGCGCAATTTTTTGTTTTCTGTGTGGACAATTACAGGGGCATGTGGTAAAATATCCCCATTGCGGGATTGCCGTGTGTGTCGCTGGACGAACGCCGTGCACTGTGGTGTTATACGTATACGGCCGCGCAGGACCGCCGACGGCGGGCGTGCGCGGAAAAGAGGTATGGAGCACCGGACGGTCACGACGAAGGGCGCACATTTCATAATGGAAAATACGGTTCTTGGGGTGCTGGAGCGCCTGCTTCCCTGTATTTGGACATTATGAACGATTTACAATAGAAAGGGGAACCGTCGCAAGCCCGAGGAAACGCCGGCCTTCCACCGCCAGGCGCGGAGGAAGCGCGGATAGATACGGGACAGGGCGGCGGCCCCATCCATTCAAAACAATTTTTAAATACAAAGCCAGTATGGAGGTTCCTATGAAGCCGGATTTATCCAAAGAAGAATTGAAACTCTTCAGTTCGAAGACCCCGGACGATTTCATCGATCGATCTCTTAAAGTGGACATACCCAGGGGCAGGAAGGCCTTCATCGCCAGGCTGTGGCTGAGAAAGACCGGATATCAGTCGGCGGATATCGAATATGCGCGAAACCGGCATCCTTACTGGAAGGCGCGCAAGGGGGAGGGCGGGGCCGAGCGGGTGCTGGCCCGGCTGCACGAGCACGATTACAGCGGCGGCCAGAGCATCGAATGGACGGAGAAGCGCATTCAGAAGTTCATAGAGCTCAACGCGAAGGGCAAAAACGGAAAATACATCACCAGGGACTGGGAGCTCGCCAAGCGCTTCAAGTGCAGCATCGCGACCATACAGCACATGCGCCGCAAGTACAACATGGCGACCAGGATCATCCTGGCGGGCAATGGGAAGGTGACCGCGAAAAAGCTCCTCGAGTACTTGCAGATGGGCGAGGGGATGTTGCGCGAGATGACGCGCTCACTGTAGACGGCGCGGGGGGTCAGCACCCCCGCGCGATTTGCCGGATCTGGTGCGATTCGTACACGGCGGACTTTCGGCCCGAAAGCGCGGTCGTAACCATGGCCCTGGCCACGTCCGCCGCCTCTACGGGGCGGTATTTGTCGAGCGGGCCGCGCATTAAAGGCGCGATGACCCGGAAGACGGCCCCGCCGAGCCCCTCCATCACCCGCTTTTCGCTCCTTTTCCCTAGAAGGAGCGACGGGCGGAAGATGTGCGCCGCTTTAAAGCCGATGTCGCGTATGGCCTCCTCCACCTCGCCTTTGACGCGGTTATAGAAAATCGACGAACGCGGATTCGCCCCAAGCGCGGTCACGATGAGAAATTGGCCGGCGCCGGCGGCCTCGCAGGTCTTGGCCACGAGCACCGGATAGGTGAAATCTACCCTGAAAAAGGCCTCGCGTGTTTTCGCCTTTTTGATCGTGGTCCCAAGGCAGCAGAAGACGTCGTCGGCGGAGGCGATGGCCGCAAGGCTCTTTGGGTCGTCGAAGTTTACCAAGTGTTCCGAAAGCTTCGGGTGCTTTATTCCCGTGGTTCGGCGCACGAGCGCCTTTACCGTGCCGTAGCCGGCATTTTCGAGGAGCAGCCTAAGCACATGCCCTCCGACAAGGCCGGTGGCCCCTACGATGAGCGCCGTTTTGCGGTCCATATCATCACCTCCATGCACAGGGCTACTGTCCCTTTCGAAAATCCGGATTCGCCATCTCCGATTTTTCACGAACCTTTTTATTTCGCCTTCCCGCGATTATGTCAATTATGAAAAAGGAGGTCCGGGCGGTAAAGGCGTTGGAGAGCGAAAATGAGCACTACCATTTATACTTGAATTTCCAGTAAAGAGCGGCATGATGTCTCGGCGCGCCGGCCTTAACGGCGCTTATAAACCGTTATGGAGGATTTGCACGTTTCGCATGTCTGCCCGTAGAAAAGCAACCGGTTTCGCGGCTTTCGCCGTTCTCGCCTCCGCGGCGGCGGCCATCTCGATAGCCGCAGGAACGCAAAAGGAACTGAGCTGGCCGCTTAAGGGGCTCGATCAGCTTTCGGCCACGCTGGGCGAGGTACGCGGACGCACGCTCCACACGGGGCTCGATATACGCACTCGTGGGCTTAACGGGCATCCGGTGTACGCTCCCGCGCGAGGAAGGGTAGTGAGGGTGATATCGAAACCCGTGGGCTACGGGAACGCCCTTTTTCTTTCGCACGATGGGGTGGAATCGGTGTACGGCCACCTGAATTCCTTCGGCGAGGGGAAGGAGAGGCTCAACAGCTTCGTTGAGATATTGAAGCTGCTGTACAATTCCGACGATATCGATTTTCGCTTTAAAAACACGGCGCCCCTTTTCGATGGCGGGCAGGTGATAGCGTATACAGGCGAGACGGGAAGCGGCCCGCCGCATCTGCATTACGAGTTGCGCTCCGGCGAGGGCTATCTCAATCCGCTCGCCTTTCACCGGGTAGGCGACTCCGAGCCGCCGGTATTGGACAGGCTTTTCGTATGCGTAGAGAAGGACGGCGCCACGGTGTGCGAGCGAGAGTATGTTATACAAAAGGGCTGGAGGGGCTACAGGCCGCTGGAGACGTCGGTCCATTGTCCTCCGGGCGCGAGGGCCTTCTTGAAGCTCTCCTGTTACGACAGGGTCAATTCCCCCAACAGGGTGGCGGTCCATGGAATGGAAGTCCACGAGGGCGAGCGCCGCATCTACTCGGTCCGCTTCGACCTTATACGATATTCGGACCTGCGCTACGGGCGCATGGTCTACGACATATCCAAATCGACAATAGACGGAGCCGTGACGTACACGCATTTTCTTTGCAAAAGAGCGGGCAACGGATTTAGCGGCATAGGGCAGGATGGAGACGGCTACATTCTACCTGCCGGCGGGCCCAAAAAATTGAAGATAGTAACGGCCGACGCTGCCGGCAACTCCTCGGCGGTGGATGTGCTGATTAAGTGGGACGCGCCGGCCGATGATTCGCCCGAATGGACAAGGGTGCGAAGGGGCGGGCCGCTAACGCTTACGGCCGCCGGAGGCGCAGTTAAGGTCCGGCTTAACAGGGGCTCCCTCGGCTACGATTCCGCCCTGAGGCTTGCCACGCTCTCGCCGGCGGAGGCCGCTGCCGTCCGTGGCCTCGGGGCCCTTAATGAGGCCGATATCCTCTCTGTGGCGGCCCTGTGGCCCTTCGACCTGGTGTTCGACGCCCCGGTTGATGTCTCCATAAAGGGGCTGCGGGAAAAGAATTCAATGCTGTATCATTTTTACGAGGGAAGGCCGCCGCGTCCGCTTATAACGACGTATAACGCGCAGGCCGGGGAATACCGTGCAAAGGGAACGTCCGGGGGGTACTACGCGCTCCTTCGCGACACGGCCCCGCCCGTAATTAGCATACCTCCGACGCATGAGTTTATGGAGGACGACGGGCTTCTGCGAAAACTGCGCTTAGAAATATACGACGGCCTGTCGCGCCTCTATGAGCCGTCTATTGAATGCATGTTCGACGGGGAGCGCGTCCCCTGCGCCTACGACAACGACCGACGATGGGTGGAGGCCGCGCTGCCCCTTTCGGCCTTCGACGAAGGGCTGCACCACCTGTTTTTAAGGTGCTCGGACAGGGCCGGAAATACGGCGGTCTTCAGCAGCCCGCTGCGCTGATCTCCAGTCCGCGCCTGAGGTTTTCATCCTTCTTGCGCCTGTTTTCGTCGAGGATGGTCTTTCGCATGCGCATGGAACGCGGAGTGATCTCCACAAGCTCGTCCTCGTTAATGAATTCAAGCGCCTCTTCGAGCGAAAAACGCACGGGCGGCACAAGCCGGATGGCGTCCTCGCTTCCGGCCGCGCGCATATTGGTTAGCTTTTTGGTCTTCTGCACGTTTAAGACCAGGTCGCCCTCCCTATTGTTCTCGCCGACAACCTGTCCCTCGTAGACCCGTTCGCCAGGGCCGATAAAGAAGCGCCCTCTGGACTGGAGGCCGTCGAGCGCGTATGACACGGCCTCGCCATCCTGCATGGAGATGAGCACGCCGTTTGTGCGGTGCGGGATGGGCCCCTTGAACGGCTCGTATTGATGGAAGCGATGGTGCATGACCGCCTCGCCCGCGCTCAGGTTGAGCAGACGGGTGCGAAGCCCGATGAGCCCGCGCGAGGGTATGGAAAACTCCAGGCGCTGCCGGCCGCCTAAGGTATCCATCCGCCTGAGCTCGCCACGTTTTTTGCTCACCGCCTCTATCGCCTTTCCCGCGCTTTCGGAGGGCACGTCGACTATCAGCGTCTCGACGGGTTCGGACTTTTGTCCGTCGATCTCCTTGAAAATGACGCGGGGCTGCCCCACCTGAAATTCGTAGCCCTCACGGCGCATGTTTTCGATAAGGATGGAAAGGTGTAATATGCCCCTTCCGTACACCTTGAAGCCTTCGGTTCCGGGCGCCTCTTCCATGCGGAGTGCCACATTGCTTTCGGTTTCGCGGAGAAGCCGTTCGCGCAGATGCCTGCCCGTAACGTAGCGGCCCTCCTCGCCATAGAATGGGGAGTTGTTTGCAAGAAAGAGCATGCTCATGGTCGGCCCGTCCACGCGTATTAAGGGAAGGGGTTCGGGGCTTTCCGCGTCCGCCACGGTATCGCCTATCTCCACGCCCTCGAGGCCGACGATTGCGCAGATGTCGCCGCAGTCGGCCCGCTCGACGCGGGTGCGGCCGAGTCCCTCGAAGGTGTAGAGCTCGCGCACTGTCGATTTTTGGGATGAGCCGTCTCGGCCGAGAAGGACAACCTGATCGTTTTGTTCTATATAGCCGCGAAATACGCGGCCTATCGCGATGCGCCCCACGTATTCCGAGTAGGCGATGGTGCTCACCTGCATCTGGAGCGGGCCCTCCCT
>MVZN01000064.1 GCA_002069125.1 Spirochaetes bacterium ADurb.BinA120
ACAGAGATATCCTCTTTCTATCAAGATCGATCGAGAGCACGGTGACCTGGACTTTTTGATGCACTTTGACGACTCGATTCGGATCACTTACGTAATGATCGGAAAGCTCGCTCATGTGGACGAGGCCGTCCTGATGGACGCCGATATCCACGAAGGCGCCGAATGCCGTCACGTTCGTAACGATGCCCGGCAGCTTCATGCCGGCCGTGAGATCTTCGAGCTTTTCGACCCCCTCGGCGAAGGCAAACTGCTCAAATGAACTGCGGGGATCCCGGCCCGGTTTGGCGAGCTCTTTCAGGATATCGTTAAGGGTCGGGAGGCCTGTTTTTTCTGTTACATACTTATTGATATCGATCAGCTTTCGAAGAGCCGCGGATTGAGACACCCCCGGCCCGAAAGGCGGTTGGAAGCGAGATTCGGGCCATAGATATTGATGAAGACGGTGAGGTGCTTACTTTCGGAATTGAGGATGTTCCGGTCAGGGAGGATGTCAGTGCGCATCCGAAACCGGCGACCGATATCGGGCACACTCCTCCTCCGCGCCTGGAACCCCCGCCGGCCAGGCCGGTATCGAGGATCGTTCGCGAGAAAATTCCCGATGCCTTGCTCAGGATAGAACCGGAGCACGGGCGTGCGGTATTCATAGATGACGGCCTTGTAGACAAGGAGCTGGAAGAAAAAACCGCCATCTTTGAGGTAACAGATCTTGAAAGATTGACGTCTCAGATCGTCGAAATCATAGAGGGCGAGGCCAAGCTGCTGTCTGAGGCGGATGTCACGGAAGACCGCGACAGAATCGCGAGCGTTATGAAAGGGCAGACTCCGGCATTTGAGGACCTGCTCATCGATATGGAGGGTGAATATTCCTTTAAAGATGATGAGCTCGACATTATAGATAACGCCTTTGCCGCCGAGGATTACGGAAGTTACATCGGGGCCATAGACGACCTTGCGGGCGGGAGCGGCGAGAGGGCTGTTTCCACTGCGGTGGAGCTTCTCGGGCTCGATATGGGCGAACTCGGGTCCATCGAACAGGGCAGTTTCTTGAAAGAGTATGATAAACTGGATATCGACGATCTCCTCGCATCGGCTCAGTCCGGGATGGACCAGCCTGTTTCGGATCTCGATATTCTGAAGAAATGTACGTACATCGTCGCGAAAAAAGGCGGCATCTTCGAAGAGGAGCGAAGGAGCATCGAGGAGGATGTTTCCTCCGGGACGGCGCTTGTTTACGAGGAATCGGTGGACGAGCTTCGCGGGAGGCTGGAGAAAATCCGAGGGAAGCGCCGTATTGCCCCGGACGAGGGTCTCCCGAACATCAGTGACAGTGTTATTATCATCGAAAACGGCGGGGATATCGAACGTTTTGTCGAAACGATGCCGGAAGGAAAGAGGGACATAATGCGCAAGCTCCTGAAATATCTCGACGGACTCTTCGAAAAACTGCCGGAGGATGTGATTAAAAATTTCGCGAAATCCGAATATTTCGACCTGTATTCGAAAGTCATGATCGATCTTGGTGTATGACATGGGACTCCTTGAAAAGGCTCTTCAGTATAAAAAGGAAATGAACGCCAAGGGGCAGGACACCCTGATTGACCGGATACAGGGACCGGCCGAGACGGAATTCATCGAGGACGCACCGGAGATCGCCGCCGGAGGAGCAACGGGGCCGGACACACGGCAGGAGACGGATTTCTTCGAACTGAAGGATAACGATCTCTTCGAGTTGCCCCCCGAGGGTGACGCAGGGCCCTCAAGGGAAACCGGCGCCACTCCGGAGGAGTTTGTCGGACCGGCAGAGGGTCCGGCCGATGAGGATTTTTCGCTTCACGAGGAACCAGTGGTCATCATCCCCACCAACGCCGGGGAGAATGGGGGCGCGTCACCGGACCCGTTGGGGCCGGAAGACATTCCGCCCCCACTGAAGGATGAGGGCGCTTATGTGGAGGAGACCACTCCGGCCAAACCGGTTGGAATCGGAGAGTTGCCGGAGAATGCGCCGGGCACGGGGATTTCGGAGGGATACGAGGAAGAACCCTTTATCGACATCACGGAAGAAGCCGGAGAGATCAAGCCAAAGGAGCGGCCTGGAGACGCGGGACGTGTACTCGAAGAGATTGTGGATCGTGTCGATCGTTCCCGGCCCGGGGAGAAACGCTTTCATGATTTCATGGTGCTGTACGAAATAGGAAAGGAAATCGTGAAGGCCGAAACCAGAGCCGGGCTTTATGATGTCCTATTATTTTCCATCATGGGGCAGATAGGGGTGTCCTCCTCATCAATACTTATCCCGGATCCGGCCGACCCAAAACGATGGTTTATAGCCGATTTCAGGGGCATCTCAATCAAGAATCCGACCATGTTGTTCGATACTTCCGCCGGAATACTGGGGAATATATTCAAACGCCGGGAGATAATCGACCTCGACGTCTATAAGAGTACGATCGAGCACGCCGATGAATATTTCAAGTTCGTCTCTATCGACGCGCGGCTGATTTCGCCCCTGTCGTATGATCAGAACATTTTCGGCGCGGTGGCGCTGGGCGAGAAAATCACAATCGGCGATTACACGGATGCGGAGAAGGATTTCATACTTTCGATCTGCGAGATAGCGGCTGTAGCCCTCTGGAGAATAAACGCGATAGAAACTACCGAAGAGGAAGCGCGGCGATACGGCTCGGAAGCGGCCCTCTGGAAACGAATTGACGAATTCAGAACGGAACTGCTCGCCCACGCGGATATTAGATCCGCTGAGACTCTGAGCGTGGCATTGATGCGGCAGGCGGGTGTAGAGTCATTCGCCGTTTTCCTAAAGGATGAAAAGGAGAAGGCCTATGTTCCCATGATACAGGATGCGGCAAATTCGCCTGATATCGACACCTCCTCGTTCAGGATAGCCATGGACCATCCCCTGGCGGTCAGGCTTAAGGAAGGGAAAAGGCCTTTGCGCATAGAGGACCTGTCCCCATTCGATTCCGTCCAGTCGGCGTTCAGCGAGGCGCAGCTTAGAAGAATGAATGTTTTTTACATCGATCCATACTGCGTAGGTGGTGATCTAAAGGGCTTTGTCGGGGCGTTCAGGCTTTCGGACACGACCGAGGCTAAAAATGCCGCAGTTTTTCTGGAAAGATATTCCGGCGTGATCGTGCCAAGTTTGCGGGAGATCCTGGATGCTGACGCCGCGAGCCGAAGGTTCATCGATGCGGTTGAACCGCAAATGCGGCGTGTCTCAATGGCCTTCGAGCACGCGAGAAGCGTTGGGGTGCCGATAACTCTGGTTCATTTTTCCATCAAGAATTTCAAACGCTTCAATAACCTTTATGGAGCGGTAGAGGCGGGTGAACTTTTATCGCGCTGCGAACGTGTGATTGTCGCGCGGCTGTCGGATTCCGATTTTTCAATCAGATTTGACAGAAGCAGATTCCTCCTGGTCTTGCCCGGCAAGAACAAGAAATTCGCGATACCGCTCGCGAACAGCATACGTAACGAAATAACGCAATCGTTGAAAAAAAGGGAAATGCAACTGATGCTGGTTTACCTGACGGCGGAGTATCCCGAAGACGGCGACGATCTCGATACGCTTCTGGACAGCGTCGAGTCAGTGTAAACCAGGGTCCGGCAGGGAGCGCTCAGCGGAACAGGATTCCGGGATTCACCGCGGTCCCGCCTCTTCTTACCTCAAAATGCAGGTGCGGCCCGGTGGTCCGCCCGGTGTTGCCTGAGAGGGCGATCGGATCGCGCATATTGACAACATCGCCGTTCTTTACCAATATTTTACTAAGATGGCCGTAGTACGTGTAATACTCGTGTGAGTGACGAACCACGACCAGCAATCCGTATCCACCCTGATAACCGGTAAAAACCACCCTGCCGTCACGCGCGGCGTGGACCTTCGAACCACGGGGACATGCTATGTCTATCCCCCTGTGGAATTGCAGCCTGTCGCTGAATGGGTCCCTCCGTGTTCCGAAGCCCGAGGTTGTTACGCCGATACGCAGGGGGTGAATGAACCCGGTGCCAAGAAACATCGAGCGCTCGATACCCGAAACCGAGGCGCAGGGTATGAAAATATAGCCGCTGTTTGCGATGAAGCCGTTGTTGGCTTTCTTTATGTATTCGGCCCCCACCTGAAAGGATGAGGAGACGGACACGATGTTGTCCTCTTTTTTAAGACGATAGATAATTCCCCGCATGTTCGGTATATAGATGTCCCTGCCGGTCTCCATCTGGCCGGGAGAGGAAAGGCCGTTAACCGTCATAAGCGTATCGATGTTCTGGGAGGTTCGGGCGAGAATGGTCCAGAAGGTGTCCTGGGACTTCACCCTGTAGCGATAGAAAACGAGCCCCGGGAGGGCTTCCGGGTCCCGTCCGCTTTTAACGACATAAATGGATTGTCGTATGTCGTCCCTCAATGCCTTTATCGCCTCTCCGCCGAATTCCAGGGAGTCGATGGTTTTTATACCGGCAAAGGCCGCGCCATCGAGGAAGAGCCATAGGATGGACAGAATTAATGTGGAACGGACATGGCGCCTAATGACGGTGAGATGCTGAAACATACAGTGATCGCTTTCCCCGTGCGATAATGGTATTCCTCTTGATTATCGGTCGAATCGGCCCTTTCCGGTAGTAAATTACAATAGGACATAATTCGGAGTCGGGCTTCTTCAAGGAACCGGCGGGTGCCTTTCGGGACGAGTGGGGGTGTGGAAAAATTTTCTTGTTGAACAGGATTGACGCAAATGTTATAAACGGAACAATCAGGCCGGAAACTGATCCGTTACACGTGTCCGGGGATGGTATGGACGAAAAAAAGGAAAAGGCCTTAAAGATTGTCAAGTCGATCAAACTGCTCGAGGGCGTATACAAGACCAGCTCCGATCCAAAGCAGCGCGCCCGGGTAAAAAACGACCTGGGGGAACTTCGAAAATCCCTGCAGGAAATGTATCCTTCTGCCGTATTAAAGGAGCTGGAGGACGCCATCTATTCGGAAATAATGCTTGCGCGTCACGCTTCAGACGAACCGGACAAGGACGCCGGCGAGGCCCTTTCGGATGTTCAGTTCGAACGGATTTCCCCGTATTCGAGCGACGAGGAGATCAACAGGGCCGCAAGCATCTTCAGGCATTTCAGCGAACGGATCTGGGGTGTGGTCTCGGACCAGCATACGAGGCTCGATTTCTCGAATTCCGGCACACGCGACGCCTTATACCGGAAGCTCGAACAATGCGGCAGGTCTCTTAATATTTTCGAGCAGACGATATCGGATATAGCCCGTTCGAGATCGCCGGAATATGTCGGGCAACTGCAGATGATGCGCGTAAAGCAGGGGAGGGTGTTTCTCTTCGATCTTTACGATTTTTTCAAGGAGACCGGGGATTTTATCGCCGGGCTTATTTCGGACGCGGAATTTGGGGGGGCCATGGTTCTCAACCATGATGATCTCGTCGTCTATGAGGATTTCGAGGCTTACCATACCTTCGCCGGCTTTACGGTAATCGAGGCCCTCAAACGCCTCAAGCTTTTTGTCGACAAGGCCATGGAGGTGATAAACCTCCCCGAGATCAGAAAAATCGAGAAGCCTCGTTGAACAAAAACATCGGGACGGAATAATTGCTGTTGACAATTTTCTGTTCGGCCGTATTGTAACTTCCGGCCAGTCGACAGGATTTGCCGGCCGTACGAAGCGGGAAGCAATAAATCTGAACAACAGGAAAGGGAATGCAATGGCCTTAACGAAGATCGGAGGCGATATCGCGAACAATCTGATCGGTGAGAATTCCTATTTCACCGGAAGGTTTCTGATAAACGGATCGCTCAGGGTTGACGGCAGATTCGAGGGAAAATACCTCCAGGCTGATCAGCTATATATAGGTCCCACAGGCAAGGTCAAGACCAACATCAACGCGGTATCCGTCATAGTGGAGGGGCTCATTATCGGCAATATCAACGCTTCAAACCGCGTGCTTCTCATGCCCACCGCGAAAATATTCGGAGATATTAAAACACCGGAACTCATCATCCAGAACGGAGTCATACTCGAAGGCCGCTGCAATATCTCCAACGACCTTAAATCCTCGGCCAAGGACCTTATCGAGGCGGAGTACGAGAAGAACAAGATAATCCCCGAGGAGTTTCTTGGCAAGGACTGACATCCGCCTGGGTGTAACCCTGGGCGATCCCGCCGGCATAGGCCCCGAGGTGATGCTTGGCGCCGCAAATAGAATTGAAGACCCTTCCATAATTCCGATAATTATCGGCCGCAGTTCGGTTGTGGACCGTTGGTATGGCGACCTGGCGGCCGGATATGAACGCCTGAGGGCGGAGGACGTCGCCGCCGGAAATTTTCATCGCGGCGCAAAATATCTGATCGATGTAGGGGGTAGCCGGGAGGATCCGGTTCCCGGCCGCGGTAGCGTCGAAACAGGCCATGAATCGAAGGCGTATATCGACGCCGGGATCGGCCTCTGGAGACAGGGGCTGATCGACGCACTTGTCACCGGTCCGGTCAACAAGGGCTTTATAGAAAAGACCGGCTGCGGTTTCACCGGACACACCGAGTACATAGCGGATGCCATCGGGGAAAACGATCCGAAGATGATGATGTTCTCGTGCGATTACAGGGTGCTCCTCGTTACAACCCATATTCCAATAGCGGAGGTGACGGCCGCCATAAGCGTGGAGCGAATCCTGGGGACCATACGCGCGGGATGGGAGGCGGTTAGCATCATAGATGAGCGAGCGCCTCGAATAGGAGTGACCGGCCTCGACCCCCATTGCGGGGACGACGGCGCCATCGGACATTTTGATTCATCGATAACAGCCGAAGCTGTCAGGCTGGCTCGTTGTGCGGGGATTGACGTGGAAGGGCCAATGGCGGCGGATACCCTCTTTCTTCCCGATCGCTGGAGGCGATACGGCCTGGTCATAGCCCACTATCACGATCAGGGATTGATCCCTTTTAAAATGCTGGCCTTCGAAACTGGAGTCAATGTCACCATAGGTCTTTCAATGGTCCGCACCTCACCGGATCACGGAACGGCCTACGATATCGCGGGGCGGCGCATTGCATCCAGTGGGAGCGCGCTGGAGGCGATGAAGGTGGCGCGGCTGCTTGCCTCCCGGAAGCTCGCTTAACGCGCCGGCGCGGGGCCGATTCCTGCCATATCGAGACGATGCAGGATTTTCTTGGTGATATTTTCGTAGAGCCGGGCCTCATTCTCGCCGGAGGCTTCGGCAAACAGTACGCGCGCCGTATTTTCAGATTTCGTGACCCTTATCAACACGGCCACGGTCATGTTCTCCGCGGTGCTTTCCACCTGGGCGGATTCATCTCCGCTGTAACGGAATAGCTCCCTTCCGCGCGAAAAACCGTAAACGCAAACCTCAAAGGAACTCCCGCTCGGGCCCGAAAGATCCCTAAGCGATGACTCCAATTGTTCCCTCAGCGGGGCCGGGTCGATGCCGAGGTCGGAGACGATTCGCACGGTGCCGGCGACCCTGTCCAATGAGCGGTTTGCGATAGTATGGGGCGCGCATGAGATGACGTTGAGAAGGACGAGGGCTGCCAGTAGAATCCCGACGGCCTCGGGAGTCGTCGGGTGCCGGAAGAAGCGGGAGCCGGCCGGCGCTGGGAGCATGTGGCGTGGCGCCTCCAACATGTGCATTATTTCGTCCGTGAACAATCCAGGATTTTATGACTCAATTGGGGCATGCTATCTACCGATAACGGTAATTGTAAAGTTTTAAAAGGATATGGCTGATCCGGTCATGGAAAAAGCGCTGCTCGTAAAGTCGATTTTCTTCTTTATCGCGCTCTGGGGGCTTGCCACCGCCTTCCTGTGGTTTCGTCCGCGCATAGAATTTTTTTGGAAAATCGTCGCCACGCTCATTTTCGGGTTTTATGTATGGTTTTTCTGGAAGGAGATCAATTCGGGATACGCCTCTTTCGCGGGGGATTGGTACCCTGTCACGATAGATTTTCTAAAGGAGCTTACGGCGCTTGCGTTCGTAAACCTTTTTTTCTTCTGGCCGCTGGCGTTGGTCATCGTGTTCTACAAGGCTGACGAGATGGGGGCGGAGCGCCTGCTGAAGATGATGTGTCTACTTACGCTTCTGCTATGGGTCGTGTTTGTGGGATACGTCTATTACGACAAGGGTATCGATAAGTTTCTCTATGAGAACCTCAGAAAGATGATACCGGATGCGCGATAGAATCATCCCCCTGTTTCTCGCTCTGCTCGTTCTCGGGAGCGCGATCGAAACGCGCCCCGGGCCCAACTCCACCGAGTTGTACAGGTCAGCGGAACGCCTGGCCCTGAACGGTAGGATCGATGAAGCCATTGCCGGTTTCCAAAAAGCGCTGGAAATAAATCCCCATTATTCGCTTGCCCATTACGGACTTGGGAAAGCATACCTCTTCCGACAGGGCCTTTTAAGGCAGGCGGTATATCACCTGGAAAGGGCGGTCGATCTGGACAAGGGATTGGCCAGGGCCTACTTTTATCTGGGGATGGCGTACATGTTTTCGAAAAGATACGGTCAGTCGCTTAACGCGTTCAATGCGGCGTATGAGCTGGACAGAAACCTTGTCGAAGCGCTCTACAATATGGCGGTTATATACGATCTGATCAAGCAGGGGACCATGTCCGCCAGGTCATACGATCGATATCTTCTGGAAAGGAACAAGAGGGATTCGGATATACTGTTCTGAGATGAAAAAGGGACGGACCCCTCGGCCCGTCCCTCTTCAAGCGGCCTATTTCTCGGTGACGGTCTCTATGGTCGTCTGCGGCGGGATGATGTCCACAAACACGGAAAGGATGGTGCTGTTGGACGTGTTGCCCATCTTGTCCACCGCCTTGGCCTCGATGAGATGATCGCCGTTGGTGGCGAAGGAGATCGGCTCCTTGTAGGCCATAAAATCTCCCTTGCCGTCGACCCTGACGAGAATTGAAGCCACGCCGGACTCGTTGTCCTCGGCCGCTACCGCGTATTTATAATCCATGGACGCAATAGCCTTGGCGTCCTTCCGCACAAGCTCCTTGTCGGGGGTGATGCTGACCTTGGGTGCGATATTGTCGATGAAGAGCTTGATGGAGGCTTCCCTTAGCTCGACTTCCTTGCCGTCGGCGTCATCGATCACCTTAAGGGCGAAAACCTCGGCAAGATTGGACACTCGGTCGATGGATTTGGCCTTAAGCTCGACCTCTCCGTCATTGATAATATTGAACGGTGCGACGTAGTCGGCATAATCTCGCCCGTTAATGGAATACTGGGTCGAATCCACTCCGGAAAGAGCGTCTTTCGCGATGACTGTAAAATTGACGCTCTTTGTGCTGTAAAGCCTGTCTCCGATTTTGAGTACCGGGCTGCTGGCGGCGACCGCGATATCGGGGGCCGTGTTGTCAATGGTGATGCGGAACATTTTTTCGTCTTCCTTGTTACCGAGTTTGTCGGTGCCGAAGAAGGCTATTATGTGCTTCCCTTCGGAATCGATCGCAAAAGGCTCCTGGTAGACCGCCAGGGTCCCGTCATCTATGCGGTATTCGATCTTTTCGGCCATCACGTTGTCTTTGGTGGTCAGTTTAAAAAGGACCTTGGAATTCGCATAGGTGGTAACTCCGTCGTAGTAGGTCTTCGCCTGGAGGGCGCTGATCGCGGATGCCGCGGCAGCGTCCTTCGCCACGACCTCGTCACCGGCCATGTCCTCGGTTTTTTTCTCTTCGGTGGCGGCGGGCTGGTCCTGCGAAAAGGACAGAGTCGACACGAAAAGGGCGAAACTGAGGCAGAGAATCAATACAGTGAACCTTTTTAGCATAACGACCTCCGTTTTTATTGGTACGCGTTTATTAGATGCATGAAAGTACCCGGCTCTGAGGTCCGGTACCCGTCGATTAGTGCACGGTGATTGATTGACCTTCCGGAGTACGGCGCCACCGAGGGCGCACGTGTCGAACCGGGTGATTACCGCCGCAGAACGAGCACCACAGACTAATCTGCTACATGATGACCGGCATTTTTTTTATTGTCAATCGATATTTAGCGTGAAAGTGTAAAATTGAAGGATTTCACGCGGGCGCCCGCCCCGTGGGGGGAGTTTAGTCTGGGTCAATGGCCCGGGCCGGGGTGGGTCCTCCGCGCATGCATGAAGTAAAGGCTGAATGCCGTGACGATAATGGTGTGGTTGATCGAACCGTCTTCTATCATCCCCGGTATGCGATCCATTTCTACCAGCTCTACATCGATGTCCTCGGATGGATCGAGCTCCTGCCCGCCGGTTTTCCGGCAGTTTGTTGCCAGAAAGAAATGGATGTAATTGCTGAGTATGGCGGGATTCGCCGAGAGGCTCTTTAGCGGGATAATCTCTCCCGCTGAATACCCGGTCTCCTCCCTTAGCTCGCGAAGGGCGGCAGCGAACGGCTCTTCTCCAGAGTTAATGAGGCCGGCTGGAGTTTCGAGCGTGAACTCGTCGGTTCCAAGGCGGTGCTGGCGAACCATTATAAAGCGGTCGTCTTCGGTAATGGCGATGACGTTGATCCAGTCCGGGGTGTCGAGAAGATAAAAGGAATTGTCAATGCCCTTTACAGGGTGGCGGCACCTTAGCCTTTCCACGGAGAACACCCCGCTCGAAAGCAGTCTGTCACGCCCGAGAATAATCCACTTGTTCATCCTGCCTCCAGTTTTTAATCGACGGAAAGACCCGCTCGAACAGCGGAGCGAGTGGAGGTGCTTTTTATCGTGACGATATAGCCCGATTCATCCGACAATGTTCGGAGGTCCATTCGCCGCCCGGTCCTTTAATGAGGGAACAGCATCCGGTAGACGCCGAAATACAATATTATGGCCACGAGGATGAGCGGCGAAATGTAGCGGATGGAGAATGCCCACATTTTTTTAAGCGCCGCAAGCCGGGTGTCCGCGTCGAGCTCGTGTATCGCGTTCTTCAGGCCATATTTCCAGCCAAGGCAAAGGGCTATAAACAGGCCGCCGATAGGAAGCATGTAAATCGTCGTGAGCCTGTCCATGAAATCGAAATATGTCGTGCCGAAGAATATCCGGACATCCTTCAGCGTGCTGAAGGAAAGGGCCGAGGGAATGCCCAGCAGAAATATCAGCGAGCCGAAAACCAGGACCGCCTTTCGCCTGCTCCATCCCTTTTCGTCGGTTATAAAGGCCACGACCACCTCGACGAGCGATATGGAGGAGGTGAGCGCCGCGATGAACAGTAAAATGAAAAACAACACGGCGAAAACCGACCCATAGCTCATCTTCGAGAATACGACAGGCAATATATTGAATGTAAGCCCCGGGCCCTTGTCGGGAGTCATGCCGACGGCGAAGAGGGCTGGAAAAATCGCGAGACCGGAAAGAATCGCGGCGAAGGTGTCGAGCGTGACTATCTGAAGCGAGGAGCTGAGTATTTTGTCTTCCTTATTGAGATAGCTCCCGTAGGTGATCATCGCCCCCATGCCGAGGCTAAGGCTGAAGAAGCATTGCCCCATGGCCTCGATTACGGTTTTTACATCCACCTTCGAGAAGTCGGGCTTGAGATAGAACGCAAGGCCGGCGGAGGCGCCCTCCAGGGTAAGCGAGCGTATGATAAGGACAATCAAAATTATGAATAACAGCGGCAGAAGAAATTTATTCCACTTTTCGATGCCGTCTTTTATGCCCCTCATTACGATAAATACCGTTATAGCCATGAACAGAAAGAGATAAAAAACGGTCTCGAAGGGGTTCTGTATAAAACGCGTAAAGGTCTCCTCGGCGGCCCTGATGTCGGTCATTGAGCCTATGAAACCGCCCGCGCTCTTTACAATGTACCCGATGGTCCATCCTCCCACCACGCTGTAATAGGTCATGATGAAGAACCCGGAGGCCACGCCTAAATAGCCGACAAGCTTCCATCTGCCGCCCCCTATCTGTTTGAAGGCGCCGACAGGGTCGCGGCCCGTGTGGCGCCCGATAACGATCTCCGCTATCATGACTGGAAGACCGAGAACGACGATACATATAAGGTAAAGGACCACGAATGCCCCTCCGCCGTTTTCCCCGGCGAGGTAGGGGAATTTCCATATGTTGCCAAGGCCGATCGCGGAACCGGCCGCCGCCAGTATAAAGCCGATTTTCGATCCCCAGTGTTCGCGGGAGTTCTTATCGCTCATCTGTCTTTCTCTGTTGTAGTATTATGGAGATGCGCATGCGCCTCGAGGTTGCCGCTCCAGAGGTACCTGCGGGTTTCGGAGGCTATCACGCCGCTTAGCAGAAGAAGTGAGACGAGGTTGGGTATCGCCATCATCGCGTTCATGGTGTCGGCAAGGTCCCAGACAATTGGAAGGGCCGAAACCGAGCCTACCATAACCGCCAGCACCCATAGATAGCGATAGGGCCTAATTGCCCGTTTGCCGGCAAGGTACTCCACGGCCCGTTCGCCGTAATAGGACCAGCCAAGAATGGTGGAAAATACGAATGTGAGAAGTCCCACAGTCAATAGGACAGGACCTATCATGGGGATTTTAGCGAATGCCGCCCTTGTGAGGGCGGCCCCGGTCAGGCCGCCGAGGTCTGCGGGGTTGAGTATTATCTCGCTTACAAGCACGAGCCCGGTTAGCGCGCAGATTACTACCGTGTCCCAGAACGTGCCGGTGGAGGATACGAGGGCCTGTTTGACCGGGTTTCGGGTCTGGGCCGCGGCGGCGACTATTGGCGCGGAGCCGAGTCCCGACTCGTTGGAGAATAGCCCGCGCGCCATTCCGTACCTCGCCGCCATCATGACAGTCGCCCCCGCGAAACCTCCTCCGGCAGCCTGTGGGGTGAAGGCGGATTTAACGATGAGCGCCACGGTCTCAGGTATCACTTTTATATTGATTAATAGGATAATCACGCATCCCGCGATATAAAACAGGGCCATGAACGGAACGAGCTTTTCGCATACGCGGGCGATGGATTTTATGCCGCCGAGAATGACCACACCAACGAGGACGCTCATTATGATGCCGGTTACCCATGGAGAAACAGCGAAGGTTTCTTCCATCATTGCGGCGATAGAGTTCGCCTGAACCGTATTGCCGATGCCGAATGCGGCTATGGCGGTGAACAGGCAGAAGAGGAGCGCCAGCCAGCGCGCGTTAAGTCCCCGCTCGAGGGCATACATGGGGCCCCCAAGCATGGTGCCGTCGGAGGTCCTTACACGGTATTTTACGGCGAGAACGGCCTCCGCGTACTTGGTCGAGATTCCGAAGACGCCCGTAAGCCAGCACCACAGGACGGCCCCGGGACCTCCCAGGGCGACGGCGGTGGCGACTCCTACGATGTTACCGGTTCCTATGGTGGCCGCGAGAGCGGTGGCAAGCGCGCCGAAATGACTGACATCGCCATGGCCGTCCGAATCGCGGGCAAAGGAGAGTTTTATTCCGAGAAAAGTGTGGCGCTGGATAAGGCGCAGTCGGACGGTAAGGAAAAGGTGCGTGCCGAGGAGGAGGATGAGCATCGGCGGTCCCCACAGGTAGGCGTTTGCGGATTTAATCAGTTCATGGAATTCCTGCATCCTGCCTCCATGGTATGGATTGACGGAATGGAGCTTCGTCCGGACGGGTGAAACTCGATATGGGAAAATGGAGTTGCCGTTAAGCTTTCGGAACGCGTTTCACCTCACCGTCGCGGCAGGGAGACGGCGCTTTTCTGAAGACCAGATGGCAACCCCGACTATCTGTTCAAATATAATTTCAGGATGGAAGCGCGGCTGTCAAGTAAATTATGGCTTGTTACACGACCAGCAACTCGCGCTCGATGAAAAAAACCCTCGCCAAGGGGCGAGGGTTAAACTAATGGTAAAGAAGTGTGCGGTCCCCGCGGGGTCAGATCGTTGCCGTTTTGGGGGCCGCCAAAAAAATGAGACCACCCTTTTTATTCGAGCGGAATCCTCATTTTATAAAAAGATCTCCACACGAATATGAGGGCTATGAGAAAAAGTGGAATGGAGATATACGATGCGTAGTTTACCGTTCCGGTTTCCCGGGCATGGACCGCCATTTCAATGGCGATCTCCGTTGCCAGGAGCCCAAAGAGCGTGGAAAACTTGATGATCGGATTA
>MVZN01000065.1 GCA_002069125.1 Spirochaetes bacterium ADurb.BinA120
GATCTCTTCCAGCTTTACGTTCTTCTTGATCAGCCCGGCGAGCAGATCGATATTAGCCGAGTTGTCCCTTGTAAGAAGCGGCTCCATGGCGTCTATCTGCCGCGCGACATTGTAGATGTCGTCCGAGACCAAAAGAAGCGGAATGTTGAGCTCGGAAGACTTGGCGATGATGTTCGACGGCGGCAGGAGATTGTTGGTTAAAAGCACGCCCGATGTTTTCATCTCGAGCGCCGTGATAATCATATCGCCGCGGTCCCCGGTGGTAACGATTAGCTTGTCCTCGCGGTTGAATAGCGGGTTACGCATCGCCTCGTTCGTCGACATCGCCCCCACGAAGATGTTCCTTATGAAATTGCCAAGCCCCTTCTCGCCGCTTATCACCTTTGCGAACAGGTACTCGGAGAGGTAGTCCATGGTAAACCCGGTCAGATCGCTCTCGTAAGGGATTACTCCGAGGACCTTGACCCCAAGGTCGGTTATGCCCTTCAGATAGGTCGCGTTGAAGTCCTCGAGATCGTGCACCTTGTTGATTATGACGCCGCGGAAGTCCACCCCCGCCATGTCGACGCTTTTCTTGATAAAGCCGATATCGTCGACGATCGCATCCTCGTTTCCGCTTGCCACCAGTAAAAGTCCGGCCTTCAGGTTTTTGGCAAGGGAGATTGGGTCCAGGTACACCGATACGCCGTATTGTAAATCGCGGCCGCTCTCTATGAACAGCATGTCCCTGCCCGTGGAGGCCTTGCTCACCATATCCTCGAGCCTGCTTTTAATGGTTTCATTGCTGTACATATACCGCAGCTTGGAATGCTCGAAGCCTATCGTAACGTCCTCGGGATTGTCCTTCGAGTCGAGAACATAGGTCAAAAGGCCGGCATCGTAGTCCCACGAGCGCTTCTTGCGGTAGACAAGGCGGTCGCCGAGCGGTTTGATATAGCCGTATTTTTTACCGAGAGCTTTGGCAAGGCCCACGACGACGCTCGTCTTCCCCGCGCTTTTTCTGGTAGACGCAATCACTAATCTGTCCATCGGCCCCTCCTGCGTGAGTTTATATATGATAATTCATCGCGCGCAATAACGGTCGTACATCCGGCCGCATGGAGTGTTCATCGCCCGCGCCCTAAATCCGCCCATACAAGTATCATAAAGGCGACTTGAATCCCTGTAAAGCACTAATTTCTAGTTTTTTTTAAATAATAGTATTTTAGCATCCAGAAACCGGGTTGTTGCCGAACCGGGACCGATGGATGCCGTCCACATCGCACCCGTCCTTCCGTAAATGCCCGTGTTTTCCGTATAAACGAAAAGGGCGGGGGTTATCGCCCCGCCCTTTCATCGTAAACCCCTTTCTTCGTCCCTCTCGTAATCGAGCGAAGCCAGTACTCAGATTTCCTTGATCTTCACGTTCTTTTTTATAAGCTCCGTAAGGAGGTTTATATTCTCGGTATTGTCCCTGGTAAGGAGCGGCTCCATTGCGTCCATCTGTCTTGCCACCTGGTAGGTGTCCGACGGCACCAGGAGCAGCGGGATGTTCATCTCGGAGGCCTTGGAGATGATGTTCGAGGGCGGAAGGATATTGTTGGTAAGCAATATCCCAATGGTGTTCTGATCGAGAGCCGCGAGCACCATGTCGCTGCGGTCGCCGCTCGTAACGACAAGACGGTTCTCCTTGTTGAAAAGCGGGCTTCGCATCGCCTCGTTCGTGGACATCGCCCCCACAAAAATGGTCTTTACGACGTTGTTGAGACCGCCCTCACCGGCTATTACCTTGGCGAAGAGGCATTCGGAAAGATATCCGACGGTAAAATTTTTAAGATCGGGCTGCATGGGTACGATTCCGAGCACCTTGACGCCGGTCTTTTCGATTGCGGGCAGGTAAGTGGCGTTGAAGTCCTCGAGGTCGTGCACCTTGTTGATGATGACACCGCGAAAATCGACTTTGCCCAGGCCCAGGTAATTCTTGATGAACATTATATCGTCAACTATGGCGTCGTCGTTTCCGCTGACCGCCACGATGAGCTTTCCGCCTATGTTCTGCGCGAGCGTCACAGCGTCCAGATGCACCGACACTCCGTAGGATAGGTCCTTGCCGCCCTCGACGAAGAGTACATCCTTGTTCTTGCTGGTGTTGGCCACGAGCTCCTTTACCTTTTCCCCTATACGCACTTCGTCGTACATATACCGCAGCTTGGAGTGCTCGAAGCCGATGGTGATGTCCTCCGGGCTCTCGTGCAGGCCGAGGACCTGTGTAACGAGGGCGGCATCGTAGTCCCAAAGCCTCTTTTTACGGTACAGAAGCCTGTCGCCGAAAGGCTTGATATACCCGTAGGTCTTGCCCATGGCCTTCGCCAGGCCCACTATTATGCTGGTCTTTCCGGCGCTCTCCCTTGATGATGAAATCACTATTTTGTCCATAGACCGCTCCTTTTCCGTACGTTAAATTAAAAATGATTTCGATAAATCAATATTATCATCGAAATATAATATGTCAAGCCTTTACGATTTATCGTCTCCGACCCCCCGCGTCCCCAGTCCCGGTAGACGACAGCCCTTCCCTAATCGCGGCAGAAGGGCTGTCCGAGATCGCTCGGCCGCGTACTTCATTCGTCCGTTCGAATTACTTGGTAATCAGAATACGAACGTCAACCGCCTTGACCCCGTTGCCCTTCTCGTAGACCACGATCGGGTTGATCTCGATATCGGAAATTCTGGGCACCTTGCGTATTATCGTCGCCGTCTTGATTATGGTGTCGACCACGACGTCGATGTCCTTCTGGTCCTCTCCGCGCGCGCCGAGCAGAAGCGCGTACGACCTGGTTTCGGATATCATCTTGAGCGCTTCACCCTTGTTTAGCGCGGCCGAGCGGAAGGCGACGTCCTTCATAACCTCGACATAGATGCCGCCCATGCCGGCCATGACGATGGGCCCCATCTGCGGGTCCTTGCGGGCGCCTATTATGATCTCGGTGCCCTTCTTGACCATCTCGCAGACCTCTATCCCGTCGATCACGGCGTCTTCCTTATAGGCCTTGCAATTGCGCATGATCGCCTCGTATGCGTCCAGCACCTCGTCCTTGTTCTCGATGTTGAGGGCTACGCCGCCCGCGTCGCTCTTGTGGAGTATGTCACGGGAAACGACTTTCATGACCACCGGATAGCCTATATTCTCCGCGTGTTTTACGGCGTCTTCTATGGATTTCGCTATCTCCGCGCCGGGGATCATTATTCCGGCCGCCCTCATTACGTCCTGCCCCTCGTTGGCTAGCAGGAAGGTGCGCCCGTCCGCCAGAGCCTTGTCGATGACCTTTTCTATGGCGCCGAGGTCGATCTTCGACTCGCTGATGGAGTCGTCGCGGGTCTTGTTGAAATCATGGTGCCTGTACAGAGCGCCCATACAGGAAATGGCGTCGTATGGGTCGGCATAAACCGGAACATTTTCCCTATTAAGCTCCACTATGGCGTTCTCCACGGCCGATCCGCCCACAATCGCGTAGACGACCGGGGTTCCTGTTTCCATGTGCTTCTTGTATGTGTTTCTAATCATCGGCGCCAGGTTCTCGGAGTCAAAGGTCGCCGTCTCGCAATAGAGCGCCATTGTGGAGTCCATCTTGTCGCTCACCGCCGGGGCGGAAAGCGCCAGATCGTAGGCCGCCGAGTTGGCGCCGCCGGTAATGTCGATCGGATTTTTAAGGGAGCCGAACTCCGGCGTGGCCGGCGCAAAGACCTCTTTTAGAACTGCCTGGTCGTCATAAAGCTCGACCCCGTATTTTTCGCAGGCGTCGGTCGCCATAACGCCGATCCCTCCGCCATTGGTTACGATGACGCCTCGGCTGCCCTTGGGTTCCGGCGCGTTGGAGAGGAACTTGCACCAGTTGAAGGCCTCCTGCAGGCTTTCGGCGCGCAGCGCCCCACACTGCTTGAGGACCGCGTCGGTGATCTCGTCGGCGCCAGCAAGCGAGCCGGTATGGGACGCGGCTGCCTCGGCGCCCCTCTTCGAGCGGCCGGACTTCAATACGACCACCGGCTTGACCTTTGTGGCCTCCTTCAGCGCCTCGATGAAGCGCTCGCCGCCCTTTACACCCTCCACATACATTAAAATGACCTTTGTCAGATCGCTCTTTACCACATATTCCAGGCAATCCGCCTCGTCGATATCCGCCTTGTTGCCTATCGAGACTATGGCCGACAGGCCTATGTTATTGACCGCGGTCTTGCCGATCATGGCGATCCCCAGCGCCCCGGACTGGGTGAGAATGGCCACGTGGCCGCGGGCGATTTCGGTGGCCGAGAAGGTCGAATTAAAATCCGAGGCCGCCGAGAACACGCCGAAGATATTGGGGCCAAGGACGCGGGATCCCTTGGATTTCGCATAATCGACTATCTTGTGCTCGAGCTCCACCTCGCCCACTTCCGAGAACCCCGAGGTGATGATCTGGATGTGCTTTACGCCCTTGTCGGCGCATTCCTTCACGGCGTCGAACGCCAGCTTCGCCGGGACGATGATCGACGCCACATCCACGTCACCGGGGATGTCTTTTACGCTGCCATACACCTGTTCGCCCAGTATCTCGCCGCCCTGCGGGTTGATGGGGTATATCTTCCCCTTGAAACCGCCCTGCTTGAGGTTGCGGACCACGCTGAAACCGATTTTTCCCGGTTTGGACGAGGCTCCCACCACGGCAATCGACCTTGGTTCGAACAACAGATTCATGTTTGATTCTTCCCTCATAGCGTTTCTCCTCTAAATTGCATCTTTAACTCATATACTCCCGCACCACTTCTCTTCTCTATAATGAAGCCCATCTTTTCGAAAAGATGGAGCATGGGCCTGTTCTCCACCAGCACCTCCGCGGTGAAGCCCAGAAGGCCCTCTTTTTTTGCAAGAAAGGTTACATACGACAACAGCTCGGTGCCCACGCCCTTGTTCTGGAAGTCGTCGCTTATAACTACGGCGACCTCCGCGGTATGGGCATACTCCTGTTTTCCGTATTGCGCGATACCGACGACCCGGTCTTTTTGAAGCTGTTCGATTACGGCCAATATCACCATCTCCCTTGTGTAATCGATGATTACGAACTCCTGCAACCTCTCATGGTGCATGTCCTTCCGCGTGGATATGAACCGGCGGTAGATACTCCGGTCCGAAAGGGAATAGAAAAAGTCTTTAAGGAGCGGCTCGTCGCTGATGCGCACCGGTCGAAGCAACAGCTTGAGACCCGCCTTGGTGGTCCGGTATGCCTCGAGCGTTTCGGGGTATTCGCCCTTTCTGCCCGGGATGAAGGCCTGGTCCCTGTATATTAGGCCGACCTTCTTGGCCTCCTCGATGAGCCAGGGCCTGAACTTGGGATGGGCGATGGCGATGAGGTCCATGGCCCGCTCACGGATGTTCTTCCCGTGCATATAGGCGATTCCGTATTCGGTGACCACATAGTGCACATCGCCGCGCCCCAGCGTTACCCCCGCCCCTTCACTTAGGAATGGCACGATTCTTGAGACCTCGCCGTCGTTCGAAGTGGAGCGCATGGTGAGTATGGTCTTTCCGCCGGGGGCGAGCATTGCGCCCCGCATGAAATCCGCCTGCCCCCCTATGCCGCTGTAAAACGTCCTGCCGATCGACTCGGCCGTCGCCTGGCCAGTAAGGTCTATCTGAAGCGAGGCGTTGATCGCGGTCATGTTCCTGATTCGGGCGATCGTCATGGGATTATTGGTGTACTCTATGGACCTGAACTCGACGCCAGGATTGTCGTGGATGAACTGGTAGGTGTCTTTGTGCCCCATGCAGAACGAGGCCACCGTCTTTCCTCGGTCGACGCTCTTGTTGGAGTTGTCGACCGCACCGCACTTTATAAGCTCCACTATGCCGTCTGAGAGAAGTTCGGTATGCACGCCCAGGTGCTTCTTGTTTTTCAGGTTGGAGAGCACGGCGTTCGGAATGCTCCCATAGCCCACCTGTATGGTATCGCCGTCCTGGACAATCCTCGCAACGTGCCTTCCTATGCGGTCCGCTATGTCGTCGGGGACCTCCGAGGTGAATTCGAGAAGGGGCTCGTCGTAAGGGAGGATATAATCTATGTCGTCGATATGGAGGAAGCCGTCGCCGTGGACCCTCGGCATAAACGAGTTCACCTGGGCTATCACCAGGCTCGCGCTCTCGACGGCCGCCTTTACGATGTCGACGCTTATGCCCAGGCTCATGTAGCCGTGGTCGTCGGGCGGCGAGGCCTGAATGAGCGCAACGTCGATCTCGACGAGCTTGCGCTGTATGAGGCTTGGGACCTCCGAAAGGAAGATGGGGGTGTAGTCGGCAAGCCCGGTGTTTACCGCGTTGCGCGTGTTATCCCCCACGAAAAAGGAATTATGCCTGAAGTTGGCCTTGAATTTTTCGTTGGCGTAAGGCGCGACGCCCATTGTCCAAACATGGATGACCTCGGCGTCGAAAAAGGCCTTGGGGTAGGATGCGGCGTAATTGACGAGCGCGTTGACCAGGTATTGCGGCTCACCGCAGCCGGTGCCAATGAAAATCCGGTCGCCGCGGTTGATCCGGCTGAAAATCTTCTCCTCGGGGAGAAATTTTTCAGGAAAAAGTTTTTTTATCTCTTCGAGCTTGGCTTTTCTGCCTTCCTGGCTCATCCCTTATCTCCCACAGGCGGCCTTTCATCCGGCATCTTCATTCATTTTATCACGGTTTGACAATCCAACAAAAAATGTACTCATTTTTGCCTGACAAAATCGTCCCAATAGTGATGTTTTGATACTGCACTAATGTCCTTTCGATAGTAGAAAGTGCGAAAAACATAAGTCAAATTGTTTTTTTAATTTTATTATTTTTTTTTATTAAATTTTGAAGGGTTTCGATTTGTTTATCAAAAATACCACGCAATGTGATTTTAAAGAAATGCGGATAGCCGCATGGGGTGTTTATAAAATTTCATAATTCCGGCAGGCGGGGGGATAATTTAAAGGCTTAACCCGGCCGTCCGGTCCGTAAATGTAGAGAAAAGGCGCTCCTTTGTGTGCCCGGGCATAAAAACAGCCTCCACGAATAAAACCGCTGGACGAATCGGCGCCCCACGGCGTATTCTTTCCGCCGGAATCGATAAGCCATGAAAAAGCCGCTAGTCAAGTCACTCCTTTTCATCTCCGCCCTGCTTGCGACAGCCGGGGCCGGGGCCCGGACAATGGACGGCAGGTATGCGTATTTCCCGGGTTTTTCGGCGGCCAGTCTTGGCCGGGGCGCCACCGGTGTTTCCGACGGCGGCATGCACTCGTTCCACCTCAATCCCGCGTCCATAGCGGGGGCGGAACGGCTGGAATTGTTTATCGGGTATGGAAGCGTGGCCGGGGATTACGGCAACACCGGAATAGCCGCCGCATTCCCAACATCGTATGGTGCGCTCGGCATCTCTTTCAATTCGATAACGACCGAAGCTCCGGAGGGAGCTCTCGGCGCGGCGCGAATTCTCTCCATCGGAGGGGCCAAGGAATTCACCGACCGGCTCTCGATAGGCGCGGCCTTCGACATGCTGTACGGAACGGCCGGGAATGACACAGCACGCTATGCGGGCGCGGCGCTGGGCGCCCGTTACACACCAGGCATCTCCCTTGCGCTGGGCGGCGGATTCGGCATATTTCAGCCCTCCCTGGGCGCGGCAGGCAGGGCAGGCATGCTTTTCGGAACCGAAAAGGAATCGGCCGATATAGGCTTCGCCTCGGCGGGATACATGTTCACCTTCTTCCGAAAGGCCGATTTCAACATCGCCTTTTTAAACGAGGTGGCCGCGCTGAAAGAACCCGCAACATTTCCCGTAAAATTCGGCCTGGAGTCGTGGCTGCTCGACACGGTCGCGCTCCGTGCCGGTTTAACGACCCCCGGCGCGCGCGGCCACAACGCCCTCAGCCTCGGCGCGGGCTGGCTTATTAAGACAAGCGAGCTGGACGCCCGGCTGGACTACTCCTTCGGCTACGCACGCGCCGGCGGCGTGTCCCATTTCCTGGGCCTCACCATAAGCTATGGAGCGCTCGACCGCGAGCCGCCGTCGGTAACTATTACGCCGACAGAGGTCCACATCTCTCCGAATTATGACGGGCGGCAGGATTTTGTAATTTTTAAAACAGCCGTTCGCGACGCGAGCCGCATCCGTGGATGGCGGCTCCAGATACTCGCCCCCGATGGAGGCATGATCCGCGAATACCGCCTCTCCGACCGCGACATGGAGGAGAGGGTGGGCCCGCTGGCCTTCATCAAAAAAATTTGGCAGAAGAAGGAATCGACAGTCGTCCCCGAGGCCATTCTATGGGATGGGACGGACGCGCGCGGCCGCGTGGTAGCCGATGGAAGATACCGGTTCTCGTTTATAGTATGGGACGAGCATGACAACATCTCCGCGGCACGCACCGGGGTTGCGCATGTGGATACAACGGCGCCCTCTATAGAGCTTTCCGCCGACGACCGCCTGTTCTCACCCAACGGCGACGGGCAAAAGGACACCTTTGCCATAAAGCAGTCGGCTGTCTCCGAACCGGATGACCGCTGGCTTGCGGGATTTCGCGACACCGCCGGCAGGACCGTAAAAAGCTACCGCTGGAGCGGCGCGGACATCCCCCGCAGGCTCGTCTGGGACGGTAACACCGACGAAGGCGCACAGGCCCCGGAGGGCCTCTATACCTACTTCATCGAGTGCACGGACCTGGCCGGCAACGCCGGCGGCGGAACCATCGGCGAGATCACCCTCACCCGACAGTATGAAACCGCGGATGCCGCGTCATCTCTCCGTCACTTCTCCCCGGCCCTTCACCGGGAAGTCTCATTTCTCCTTTCGCTTTCGTCCTCCGCAGGCCTTCGTGAATGGAAGCTCACAATAGAAAGCAGTGACCGCAAACCCGTACGAGAGTTCGTCGGTTCCACCCCGCTCGAGCGGGTATTGAAATGGAACGGAGCGGACGCCTCGGGAAAACCCCTGCCCGACGGGGTCTATTACTATACCCTTACGACCCGCTTTGACAGCGGAAACACGCCCTCCTCGTACCCAAAGGAAATCGTACTCGATGGCACGCCCCCATCGCTCTCGCTGCGTTACTCGCCATCGCTTTTCTCGCCCGACGGCGACGGCGCGAACGACACGCTCAGGCTTTACCCCTCGGCCACGGACCTCTTCGGAATCGCCCGCTGGTCGCTGTTTATTTATTCGAGCGCGGGCGAGCTGTTCAAATCCTTCCACGGACAGGGTGAGCCCGCGCCCGAGATAGTATGGGACGGCATGAGCACCGGCGGCGAGCTTGTGGAATCGGCCGCCGACTATTTCATCGAAATGGAGGCGTTCGATACCGCGGGGAATTACGCCAAGAGCGCGAGACTCCGGCTCCCGGTGGACGTGCTCGTAATGGTGACCGAGCGGGGCCTTAGGATACGGATCAGCAATATCGAGTTCGCCTTCGACAGCGCCAGGCTCACCGGAAAGGCCTTCCCGATACTCCGCCGCGTGGCCGACATACTGGAGCGTTACGGCTCTTACAGCGTTCGCGTCGAGGGACACACCGACGACATCGGCGAGGAGGAATACAATCTCAGGCTTTCCGAGGAACGGGCGAAGGCGGTCATGGACCACCTGATATCTAACGGCATAACCCGTTCGCGCCTCAGCTTCAGGGGGATGGGCGAGACCGCCCCCTTCCTCCCAAATACAAGCACCGAGAACAGAAGGCGCAACCGTCGCGTTGAATTCATCCTCATTCGGGACGAGGCGCGTGAATAATAGCACCTTTCATATAGTGTTTACGGATCTGGACGGCACCCTTCTCGACCACCACGATTACAGCTATGACCTCTCCATGCCCGGCATCGCCCTCCTGCGCGGCGCCGGCATTCCGCTCGTTCTCGTTTCGAGTAAAACCGCTTCCGAGATGGAGGCGCTGCGCCGAAAGCTTGGCCTCGCAGCACCCTTCGTCTGCGAAAACGGTGGCGGCATAGCCTTTCCCTCGGAACACGGAAAGGAGCCCCGCATCGAGGCGATGGGGATGAGTGCCGCCGAACTCGAGGCGCGGTCGGACCTTCTTAAGCGCGCGGCCGGTCGCCGGATAAGGCTTATCACCGACATGGACCCGAACGAGATAGCGGCCCTTACCGGGCTCGAACCGGAGGCGGCCCGGAAGGTTAGGGAACGCTCGCACTCCATTCCCTTCCTGACGGCGGATGGCTCAAGCATAGATCTTCCGGAGGTCAACCGGCTGCTCGGGCGGGAGGGGCTCGCCGTAACGCGCGGGGGAAGGTTTTATCATTTGGGCACGGCGGGTGTGGACAAGGGACTGGCGGTTTCGAGAATACTCGCGCACTATCGCCCGGATGCCGGGGAGGCGGACATAGTGACGACCGGGCTGGGTGACAGCGAAAACGACCTTCCCATGCTTAAGGCCGTTGACCGTCCCGTACTGGTGCGCAAGCCGGATGGAAGTTTTTTAAAAACCGATATGGACGTGATATTAACCGAAGGAAGGGGGCCAGCAGGCTTTACCGAGGCGATATTTAGGCTTTTCGCGCGGGGGGCCTAATCCACCACCTCCATTTTTTCCGCTACGTACTTTTCGAATTCCTCACGCGTCATCCTGCCCTCATAAAGAGGCCACAGGCTTTCCTTGAGCTCCTCGACGCTCTGGAATTTCGCTCCATCAATCTTGTACCGCGCCATTCCTCGCTTCCCCATTACAGTATATCGAAGGCGCCCCGGCCGGGGCTATCATCAGCATAGCACGCGGAAAAGCCTCGTCCATGGAAAAAGCGAATATCGATGCGTATTGGAAAAAAACCGCCATCGCCGCCGGAAGCGTTCTGCGGGGATTATTCGATATTGTACTTTTTCATCTTCTCGTACAGCACGCTTCGGCTGATGCCCAGAAGGCGCGCGGCCTTCGCCTTGTTGTTCCGGGCAAGATCGATCACACGCTCGATATGCTCCTTCTCGAAATTGGATACGGCCCGCGCAAGATCCGGCTCGAACGCCGCGAGCGCGGACGCCCCCTCTTTGCTCTCGGGAAGAATGTGCAGTATTGTCCTCGCCGAGACCCTATTCTGGCTTTCGAGCACCAGCGCGTATTCGATGAGATGTTCGAGCTCACGTACGTTCCCGTTCCAGCCGCGCCGCTTGAGGATCTCGAGCGCCTCGTCCTCCATAAAGTCGATCTTCTTTCCAAGCTCACGCGAATATTTACGTATAAAATGCTCCACCAGGCATGGGATGTCCTCCACGCGGTCACGCAGCGGTGGAACGAGAAGCTCTATCCCCGAGAGGCGGTAGAAAAGATCCTCGCGAAAAGTGCCGTTTTCGATCTCCTTCCGGAGATTGACGTTGGTGGCGCTTATAATCCTCACGTTGATCTTCATCACCTTGCTCGAACCCACCGGCTTGATCTCACGCTCCTGCAAAAACCGCAAAAGTTTGCTCTGCGTCTGCCAGGTGAGGTTCCCTATTTCGTCCAGAAAGACCGTTCCTCCGTCGGCCTCCTCGAACAGGCCCTTCTTAGCGCGGTCGGCCCCCGTAAAGGCCCCACGCACATGCCCGAAAAGCTCGGATTCTATAATGGTTTCGCTCAGGGCGCTGCAGTCCACTGGAAGAAACAGCTTGTCCCTTCGTTCGCTCTCCTCGTGGATGGCGCGCGCCACCAGCTCCTTGCCGGTGCCGCTCTCGCCGAAGAGTATGACGGAGGCGTTCGACCTGGCCACCCGCTCCATGGTGGCCTTCAGCCTCTTCATGGCCGGCCCCTCGCCGACTATGGTAACCCCTCCCCTTGCGGCGCGGTCGCGCTTAAGCCTTTCTATCTCCTTTTTAAGGTGGTAATGTTCGAGGTTTCGCTCGACCTTTACCTTGAATTCCTGGGGCTGGAAGGGCTTTATAACGAAATCGTTCGCTCCCCTTTTTATCGCCGTGACCGCTTCGTCGACTCCACCGACCCCGGTAATTATTACGATGGGTATGTCCGGATAGAGCACGCGTATTTCGGAAACGAGCTCGAACCCGTCCATGCCGGGCATGGCCAGATCCGATATAATGAGGTCGAAAGAATCCGAATGCACGGCCTGGACGGCCGACATGCCGTCCGGGCATTTAACGACGCTGTGGCCGCTCGACTCGAGGATGTCCTCTATGTATTTAAGAATCGAGGGGTTGTCATCGACAATTAATCCTAAAACAAGCGATAACAGCATCTTTATCGCCGTTGATTCGAAGAAATACCTAATTTGATCTAAAAAAGAAATAAAACAGACCAATTCTTCGGGTTCGGCATAAAAATTTGGGATTCAAACGAAAAATTATTCAGCAATAGCATCTTTTAGATACACCTCGCCCGCTGTCGGACATGATTCACACTGCTTCACAAAAGCTATGTAAATGAAAAACGTATAAGTTTTAATTTGCGCCACAAATCAAAGATGGCAAAAATCCAGGAATTATAGTTTAAAAACCTGTAAACAATCCTCCTGCCGGTACAAAGAATCTGGCTTGGGATGTTAATTATTGTATTTTGAAACCGCTTAAATTCGCATGCGATAAGCTTCGAACTTTTTTTCTTGTCATTAAGCAAAAGCGCTATCCATGACTTCAAATTCCACGCAAGCATGCAGATCGTCATATAAGCCCAATTAGCCATGAATTCCGCCGCGGGCATCTTAAGCGCATGAACACCGTTGTCCAACTGCTCAATTTTGTTTTCATGATTACAACGGCCTCGAATCAGTTTCAACAAATCCACAGGCGAGACGTCTTTGATGTTTGTGATGTAGAAAAAATAGCGATACTCGTCAAAGAGCCGCGTTTGCCCTTCACTAACCGCCGATATTTGCTTGAGAACAATAACACGATATTCTTTTTTACATTTTGTGGGGCTATATGAAAACTCGGCACAGTATTCCTCTTTCTTCGTGAGCGAACGATACTCTCTCCTTACGACCGCCGCCTTCTTTACCCGCGGTTTCTTTTTTCTAGGCTTCCCTTTCCTTTCAACGCAGGGTTTTTCTACACGAACCCATTCGTTTTTTCGCAAATTATCGGCGATTTTTACCAAATTTTGGACAGCATCGTATCCAAATATGAAATGCGCACCGCGATCGTCCCATTCATCAAATTTTTTGGTAAGGCTAAATGCACTATCACCGCGAAGACATACCCGATTGAAAGACTTCAACGCAACGTCTATACCCTTGTCCATCCACTCCGCTGCCCCCTCCTGCGAAAGCGCATTTCCCGGACGATTAACAACAAAAAGGTGTGCTCCCGTTGTGGCCTCGGTCATTACAAGTGTTGAAAAACCCCAAACTCCGGTATATGCGATATCCATCTTCTCCTTGCATTCTCCGGTGGTTTCCTGTATCTTTCCGTCTATATCGAGTATTGCATAATCGCGATTTTTCTTCTTTAATGCCTTTTTCCACACGATTACGTTTGTATCGTTTATGATATCCATCAGGCTGTGTACATCTTTCTCCTGGAAACGCCGTAGGAAATCTCCCGCAGTTGTCGGATCAGGTATCCTTGTCGCTCCAAGCGCATTAAGATAGGGTTCGTTGTTCCGTAATAATTCAATGTCTTCGAGGTTTTTTCCTCCGCAGATGATATTATACGCAATATTTAACACGTGATCGGATTCATAATATGGTTTACGCCTTTGAAGCAATTGAAGTTGACTGTTTATCCTTTGCGGCAATTTTAAAGCGTTCACCAATTCATTTACTAATCCGATCCCTCCGCAATGAATCGCCGATATCTTTTCCGATATATCAAAGCTTGACATTCCCGTGTTCATCATCGGGCTGTTTGTTTCCTCGTGAATATTTTTGAGTCGTTTCGATATTTTGTTCTTGCGTTTTCGGATGGTTTCCTGCATTCTTTTGTTCACTTGAAATGCTCCCTGTTTTTGATTTTTTTGTTTTGTCTAAATTCAAAAAACCCTGAACGGGTGAGCATTTCAAGTCTTTTTATCTTTTCTCTAATATTTAAACGCTTGTTTTAGG
>MVZN01000066.1 GCA_002069125.1 Spirochaetes bacterium ADurb.BinA120
TTCGGCCGCCCCCGCCTCGGAAAGCCCCTTCATGAGCATTGTGCCGAGCTTATGTATCTTTTCGATTGCGCCGCTCGCCTTTATCTCGTCGATAGTTGCGATGGCGGCGGCGAATGGCGAGCCGGAAAAGAAATGCGTGCCCGAAAAGAAAACCGAGCCCGCAGCCTGTTTTAGCTCGTCCCTGCCCATGGCTATGGCTATTGGGTAGCCGTTGGCCATGGCCTTCCCGAAGCACTGCAGGTCCGCGTTGTAACCGTAGTGGTCGGCGCTTCCCGAAAGCTTCAGCCTGAAGCCGCAGCGTATGTCGTCGATGATGACGAGAAAGCCCTCGCTTTTTGCAAGGCCGTTTACCGTGTCCACAAACTCCTTCGTCGGGAGCTCCTGGTCCCTCATCGAGTCGTGCTGGTGCGGGGTCAGTATGATCGCGGCGACCTTGCCCCTGTTCGCATCCACAATCTTCTTCAATCCCTCCGGATCGTTATACTCAATATAATGGATGTGGCTTTTCCACTCGTCGGGAACTCCCGCGCCGTGCGGCTGGCACCATGGGTGCGCGCCGTGGTAGGAGCCCTTCGCCAGAATCACCTCCCATTTGCCGGTAAAGGCTCGCGCCACGGCAAGCGTATACGAGGTTACGTCCGAGCCGTTTTTAGCGAAGACGCACCAGTCCCCGCCCTTTATGGTCGAGGTCATCTTTTTGGCCAGAGGCACCCATAGGTCGCTCGGCAGAGTGAAACAGTCCGCCTTGTCCATCTGGGCCCTTGCGGCGGCGTCGATTTTGGGGTGCTTGAGGCCCAGCAGATTCGTGCCGAAAGAGCACATATAGTCTATGTATTCGTTGCCGTCGACGTCCCAGATGCGGCATCCCTCTCCGCGCGCGATAAAGGCGGGATGCGAACCGAAGGTTAGGAAGTTGGGCGTACGCGCCCCGTAGATGCCGTTTGGCACGTACTTCTTTGCCTCTTCGAAAAGCGCATAGGACTTTGTCTGATCATAGAGTGCCATGAATTTTCCTCCTGATGATTGATTATCGAAACAACCGTCCCTTAGGGCGGCGGAATTCGCCTGATGCAGAGGTCGAACCTATCCTTGTCGGAAGCATTTTTTGCTTGCCATTATTACACTAATATGTAATGTATTATACTATTATGCAATATAAATCAGCGCCATGATTTGTCAACCGAAAAAGGGGGCCTTCGCTACACATGGAAAAGAAACAGCGTGCGTCAAAAAGCGTCGAGCGCAAGGCCTGGGAGCGCGAACAGCGCATGAACAGGATTATCGATATCGTCGAGAAGCTGTTCTTTACCCGTGGATACGAGGGGACCACGGTCGACGATATCGCCCGTGCGGCGGGCTACACCAAGCGCAGCATCTACATCTATTTCAAGGACAGGGAGGAACTATTTCTATCTGTAGTGCGACGCGGGCAGGAGCTCTTTAAAGCGGCCCTCGAAGAGGCCGCCGCGCGGCCTGTCTCGAAAAACCAGCCCCTCTCCATAGGCCTGGGCAGAGCGTTCTATCAGTTCTCGCTGGACCATCCCGGGCACCTCGCTCTTCTCATGACCTACGAGGCCAAGCTGTACAGGTACGCCTCCGACCAGCCCCCCGACGAGGAAGACGGCTTCCGCGCGGAGTGCCAGCGCCTTTCACGCGAATACGGCTCCATCGTCACCCGCGCAATACAGAGCGATATCGAGCGAGGCCTCATTCGCACAAAGCTAAACGCCCGCCAGCTCATGCTGCTTCTCTGGGGCCAGGTGCTCGGCGTAATGCAGGTAATCCTCATGCGCAAGGCTTCCTTCCGCAAGGTTTACGGCCTGAGCCCCGAAACCCTCTTCGAGGAATTCCTGGCAATGACGCGCAGGTCCCTCGGCTGAGCTTAAGGCTTTTGCTTCATTCCGCCAGCCCACGGGTCGCAGCCCCTTTAAACGGCTCCGCATCAAGAACAATGACTTGACATTTACACAATAGTGTACAATCATGCGGTACCCTCGAGGAGGTACCCATGAAACCCACCCCGTCCTTTGGCTCAGTAAAAAAGGTCGCCACTTCCATCAAGCTCGCCTACGGCTTCGGCGACATCGGCAGCAACATCTTTATCATCTCATCTGGGTTTTTTCTGCTTTTCTTTTTAACAAACGTTGTCGGCGTAAATCCGGCGCTCGCCGGCGTGGCATTGCTATTCCCAAAGCTGTGGGACGTTGTGTCCGATCCCATTATGGGCGCCATATCGGACCGTACAGTTTCGCGCTGGGGCAGGCGAAGGCCGTACCTGCTCTTCGGGGCCCTGCCCTTCGGCCTGAGCTTCTTTGCCATGTTCCTGGCGCCCGGTTTCGAGTCGGAATCGGCGCGCGCCCTGCAGGTCGCTCTTCTCTTCGCTCTCGCCTGTACGGCCTTCACCGTGGTCAACGTACCCTACTCGAGCATGGTGGCCGAGATGTCCGACGACTACAACGAGCGCATGTCGATAACCTCTTTCCGCATGATAGGCTCGTCCATAGGGGTGCTTCTGGCGGGGGGAATGGCCATGCCCCTGGTCGAGATGGGAGGCGGCGGCGCGGACGGCTTCCGTTTCATGGGTATCGTCTTCGGCGCGGCCATAGCGCTCATTACGCTGGTGTGTTTCCTCGGCACCGGCCGCGCGCGAACGCTCCCGGCCGCCGGGCAAATGCCGCCCGCGGGCGAACAGCTCCGCATCGCGCTCAAAAACCGTCCTTTCCTTCTCCTCGCCTCCAGCTATATGCTGCAGTCCGCGGGAATGGGCGTACTTATGGCCGGGCTCATTTACTACATTAAGCACGTCATGATGCTTCCCGAGAGCGCCATGGGAGTGGTGTTTCCCATACTGTTCGGCACGGCGATCGTGTTCATTCCGATCTGGGTAAAAGTCGGCAAAAAACTCGGTAAGATCCGCGCCTACCGGACAGGGCTTGCCATCATCATCATATTGCTTGTTTCGACATTTTTTACCAGGAGCGAGCAGCTCATCCTGTTTTATGTTCAGGTGTTTCTGCTTGGAATTGGCTTTTCGAGCTTCCAGCTCTTTCCCTTCTCCATGCTTCCGGATACCATTGAATACGACGAGATGAGGTCCGGCCTTCGAAGGGAGGGGATTTTTTCGGGCGTGTGGGCCTCCGGGCAAAAGATGGCCTATTCGGTCGGACCGGGCATAATGGGCTTCGCGCTGGCGCTCTCGGGCTTCGACGCCTCGGGCCCCCAGGGCCCGGGCGTGGAGACCGGCATACGCGTGGCCTTCTGCCTGCTCCCCGCGGCGGCCCTCTTACTCAGCTATATCCCGTTTGCGAGGTACGACCTCACGGAGGAGAGGTTCGAGGAGATCAAGAGGACGATCGCTTCGGGAAGTGCGCATTAGGCGCCCGAAAAGCCCGCTCTTCAGGCGTTCTTGCCGCGTTCGCCTTCGCCCTCGCGCACGATGGCAAGAAGGCCTCCTATGTGCTCGTTCAGTGAATCGGTGGATGCCGACACCTCTTCCGAGGCCGCCGCGTTGTTTTGAGTGATCTCGTTTATGCTGTCGAAGGAGCGCGAGATCTCGGCGGCGTTGGCGGCCTGCTCCTGCATGGACGTAGAAATGCTGAAGGCGAGCGTGTTCACGCCCTTTACCTCCTCGAAGGCCGTTCCGCTGAGCCCTAATTGTTTCTCCGAAGACTCGTTCATCTCCAGGCTCAAGCGGTTCGCCTGCTCCAGCGTACCGTTGATATCGATTATTATCCTGTTTATCTCGTTGAACATTTCGTAACCGCTGTCTATGTTCGTCGCGGTTTCGGTAATGAGCTTGGAGATCTCCTTGGCCGATTCGGTGCTGTTGTCGGCCAGCTTGGAGATCTCCTCGGCCACCACCGCAAAGCCCTTCCCCGCCTCACCCGCGCGCGCCGACTCGATGGACGCGTTGAGCGAAAGGAGGTTTGTCTTGTCGGCCAGGTCTGTAATTAGGCGCGTTATCTCCTTGATCTTCTCCGCGCTTTCGTGTATGCCCTTCATCCCCTCCAGTGTGCGCGCGGCTACATCGACGGCGTCACGCCCCTGCCGAAGCGCGTTTTCCGACTCGCGCTGAATTGCGCCCGCGCGCCCGGATACCTCGCGTATAAAACCGTTGAGCTGCGAGATCAATCCCTCGACCCGGTTGATTGCCTCCGACTGGCGTGTCGCCTCCGAAGAGACCCGGCCCATGGCCGAGGCCATGCTCTCTATCGAGGCCGAAGACTGCTCTATAATCGCCGCCTGGCTCTGCGCCGTTTCGTTAAGGCCTGCCGCCGTGGACGAGAAGCTCCGCGCCGCGACACCAAGCTCGTTCGTTATTCCCTGGATGCGTTCGAACATCGTTTCCATTGTTTGATAATGGCGCAGGTTGGAATCCGCCTCCTCTCGGAGCCTCCTGGTGGAATGGCCGGAGATCCAAACGCTTATCAAAGACATCGCGCCAGTCATCAGCAGAGCCATGGTGCTGGTCGTGATGCCTGTCCCAGCCGCCTGCAGGGAAAGCGGATCCAGCCTGTCGCGAATCACCAGATACATCGAGATATTGCATACGATAAAAAATACGGAAGCTATCGTCACATGGGTCTTTCTCCCGAAGACGGCTATAAACATGATCATAAAAAAGTTGTAATACAGGTAGGTTGTGAACGCGGTGTGGGGGGCGCTCATGGAGTTAAAATAGCGGGCAGCGACTATAATAAGGCTGGTCGGCACCGTAAAGGTGAAAACGGCGTAATTGAGTTTTCCTTTTATTATAAAAAAGATGCAAAGCGCCATCAGAACCATTATGGATCCGGCGCCTACAACGGCTTTCATTATGCCGGAAGGGTTGACAATCGCATAGGCCAGTATGACAAGCAGCAGGAGAAAGATCATCAAAAAGGCAAAATACAGAAGGGCCAGGGCCTTTTTCTGAATTATAAATTCGCTTTTCCGATAAGTTGACCCTATCCGCTTGTTCACGCTAAGCCCCATTGACCACCTCCTGGGAAATATCCGGATATCCGCTTCCGCCCGGTTCGGGGGATGGTATCGGAATCGGGACTGCCGGCGCGCAACAATGCGCCAGCCGGTTACGGAGTCATACCGTCCACCCTCCCCGGACAATCGAAGAGCCCGAAACGCTTACAGGGGGGCTCGGCGCAGAATCCCACGCGGTACCGGAGCTAAATATATTTTGTCATACAGGCCGGACAGGTCGAGTGTCTCCCCCGGCCTCTTCTATTCCGACCCAACTGGATTATACACCACCACGCGGTTCTTGCCCTCTTTTTTGGCCATATACAGGGCATAGTCGCTGCGCTTGATCATCTCGTCGAAAAGGGCCTCGATGTTTTCGGCTGGTCTATCCGTCTTTTCGTAGGAGAATGGGCTGACTCCAAGACTAGCCCCCAGTTTAACCTTCTGTCCGCCGAAGTCCATTTGTCTTTCACGCAGGGAGGTCCGAATGCGCTCGGCAACCCTTATGGCCCCATCGCGGTCCGTGCGCGGAAGGAAGACAAGGAACTCCTCTCCGCCATAGCGGCCAAGTAGATCGTACTCCCTGCACGAGTCTTTAATACGGCGAGCAAACTCGATCAGCACCATGTCGCCGGCGAGATGGCCGTGCGTGTCGTTGATGGATTTGAAGTCGTCGGCGTCGATCAGTATAGTGGCGAAGCTCGTCCCCTCGCGCGACGCGCGGTTTATCTCTTTTAATATGCCGTCGAAAAGCGAACGCCGGTTGAGGATGCCCGTAAGCGGATCCTCCTTGGCGAGCTTCATGAGGCGCTTCTGGTTGTTGATGAGCTTGTTTTCGAGCTGGATTATCCTCATGCCGACCCTGGCCCTTGCCGCGAGCTCGTTCTCGTCGAAGGGCTTGGCTATGTAATCGTCCGCGCCGGCGTCGAGGGCCTGCACAAGGTCCTCCTTGCGATTTCGGGAGGTGAGGACAATTATGTATATGTAGCGCGACAACTTGAGCTTTCGCACCCTGCGACATAACGTCAGGCCGTCCATCTCTGGAAGGATCCAGTCCACTACGGCAAGCTGTATGCGGTCATTTTTTATGAAGTCCAGCGCCGTGGCGCCGTCTCCGCAGGAGAGCACCTCGAAGCCCATCCCCGCGAAGACCTTTTTTACCACCTTCTGTACGAAGGGATCATCTTCAACTATCAGCATTTTCATGGCTCACCATCGTTCATCCTTTATTTTTCCGTTTAACCGGCGATTAGACGCCGGTGTTTTTCTCTTTTTCGCTCGACCGGGTTATTCTATACCGTTTCCTTGCCGAAGGCAAACACAATTTTGCCCTCATCCGCGTGATAATCATCGCGGCCCGCCGGAAATTTTAGCACCCATGGCAATGAATTTTTGTTGATGAAGTCTTGTTGCCGGGTAATGGTTATTTTATGGGAAGAGGATCGGCACATCGGGTACTCATCTTCATCATTCTGGCATCCCTCTGCGCGCTTATCCCGCGGGCGGCGTATCCGGCGGCCTACGAGGCCTCCACGCTCCACAACGCGGTCTCCCGAAGCGAGACCGTGCAGGGGCTCTTCGAAGAGCGCTGGAACGCCATCCTCGCGGGGAATCGTTTCTTCGACCTCTACGGCCGCATCAACTGGATACCGGACTTCAAGGTAAACACCGTCACCATGACCGGAGAGAAGCGAACCGTGCCCATGACGCTGGTGCGGACCTATGGAAGCCTTAGTCTTATATTTCGAGCCGATCAGGATTCGCCCGCTGATTACACCGGTCCTGCGGACACGCCGGCGGACGCCGGAATGCCGACACCGCGCAGCCCCCCCGCGCGTGGAGACGGGTTCGGCCTTGGGTTTACCGCTACCGGCTTCCATTACGGCCTGACCCGCCAGACCACCATTGACCGCGGAGCCGCCGGTTCCGAGACCGTAACCGATTACAAATACAGCCAGTTCTTCGACGACGTCTTCGCGCTTAGCCTGCTCTACCGTCCCTATTTCCATGTCCACGGAGGGGTTATCGTAAACAACCAGATCGACCCGAACGACGACGGCACCATGGACTACACCAACAGCTCGGAGCTCGCAACGCGATGGTTCGTATCCTCCGAGCTCTTCGATTTCCTTATAGGCACGGCCACGGCGCTCGGGGACGAGGTGGAGTCCTTCTCCATGGAGCTTGCCTTAACGGAGCTGGTTTCGCTCGCCACCGGTCCGGTCGGCCGATCGGCGCCGCGCTTTACGCTTATAATCAGAAGAACGGCCCTGTACAACGACGAGCCATACGACCCTGTGTGGGTTAGAAGCGCGACCGCGCGCGACGGCACCACGGGAAAGGATGTAAATCTGGCCGATGGGCTGAAGGAACGCGCGGCCCTCTACATCCTGGGCCTGCTCGTAAAGGAGAACTGGAGGGAGCGCTGGTTCTTCGAAGCGTACGCCGAGGGCCAGAGGCCCACGGAACGCCTGATATCGAAAACAACCGAAGAGCGTATCGATGTCCCGCCGCTACGCGAAGCGCGCGCCTCGCTGGGTTACAATTTCTTCGCCGAGGCCGGAGGTAAACTTTCGACATTCAAGATGATTCTGTCCGGAGGAGCCAGCCGCTACTGGGACACCGCGGCCCCCCTGCACCGCCAGCGTGGCGGTAGCTACGTCCTGTACGGGGGTTTCGGTTCCTTGAGGATCGAGGCGCCCTGGATAGGCATGGAGCTTCGCGCCTCGTACAATCACTCTGTTGAACTGCGGCGGCTCATCGAATGCGCCCAAAAGGCGGTGCTTGAGGGGAGCTTTTTTGCGAGCTTTTAGCTGTTGTCTGGTTGTTTAACTCAGTGTCTTTGCGAGCCCCGGCCGTATCGGGGCGTGGCAATCTCTTTTTATACCAGTTGCTTCTTGACCTCTGAGATCGCCGCGTCGCTGCGCTCCTCGCGATGACAGTATATCAGTTACGTAGCAACACAATTGCATATATGGAATTGTCATGAACGGAAGAAGGATATTCGTGATATTTACTTTTTGTACGTCGGCTCTCGTCTTTTCCCTGACGGGCTGTTCGTACACCATGGACTTCATCGAAAGCGCCATCACCGCGCGCTCGTCTTTTTCGATCGATGCGGAATACAATCCGGCCACACATGCGGTCGATATCAGGTGGAAGGAAGGCGGAGATTCCGGAGCCTTCGCGGGATTCGAAATATACATCACCGAACAGGCAAACAACGAATATGCGGACTATGTCGCCGCGGCGGCCGGTTACGACCTCCATTCAACCTCGCTTCCCGGTGGACTCACATTTCATGAAGACACTTCTCTTCGACACAACTACACTCGATCGTACTCACATGGTGTGAATGTCCTCGCCGGCCATGGCAATGCTTATTTCTATCGAGTGGGGGTTATTAACTGGGACGAAGAGGATCCCTCAAAAAGGACCCCCGCGAACGGCTATACGGACCCATCGACCGATTATATCGCAAAAACCAATATCGATAAAATCAGCGGATATGTGATGGTCGTTATCCCCTGATGCCTGAGATCCAAATCCGGAGGATTGCAGGCTTTAACGCTCCAACATCACAGCGTCTATAAAGGCCTCGGTCTCGTCGTTCGCCGCGAACGCGCCGACCGGCTGCTCGGCCTTCACCGCGCCGCCGAACGCCTCTTCGTAGGCCCCGTTAACCTGAGCGCTCACGAAGTCATACAGCGCGCCTCTCCCCGTATCGACGCGACCCGGAAGTACCACGAAGAACGCAAGCGCCGTGGCCAGGGCAGCCCCCGAAAATGTTCCGGCAACAGCCCTAAGGAGCGTCCTTTTCCTTCTTGCCGCAAGCACCTTTCCCGCAATCGCGTAGTTCCACCCGTCGTCTTCCATCCTGCGCCGTATCTCCGCGCTCATGGTCGATTCGATATCCCCGGCTTTCATTGCGTCTCACCTCCTCTCATGCTCCGCGCGAGCAGTTCTCGTCCGCGCGACAGGCGCGACTTGACCGTTCCCGGTCTTATTGCGAGCGCCTCGGCGATTTCGGCCTCGCCGCGCCCCCGTGCCGAAAGCTCCAGGACCTCCCTGTATTTTTCCGGAAGTCCGCGTATGGATTCGAGCATCCTGTCGATCTCATAGCCCTCCAGAAGCTCATCGGTGTAATCCGGGGCGGGGATTGCTTCCGTGGCCTCCCGGGCCCGCTCGCGCTTCTTCTCCTCCCTGGCGAGCCGTTCCCCCATCCTGAGCGACTCGTTGCGGGCGATCGTGTAAAGCCAGGTCGAGATTTTCGAATCGTGCCGAAACGAGCCTTTAGCGAGCGAGCGGTAGGCGCGTAAATAGGTCTCCTGCGCCACATCGTCGATCGATTCGTGGAAGCGCGCCGAAAGGTGCTTTTCGATGGCCGAAAGCACCACGCCCTTCGTCTCCCGCACGATCTCCCCGAACTCCCTCTCGGTCATTGTCCGCCGCCCCTCATTTCCAAGATGCCCGATATCACCAGGATCAGCTTAACATTGGCTATATGGAAATGCAAGCCTCCGCCGCGGGTTTTTCCCTCCCGCGGCGGAGATATAACGGCCGCCTACCTTATTCCTCCCTTATAAGGGCATTCGGTCCTCATTCCACGCTTTTCCGTTCGCAGCCGGGCCTTCTGCTCCTTGGTTAAAAGTTTCTCGATGTCCAGGCTGTGTTGTATGCGAAGCACCGTCGTCTCGACCTGAATATCGGAGAGCTCTTTGATAAGCTTTCGCGCCGCGTTTATGTCCACATTATCCTCCAGCAGGAGCTTTCGAAGCTGGATGTGCTTTGGCGCCATCTTCTCCCTGTAATCGAGGAATTTCTTTTTATACTCCTGGTTGATGGCGGCGATTTTATTCACCTGATCGTCGCTAAGCCCCAGGCTGGCCTTCATTCGCGCGGGATCCCCGTAGAAAGGCCCGCAGCCGTCGACCATGGCGCCGTCGCCGTGCATCCCCCTGTGCGGCATGTCGCCGTCTCGCGCCGGGCGGTTTCCTCTTTGCGCATACAGGGCCTGCCCGCCCGCCAGTACAAGCGCGAGCGCCATGACCGTTAGCATCTTCCCTTTTTTCATTATGAGCGTCCTCCTTTTCCGATATGCCTCTTAGACCCGCGGAAATCGTCGATGGTTCCATCCTCATCATTTTTCCTTGACTTTTAGGCCGCCGCCGATAGACCGGGGTATCCCGAAGGGCCCTCGGCCTGCGGGAAACCTCGCAAAAAAACGGTTGCCCTATGGAACAAAAACTCGAAGCCATCCGCGCCTCCGCAACGGAGCGGATATCCGCCGTCCAATCCATCGACGAACTCGAAGCAATCCGCGTGAAGGTGCTAGGCCGCAAGGGCGAGCTTACCGCCATACTGCGGACTCTCGGCGAGCTATCGCCTGAAGAGCGCTCGCAAGTCGGCCAGAAATCCAACCAGGTTAAGGCCGCCCTCGAAGCCCTTCTGGAGAACAGAAAGGCCGAGCTATTGGATTCGCGCATCAACGCCGTCCTCCAAAAGGAATGGCTTGACGTGACCCTGTCATCGGCCGGATCGTCGCGCCCTTTCGAGCCGGGACATCTGCACCCCCTGTCGCAGATCCAGTACGAGATAGAGGACATCTTTACCTCCATGGGCTTTACCGTACTCGACGGTCCCGAGGTTGAGACCGACTACTACAACTTCGAGGCGCTTAACATCCCGGCGCACCACCCGGCGCGCGACATGCAGGACACCTTTTGGACGGAGGACGGGAACCTGCTTCGAACGCATACCTCGGCCATTCAGGTTCGCGGGATGGAAAAACTCAAGCCGCCTTTCAGGGTGATCGGTCCGGGGCGCGTTTTCCGCTACGAGGCGACCGACGCCTCCCACGAAAACACCTTCTATCAGGTGGAGGGGATGATGGTCGATCGCGATATCTCGGTGGCCGATCTCATCTATTTTATGAAGGTGCTCTTAAAGGAAATTTTCGGGCGAGAGGTGACCATACGGCTTCGGCCTGGATACTTCCCCTTCGTGGAGCCGGGCTTCGAACTCGACATCCAGTGCCTTATCTGCGAAGGCAAGGGCTGCGGGGTGTGCAAGAGGACCGGATGGGTCGAGCTTTTGCCTTGCGGCCTGGTCCAGCCCAACGTGCTTCGCTACGGCAAGATAGACCCGGATGAGTGGTCGGGCTTCGCCTTTGGGCTCGGCATGAACCGGCTGGTAATGATGCGCTACGGCATCAACGACATCCGCCATTTTCTCAGCGGCGACATCAGATTCTTAAGGCAATTTTAGCGAGGTAAGAAACATGTGGCTTTCGTTCAATATACTGTCCGGCATGGTGGATTTGTCCGGACTCGATCCCGATGACGTGTCCCTCAGGCTCACCATGTCCACGGCCGAAACCGAAGGCGTCGAGCGAATGAACTCACACCTCGACACCATAATCACCGCGAAGCTCCTCGATGTGAAGCCTCATCCCAATGCCGACAAGCTGACGCTTTGCGACGTGGACACAGGCAAGGAAAAATTCCGCGTCGTGTGCGGCGCTCCCAACCATAAGAAGGGAGACATTGTGGCCCTTGCCACCGTGGGCACCGGTTTCGGCGAGGAGTTCACGGTAAAGAAGACCAAGATCCGCGGCGAGGACTCCTCGGGCATGCTGTGTTCGGAGAAGGAGATGGGCCTCTCGGACGACCACTCTGGTATAATGATACTGCCGCCGGACACCAAACTCGGCGCAACGATGGCAGAACTCTTTCCGGCATGGCGCGACACCCGCATCGAGATAGACAACAAATCCATTACGCATCGCCCCGACCTGTGGAGCCACTCGGGCTTCGCCCGCGAAATAGGGGCGCTCTACGGTCGCGAATATAAAAGCCCGGTCGATCTGTCGCTCGACAGGCAATTCCCCAAAAGCGCCTCCTTCGAGGTGCGCATAGACTCTCCTGAGGGCGCGCCCCGCTACTGCGGACTTTCGGTTAAGAACATCAAAATAGCCGAATCGCCCGAATGGCTCAAGGCCGCCGTCACCGCAATTGGAATGCGACCAATCAACAACATAGTGGACATCACCAACTATGTAATGGCCGAGATGGGCCAGCCCATGCACGCCTTCGACCGCAGCAAGCTTCGCGGCGACATCATCATCGTGCGTATGGCCGAAAAGGGCGAAAAGCTCACCACCCTCGACGGCGAGGACCACGAGCTTATGGAAGAGGACGTGGTGATAGCCGACCGCGACGGGGCCGTGGCGCTTGCCGGCGTAATGGGGGGCGGAAACAGCGAGATAGAGGACTCCACCACGGAGATAGTGCTGGAGGCCGCAAACTTCAACCCGGTCAACATACGCAAAACCTCCGCCCGCTACGGCATGCGAACGGAGGCGGCCATACGCTTCGAGAAGGCGCTTGACCCGGCGCTCTGCGAAGCGGCCATCATCCGCTCGTTCGATCTGATAAAGCAGATAATCCCTGAGGCCGAGGCCTCGAGCCCCATCGTCGACGCCTACCCCGCAAAGGCCAAACCGGTGCGCGTGAAGACTTCGACCGACTTCATACGAAAAAAGATCGGACACACGATCGACGACGCGACCATACTGGGCATCTTGAAAAGACTCGACTTCGACGTTAAGGCCGATAACGGCTCGCTCGATATCGGAGTGCCCGGCTACAGGGCCACGCGCGACGTTTCCATCCCCGACGACATAGTCGAGGAGGTCGGCCGAGTCTACGGTTACGACAACATTCCGCCGCGCGCCCCAATGGTCCCCTGCGCGCCTCCGCCCGCCAACGAGAAGCGTGCGCTGGAAAGGCGCGTGAAAGACACACTGTCCCGCAGCCACAACCTAATAGAGGTCAGAAATTACTCATTCGTGGGCGAGGACCTCCTGAACCGTCTGAGGGTGAACGAGGACAGGGAGCTTCACCTTAAAAACCCGCTCTCCCAGGAGCAGGACCGCCTGCGCCGAAGCCTCGCGCCGAACATTATACGAAATATCGAGCTAAACCAGCGATACAACGAGTCGTTCCGCATATACGAACTCGGCCGCGTATACCTGAAGGAAAAGCGCACCGACCCGGACCTTGCGCATGAGAACACGCGCATAACGGGCGCGGTGTACCGCAAGAAGGCCGACACGCCCCTCTTCTACGAGGCGCGGGCCATTGCCGCCGACCTGCTGTCGCAGCTCTCCGTAAGCGGATCGCGTCTGCTTCCGGCGGACAAGGATCTTCCCCCGTACGCGCATCCAGGGCGTTCGCTCGAAATACTCATAGGCAAGGACCGGGCGGGACTCGTCTTCGAACTGCACCCTGCCGCCCGGGATGCCTTTGAGATTCGGGGACAGGCCGCGCTCTTCGACCTGGACCTCGACATGCTCCTCGCCGCCAAAAAGGCCGGCAGGGCCTTTGCGGAACTGCCGCGCTACCCGGAGGTACCCTTCGAGCTTTCGGTACTCGCCGACCGCTTTACATACGCCTCCGAGATTATCGAGACCATACGAAAATCCAGCCGCGAGCTTGTGCGCGGCGTGGAGGTCGTGTCTGTTTACGAGGGCGAGCCGGTACCGGCCGGAAAGAAGTCGGTTTCGGTCCGGGTGGTCTTCGCCGCCCCAGACCACACGCTTGGCCCCGACGAGATCGAAAGCGCGCAGAAGAAGGTGATTGCGGACCTCGACAAAAAAGGGTATAAATTGCGGTAGGTGAGCCTAACGCCCCCGGCGCTCTGCGCCACCCCCGGAGGGGGTTAATGCTGATGCCGATGGCCAAACTTTCAACTTTTAACTTTCAACTTTCGACTGTTATCCCCCGGCGCCCTGCGCCACCCCCAGAGGGGGTTAATGCTGATGCCGATGGCCAAACTTTCAACTTTGAACTTTCAACTTTCGACTGTTATCCCCCGGCGCTCTGCGCCACCCCCAGAGGGGGTTAATGCTGATGCCGACTGCTGAATGTCATTATAACGCAATAGGCACGATCGAACAATAGTTGAGCAG
>MVZN01000067.1 GCA_002069125.1 Spirochaetes bacterium ADurb.BinA120
CCCGCCCCTCTGTCCGGCGCCCGGGCGCGGCCTCATCCTCATCCTCCCATCCCACCCTGTCCAAAAAGTCCCGGTAGCTTCCCTCGTGCACGCTCGCGCGTCCGCCCTGAAAGGCCACGATGCGCGTTGCAAGCGCGTGCAGAAACATCTCGTTATGCGTTACCATGACGATCGCCCCTTCGAAGACGTCGAGCGCCTCGAGGAGCGCGTCGCAGGAGCCCATATCGAGGTGGTTGGTGGGCTCGTCGAGTAGCAGCAGGTTCGCCGGAGTGGCTATGGTCTTCCCGAGGAGTACGCGGGCCTTCTCCCCGCCCGAGAGGACGCGAATGGGCTTTAGGGCGTCGTCCCCCTCAAACAGCATGGAGCCGCAGATGTTTCGGGCCGTCTGCCTGTCGGACGAGGCGAGGCCGGAGGCTATCTCCTCCTCGACGCTGAAGGTGGGCCGAAGGCTGGTCGTATTCGTCTGCGCGTAATAACCGGTTTTAAGATGGAGCTGCCCGCTCACCTCTCCCCTGACAGGAGAGAGCTCTCCTGCCAGGACTTTCAACAGGGTGGTCTTGCCGCGCCCGTTCTTTCCGATAACGCAGACCCGGTCGTTTTTTCCTATGGCGATGTCGAGGCCCTCGAAAAGAAACGGCGGCCCGCCCGAATACGAAAAGGCGAGTCCGGAGGCGCTTAAAAGGTGCCGCCCGGTGAAGGGCGCGAGGTTAAACGAGAACTCGAGGTCGCGTATCTTTTCGAGCCTGTCGAGGCGCTCCCTCTTTTCGAGCGTCTTTATACGCGACTGCACCATATTGGCAAGGCGCGCCTTGGCGCGAAAGCGAGAGATGAAGAGCTCCATCTCCCTTCGCTTCTTCTCGTCGTTCAGCCTGGTCTTTTCGTATATCTCCTCTTCCTTCGCGATCTGTTCGTAGAGCTTGCCCGTATCGCCCTTAATCTTTCTGATTTTTTTTCTGTGTATTCCCATGGTGTGCGTACCCACTCCGTCCATAAAGGAGCGGTCGTGGGTGATGAGCATGAGCTCCCCCTTCCAGTCCGAAAGAAAACGCGAAAGCCAGCGGATGGACGCGATGTCGAGGTAGTTGGTGGGCTCGTCGAGGAGCAGCAGGTCCGGCGCCGCGAGAAGCGCCCTGGCCAGGTTGAGGCGTACCTGGAAGCCTCCGGACAACTCTGAGGGCGGCCGAAGCATCTCGTCCGCGCCGAAACCAAGCCCCGCCAGCACCTTCTCCGCGCGCCACCTGTCCGAGCGCTCCTCCTCCGGAAGGCCCTGGCAGGCCTCGTCGACCGCCGAAGCGGCGCTGAACGCCAAATGCTGGCTGACGTGCCCGACGGCGTAATTCTTCGGCACGGCTATGACGCCCGAGTCCGGGTGCTCCTCTCCTATTATCAGACGAAAGAGCGTGGTCTTCCCGTGGCCGTTTCGGCCCGTAAGCCCCACGCGCTCTCGGGGATTGATCGAAAAGCTCACCCCGTCGAAAAGGACGACGGAGCCGTATGATTTGCTTAAGTTCTCGACGCGAAGCATGGCACTCCGAAATTATACAAGAGGCCGCCCGGGGCGGCTTCCTCTCAATCGAAAATAACGGTCTTGTTGCCGTCTACGAAAATCCTGTCCTCGAAGGCGAGAGCGAGCGCGCGCGCCAGCACCACCTTCTCCACGTCCCGCCCGGCCTGACGCATGTCCTCCACTCCGAAGCTATGGTCGACCGGAATTACGCTTTGCGCTATGATGGGCCCTTCGTCCAGGCTGTGGTTTACGAAATGCGCCGTCGCGCCGATTATCTTCACACCCCGCTCGTAGGCCTGCCGATAGGGAGAAGCGCCAATAAATGCCGGGAGGAAGGAGTGATGGATGTTGATGATGCGGTTCGGGAAACGGTCGACGAAGCCGCCGCTTAATATGCGCATGTACTTGGCGAGCACAAGGTACTCCGGCGCGTAAAGGCCGATCGCTTTCAACACGGCTTCCTCGTGCTCCTCGCGGCCCATCCCCACGTGGGAAATATGGCGAAAAGGGATGCCGAACATTTCCACCAGGTCGCCGAGCTCGTCGTAATTGCTTATCACGGCGAGCACACGGGCGTTAAGCTCGCCGTAGCGATGCCGAAGCAGAAGGTCCCCTAAGCAGTGGTGCTCCCTGGTCGCCATGATGACGATGTCCTTTCGGCGCTTTTCGGTAAGCGAAATAACGGCGTCTTCCGGAAGCGAAGCTTTAAGCTCCCACAGCACTGCCTCGAGGACAAAGCCTCCCGCAAACTCGGTGCGCATAAAGAAGTGCAGGCTCTCCCGGTCGACGAACTCGTGCGTGCTCGTGATGTTCAAACCGGCGCGGTACAGCACCCCGGTGATATTGTGCACCAGGCCCTTCCGGTCGGCACAGTCGATGCGGAGAATATATGTTCTGTCCACAGATCCCATTAACGGAATCTTTTAAAGCGGCCCCCGCTTTCGTCAAGCGAAAAGGCGCTCCCGAGGGTTGCCCTATGGCATGAACTCTATGATTACGCTGGTGCCGCCGTCCCTTATCACCGAGAGCTTTCCCTTAAGCTGGTCCCGGACGAGATTGCGGACCAGTTTGAAGCCCATGCTGTGCATGGTGTCAATCTCCATGCCTCCGGGAATACCGATACCGTTGTCTCGTACGGTCATCCGTATCGCGCCTTCGGCGATTACGCCCACGTTAACGCCGATCTCCCCTCCTTCGATCCCGTCGAACGCGTATTTATAGGCGTTCGAAACGATCTCGTTTATGGCCAGGGCGAACGGCACCGCCTTTTCGATAGTGAGAAACAGGGAGAACCTGCCTGCCGTCAGCCGCACATCCGGTCGATTGTAGAGGCGCGAGAGATAGGTCATTATCTCGAGCACGCAGTTGTGCATATCGACGCGGTCAAAGCGCTCGCTCCGGTACAGAAAATTGTGTATGATGGCCATCGTATAAATCTTGGAGCGAACGTCCTCTATAAGTCCGATCGACTTGGAATCGGTAATGCGCATCGACGTCATGTCGAGCAGGCTCGAGATGATCTGGAGGTTGTTTTTGACCCGATGATGGATCTCGTCAAGCAGCACCACCTTTTCCCTGAGCGAGGAGGCCATCCTGGACTCGGCCTCCTTGCGCTTGCCGATATCGCGGACTATTGCCTGCACGGCATGGGGCGCTCCATTGCGCATTATGACGGAGCTTTGAGCCTCGACCCAGAGGGGGGTGCGCCCCGGAGGCATAATGCGCATCTCCTCGGGCTCCCTGGGCATGTGCGTTAAACGAAGATTACTTGTAATGGACCTCGCCAGCTCGGCGTGCCCGGGGTCAAGAAAATCGAAAAAGACCGCGCCCACCAGCGCCTCGCGTTTCATCCCCAGCATGGTCTGGGCGACGACGTTTGCGTCCGTTATAATGCCGTCGAAATCGTGCAGAAACACCGCGTCGAATGAGCGGTCGAAAAGCGCTCGATAGCGCTCGTTGCTTTCGATAAGGGCGGCCGACTCCCTTATGCGTTCGGTCACATCCGTTATGAGGCCGCTCAGTCCCCTGTGCCCGTCTCGTCCACGGAACATGCCCGTCTGCACGCGGACCCATCGCTTTGTACCGCCGGGTATTTTTGCCTGGAGATCCACGGCCTTATCGGACCACTTGTCCCTGTCCGGGGATCCCATAATAGCGCTTAAATCCGATTCGTAAAAATAATCGGCAAGTGGGCGCCCGATCGCCTCGGGCGGCGATGTTTCAAAAATATCTCCAAACGCCGGGCTTACATAGGTAAGCATGCCGGCCTCGTCGGTGGAGAATATGGCGTCGTGGAAGCTCTCGACGAGGTCGCGGTATTTTTCCTCGCTTGCCCGAAGACGCGTTTCGAGTTCGCGGCGCTGAATGGCCGTCTCTACGGTGTAATACAGCTCGATATCCTTGATGGGTTTGAAGATGAAGCCGAATGGTTCGGTCTGCCTGAGTCGTTCGAGCTTTGATTCATCGAGATGGCCTGTCAGATATACGATTGGAACTCCGGTTTCCCGGCGTATAATCCTGGCCGCCTCGATGCCGTCAAATGAGGCGGACAGCGCTATGTCCATAAGCACCAGATCGGGACAGGCCGCGGCCGCCAGCTCGACCGCCGCCTCACCGCTGGCCGCAACCCCGATCACCTCGTGTCCATAGGCTTTGAGCCTTGCGCTCAGATCGGCTCCGACAATCGATTCGTCCTCGACGATGAGAATCCGCGCCCGCATAAGGGTCCAACCTGGGCGTTCTATCCGGAGCGCCCTCTTCTTAAGTCAAAGCCGAACATTACGCTTGTACCGTTCTTCCTTCCTATAGACAGGGTCCCTTTTAGCTGCTGCACCAGGAGATGCACCAGGGAAAAACCGAGCGTGGCCGTATTCTCGGGATCGAGCCCCTCAGGAAGGCCCGTTCCGTTGTCACGGACCACAATCTCGACGCGACGTTCTTCCGCCGGCCGCAGCGACACCTCTATGAAGGCCTCGCCCTTCCATCTTGCGGGGAAGGCGTATTTGAACGCGTTGGTCAAGAGCTCGTTTACGATGATGCCGCAGGGAACCGCCTGGTCTATGTAGAGCTCGACCGGCTCGAAATTTTCGCGGAGATCCACCGGGCGCGCCACTCCGGAGAACGCCCTGCGGATGTCGCGCACCATGGAGCGGAGATACAGGGGCATGTCGAGTCGATCGAAACGGCCGGACAGATGCAGGTTCTCGTGCACGAGCGCCATCGCCTTAACTCGGCTCTGACAGTCAGAGAGGTGCTCGCGGAGCGCCGGGTCGGCCATGCGGCGCGACTGCAGATTCAGCAGGCTTACGATAATCTGGAAGTTGTTCTTTACCCGGTGATGTATCTCGCGCATGACGAGCTCCATCGCCAGAATGGACTCGGCCATTTTCTTCTCCGAGCTCTTATAGCGCGAGATATCGATCGCCAGGCAGACGATCATGCGCCCTCCGGGTCGCCGGACAGTGCCCGCGGATATGTAAAGCGGAAAGACCTCTCCGTTCTTCCTGACGCCCTCCGCCTCGAACTCAACTATGCCATCTTCTCCCCCGTCCGCGGACAGGATTCTTTCGGCGAGACTCTCCGACCCGAACGCCGCGTCGAACACCAAGAGGCCCTCTAACGAGTCCGGGACAGGGGCGGACGATTCGTATCCCAGCATGCGAGCCGCCGGAGGGTTCCACGAAATGGGTTTCCCCGATTCATCGAGCAGGAATGCGGCATACGGCATCAGGCTTATGGCGGAGGTATACATCTCCTCCAACGACGGCCTTTTCGCCGACGAGCGCCTGCGTTCCAGGACGAGCTCGATGACGGCTTTTATCTCGTTTTCCTGGTACGGCTTGATGATGTATCCCTCGGGGTTTACCTTCTTTGCCCTTTCGATGTAGCGGTCATCGCCATAGGCCGTAAGAAATACGACCGGTATGCCCATCTCGCGGCCTATTATCTCGGTAGCGTCGATGCCGTCCATCCCGCCCGGCATTACGATGTCCATCAAGATGAGGTCGGGGCGCAGCCGCCGGGCCATCTCGATCCCCTCCTCGGCCGACGCGGCCCTTCCGGCCACCGAATAGCCCATCCGGGTGAGTCGCTCTTCAAGCTGGGTGGTGATTACTGCCTCGTCGTCAACCAAAAGAATGGAGCTTGCGGGTGCGATATTCGTCCTATTCGAAATATCCTGCTTAGGGGGCATATCGTCCATCGAGCCACTCTCCTGTGGGCATGTTTGACCGACCGTCGGATTATCGTACCATTGCATCTAAAGGTTGTCAATAAATTCTATCCGCATTTCGGGCATTTCAGACAAAAAGTTCGCGTTATGTATAGTTTACCAGGCATTTCACACGATATGGATTATCGATCCAATATGCGGACATTCAATCCGAATCCCGGCGGCGGACGCTTTTGCGAAACGAAAGGATCGGGGCGGGCTTTGCGTCGCGATTCATCCGCGCCTCAGAGCTCCGCTTGGCAGCGCGCACGGACGCGCGCTCGCCCCGGCTCCGCATGACGCCGTTCGAATCCCCCCGGCTCCACCGTGCCCCCTTCAATGAAGGGGGCTCCTATACAGGATACTTTCCGCAGAAGATTAATGCCTGTATCCTTTCCAACAGAAACAAGTTCTCTCTATAAGGCTCCCCTTTACCAAAGGGGAGCTGCCAGAGGCTGAGGGGATTCGGATTGCTTTTTCGTATTTTTAGATAGCTGAAAAACCTTAAAGCTCATAGCTCATCGTATGAACTCCCCCTCTCCTCTCTTCCAAGCTTAATGGGAGAGGGGGCCGGGGGGTGAGGGCGTTAAGCGTACATTCCGCACCTTCCAGAAAACTCAAAAAACCTCAAGCCCCATACGAACCCTCAATAAACAGCGCGCATAGCCTCTGCGCCATTGCGGCCGCATCTTCCGTGGTGAAGACGCGCCGAACGGCCGCATCAAAGAAGAGCTCGGCCGACGGCGGAAACTCGTCATCCCCCGCATGATATGCGAGAGAGACGCCGAGTTTGCCGATACAGCGGACGCGGGCCCCAATATCGCCCACAGGGGAAGGCCCGCAGTCGAACCTGCCCAATTGTTCGCGAAGAGCTTCCAGGCGATTGCCGACGGAGCTTATGAGCGGAAGGACCGTTCGGGCCCGAAAAGCCTCCCAGTAGAACTGCCCGCCAGGCAGCTCGCGGAAGGACACGGGATCTCCTTCCGTATCGACAGACCCTTCGTAGAGCAGATAGTGGAGTACGAGCAGATGATCGACCGGGTCGGCCGCAACACCAGAGTCTGCGTAAACAGCCCCTGTGTAAGGAGGCGCGAGGAGCACATCCCTTCCAAACGCTTCCACCCGCAGTTCTCCATCCGGCGTCGGATTCGGAAGCTCTAAAAGCCGAGCGCGTATCTCCATGTCGGCCATGGCAAGCCTTTCGGCGGCCCGTTCAATCGCAATACGAACGGCTCTTTCCCTGTTCGTCTCCTCGGGGCCCGTATCGGGAGAAGCCGAACTACGCACGGCGGCCCACCGAAGGGAAGAGCGAGGCGTCGGTGTGCGGAAGGAACAGGGCCGCTGTGTAATGGTCCATATAACGGGGATCGGAGCCGGGATCGATGTAGGTCATGCGCCGCGCAAGCGAGCGCACAATCGAGCGCTGCCTTTCCGAAATCAGCAGGCGGTACGAACCCTGAAGCGAGGCGTTTCCGATATAGTTAAAACGCTCTCTTGGAACGTCGGGCAAAAGCCCTATCGCCACGGCGTTCTCGATATTCAGCGTTTTGCCGAACCCGCCGGCAATGTAGAAACGCGAAATGTCGTTGTACGATATTCCTATGTTGTCGAGCATGAGCGCAGTCGCGGAGTATATGGCCGCCTTCGCTCGCATTATATTTTCAATATCGATCTCGCTTACTCGGATGGGCCTGCCGTCCGGGCCTTCGGCAAGCTCGTAGAAGGCCCGCCGCCCTGCCCGGCCCATCCTCTCCATGCCACGCGAAAGATCGAGCCTTCCGGCCGGATCGAGCCGGCCTGAAAGAAAGAGCTCGGCGAGCAGGTCGATCATGCCTGAACCGCAGATGCCGCGAGGCTCACCTCCGCCTATCACCGTGATCGACGGCCCGCCGGTTGCCGCGTCGATTTTGACGGAGCTTATCGCACCGGGTGCGGCCCGCATCCCCCTGTCGATTCCCCCGCCCTCGAAGGCCGGTCCGGCCGAACATGCGCAGGTTACGAAGAAGTCCCTGTTGCCGATGACAAGCTCCCCGTTCGTACCGACATCAATGAATAGCGATATCTCCTCGCCGTCCGAAGCGAGTCCGCTTGTAAGGATGCCGGCCGTGATGTCGCCCCCCACGTAAGAACCCACGCAGGGCGAAAACAGCACAGGAGCGGCAGGGGCAATTTCGAGCCCGATCTCCCCGGCCCGATACACAGGCACATCGAGCAGCGTGGGCGTGTACGGCGCCAGGCGGATATACTCGGGATCGAGCCCCAAAATGAGATGGGTCATCACCGTATTGCCGGAGATAACGGCTGCCGTAATGGCGTTCGCGTCAAGACCCGCTTCGAGGGAGGCGGCATGAGCAAGCCTGTTTATTGTCGAAAGGGCCGCCAGGCGTAGCTCCTCCAGTCCTCCGGAGCGGGAGGCGTAGTTTATCCTGCCTATGACGTCGAGGCCCATCGATATCTGATCGTTATACGCGCTTTTGATGGAGAGCGTCCTGCCGGAGGCCGTGTCCACAAGGGCTGCGGCGACAGTGGTGGTGCCCAAATCCACCGCGAGCCCCAATCCTGCCCGAGTCTCGCGCCCCGCCGCGATCCGCACCGCGCTGTTTTTTCCGAAAGCGCCCGTAAAGGCCACGTTTAGCCTGCCGCCGTTTTTCCTCAGGGCGCCCGCAATTTCTCGAACGGACGCGAGCGGAAAGTCCATCTCAACGCCGGAATCGCCGAGCGCCTTTTCCAGGCGCTCCAGGTCCGAAGCCCCGTCTTCACCGGGAGGCGGAACGAGGCACTCCACAGACAGAACGAGCCCGCCGTCAGGCTGTATGGGCGCGATGTTCTCAACCGAGGAGAGGTCCGCTCCCTTGCCCTCAAAGGCGCGCGACGACTCGGGGACCTCTACAACGCAATCGGAATCGGCAAGATAGGAACGGCAGGCCCGGATAAGGCCCTCCTCCGCGTCCTCGGGATCCGGCGCGTCCGATGAATCGCTCCTCACGCTCCCCGAGAGCACGCGGACAAGGCAACCTCCGCAGGTGCCGTTTCCGCCGCATGGTGCGGCTAACGGTTCGCCGGCGCGGCGGGCTGCGTCGAGAAGGTCGGTCCCCTCGTCCACCTCGACGGTGCGTCCCGACGGCATGAAGCTTACGCGCGGCATTACAGCCTCGTCTTCACGAAGCTTTCGATGTCGGCGGCCTCCTGCGGACCGACAAGCACCTTCCAGCCAGGAAGTTTCTCCTCGAGCTCGCCGCTGATCTGCGAGACGAAGCCGGGGATGACGATTTGGCGGGTATTGACGCGCGAGGCGAGGTCGGTTTCGGCGATGAATTTGGACACGGTAGCCGCCGAGAATTTTCCGGCCGCCCAGGCTGTCAGCACGCTCATGCCCTCGCACTCCGGCACCACCAGCCAGGCGCTGGTGCCGCTGTTCTCTATCTCGCCCGACACCACGAAATATGTGAGCGAGAAGTTGGTGGTGAGGAACACGGGGGAGTCCGGGCCAGGTTCGCCGATGGGATAGATGCCGGGCTCCACCTGTATGGGCTTCTGCGGATCGGTGAAGATGTTTAGCCTGAGAGTCATAAGCGCCGAGAGCATGGCTGCGTCGAATGACGGGAGGACGATTATGCCGCCGTATTTCGTGATTTCGGTGACCGCGGCCACCACGCCGTCCAGCCCGTCTCCCTCTTCCATCCAGCGGATGAAGGGATGTCCCGCGGGCCGCACGCCATCGCGAATGGCCGCTCGCCTTAATATGGAGTTAAGCTGAAACGACTCCGCCACAGTGGCGGTGGAGAGGTCCAATACGATATCGTTGAACCCCGACTCCCTGAGGCTTGAGGAGAGGGCCGCAAGCCCATCGATATCGGACGCGGCGACTGCAAGAGCATGGCCGTGCTCCTTTGCGGCCTTTATCAGGGCATCGGCGGAATCGGGCGAGGGTACGCACAGCACCGAGCGAAAGCCCGACAGGGCCGCCGCGGCGCGCTCGAGGGCTGAGGAGTCGGCGCTTCGAAGCACCATGGGCACACCGGCTTTTTTGCGGCAGCGGAGAGCGCACTCCTCAAAACGCGCTGCATCGCCGCTTTTATTCGTAATCGCTATGAGTTCAATCGCGAAGGTCTCCCCTACCCGCTCGAAGCGATAGTCGGCTATCGTTTTTAGCGAGGCATCGAACGAGGCGTCATCGAGAGTATCGTCGAGGTTTACCGCTATAGCGGTCGGGTTTACGAAGGTCTTCTCGTGGCGGTAAAGCACTGTTTCGCCGCCGAGGAGTGGTCTTTTATCCGGCCCCAGGGCCACCGTCCGCACAGGGGGCTCACCGGCCGCCCCGAGCACCCTCTTAGCCTCTTCCGAGGCATGGGGGCACTCCGAGAGCTCGGCCTTTTTAGATGCGAGTTTCATGGCGAAGGCCATGCAGGTATTGGATCCGCAATCCCGGCAGTTGGTTCCAGGAAGTAGTTTTTGTATCTGTAAACCGGTAAGGGCCATTGTATGCTCCTGTATAGTTAGCTCAGCGGCGAAAAAGTACGCCCGCGCCGCAGTATCAATAGCAGCGATTTTCGCGGAATTAGGCAAGAACTTAGCGTGAGACGGAGGATAATTTTTCTGACAGTTTCTTCGGGCGAACGCGGCCGGGGCGACTTCCCTGTGCTGTGCGTTCGGCCATGCGGGAGGAGCCCTGTCGGACATTTAGCTCGAAGTATCGGGCCGTTCATCACAGGACCGGGATTCCCGGCTGAAGATGGAGAACGGCCCGGCCTGCTCCATCATCACATCACCCCGAAGAGACGACATACGGAGGATGTTCGCGGCCAATATGCCGTCCGGGGGCTTTACAGCCACCGGGAAAACGGTCCTCAGTTCGTCTTCCCATGTGTTTCCCTTTTTATCAGACTGTTATTTTTATAATGATCGGTCACCGTTTTCACACCGTTCCGGTAAAACTCCCTGGTCATCTCATACCCGTCGGAAAGATAGGTATATGTAGTTATCTCGGCAGTGGGCGGATTACCGCCATACGACGTGGTGATCTTATGGACTCTGCCGTCGGGGTAATACTCTTTCGATAATCCAATACCACCTTTCCCGCCATGAGTATGTTCCTTGAGCCTGGTGAACCGGCTTTCCTGAATCCCGCCGTGTCCGGCGCATTTGTTGCCACCTTCGGCCTTTTCCCACGAACCGTCAGCGCACTGGTTCACCCTCGCCGTATAATACACCTGCCCCGCCCTCTCGCAGTTACCGTCGACATGGTAGTATTCGAATGAATGGGGGCCGAGCTTTTTTCGGATTTCCAGGTCCCTGATGTCGTCGCATCTCTTTTTCGCGATTTTCCGCTGCGAGGGTGAAAAGAGGGCGTCCTCAAGCAGGGTGGCCGTCACCCTGCCGCTTTCATACTCCACCGTCCTGTTATACATTCCATTCTCGGAAAAATAACGAAACTCACCGTTTCGCAACCCTTCCTTATAGGCTCCCGTGACTTCGACGGCCTTCCGGCCGGGATAGTACCGGGCATAACTTCCGTCCTTTCTCCCCGATTTACAGGAATAGACTTCGATGAAACCATCGGAGTCTTTTACCGTTGCAGTGCTCTTACCTTCGCAGATTTCCGATGTTTCCCCGCTTTTCCGCTCATGGGCTTTATATCCCGCCAGGGGACGACTGAGTTTATCTTCGTCCATCAGGTCATCACACCGGTTTATCTCGATGGAGGTCTGGTAGCCGATTGTTTCAGCTCTTTTCTCTTTTTTTATCCGATAGATATCAGTACCGAGGTGACTCCCGACTTTTTCCGAAGATATTGTTTTCCAGTACTCTTTCTGCAACACCCGGGTATGTAAATACACTACATTGCCGCCGGCTTTAACGGCGCTTTCTACAACCTGCTCCAGCGAAACGGGTTTTCCCCCGGAATAATTTCCCCGGGTTATTTTTATCAGTTTTGGCAGCTCGCCGTACCTGAATTCGAAAAAGTCCTTTTCGGTCAACACGGGAGGTTTCTTGAAGTCGGGGACATCCGGAGGCTTCGGAGTAATCTGTCTCAGCTTTCCATCCCTGTCAGTAGAATAATGCACCCCGTTGTAGAGCACATAACTTGTTCTGTCATCAATTCCGACTGCGGGTAATAAGCTGATACCCGGAACTATTTTACAGGCCTTCCCGTCGCATATTCTCACGCCGGCCAATGTGACTTTTGCCCCATCATCAATAATCTCTTTGCCGTTAAGAAGTCGAGTTTTCTGGCCGCGGGATTCATAGATAAAAATACGCTGGCCCGGCTTGAGGGGCCCTGCAGGGGCCTTCACCGGTTCGATTTCAAATTTGGACGGTACGGAAGAGCAGGCGGTCATGATTATCAGCGGAACCGCGAGAAAAGCCGCGTTTTTGAATGGCAGCATATGGTCCCTCCCTGTTGGTTTCTCATATATAGAGCATCGGAGGTTTTAAAAGTCAAATTCAAAACATTCAAAAGTGAAGCCGAAGCCTCTCCTTCGCCTTCAGCGGCAACCCCACGCCGCTCATGCGCGTCGTGCCGGTGGGCGGATCGCTGGTACCTGAAAACCGGGTGCACCCGTACGAGGAAATATCCTCCAGGTTAAAACTCGAGATATCTGGCCGTCACCGAATGCGCATGCCGCGTGAGCGTGGGCAAATGCGACCACGAAAAGGAGGTCCGCCTGATCTTCGACGGCGCCGCCGAGTACCTGGTGGAGCGCGGGTACGCGCATCACATCGGCGTCGGCGAGGGGCTGTCGGTCCTCGAGCGCGCCGAGAGGGACGGTCTGGTGCATACCAGCAACAACAGCGCCGACCGGGCCTCGGTCGTCTGCAACTGCTTCCCGTGCTGCTGCACGGTACTCCGCGGCATGACTGAGCTCAAACACCCGCACGCCTTCGCCCCCAGCCGCTTCGAGGCGCGGGTGGACTCTGTCGACTGTAGGAGGTGCGCAATCTGCGCCGACGAGCTCTGCCCCGTCGGCGCGATCTCCATGGATTCCGGCGCGGCGGTGGTGAATCCGGACAACTGCATCGGCTGCGGCCTCTGCGTGACTGGATGCCCGGAGGAGACCACCTCGCTCGCCAAGCGCGCGGGCGCGGAAACCGTACCCGCGAACATTCAGGAGCTCGGAGTGAAAGTGCTCCAGGAGAAGGGAAAGTTCGAGGATTATATGAAGCTCATGCAGCGCTCGTGAGGGGCGTGCGCATCAATCCATCAGCGAGACGATGGTCCGCCTGAGCGCCGTCGCCGCCTCCGGGTGGTACATAATGAGCACGTCCGCTCCCGCGTAGAGGAGCGACGTTGCGGTGGCCAGTTCCCACATCGCGGCGCGCCGCTCCAGGTCTCCCCAGGCGGGAAAGTCCGCCTCGGGCGCGCGGAGTTCCTTAATCTTTGCGCACTCCTGCCCCGGCGAGACTATCATGGGAGCGGCGAGCATGGCGTCGCCTGGAAGAGCCGGAAGCCTGATTCGCTCCATCACCGAATAGGTGTATTCGAGCCCGTAGCCCATGGCGCCGGTCATAGGGTCGATGACAATGCGCCCGGCTGGTACGCTCATGCCGGTAAGGAGGATGTTAAGCTGTTTGGCTATGTTCACGTCGATGGGGCTCTGCGCTACGAGCGTGTGCCCGTAGCCGATTGCGGCACCCGCGATGGTCCGGTAGTTGTCCTGTTCCACCCAGTTTAAAAGAAGGTTCTCGCCCGCGCAGACGCGCGCGAGTCCGGGTTCCTTCGCGGACAGGAGGAGCGACCGGAGCCCGGCCTGGAGGTCGTTCAATACGCCCCATGGCCGGCATTACTCAAATGCATACTCCCGACAACC
>MVZN01000068.1 GCA_002069125.1 Spirochaetes bacterium ADurb.BinA120
GTCAGTTCATCATGGCGCCAGTCGCCGCCGGCCTCACCGCCGCGCTTGGCTGGGCGACCTCGATGCAGGTGCTCGGGCTGATCGTGCTGCTGGCGCTTCCGGCAGCGTGGGTGTTGCGTGGCAACTCGTCAGCTGCAGCGACCTCGGCACCCGCGGGTGTCGCCGAAACCGCCGACGACGCGCGGTGCAGACAGGAGCTCGCGGATATCATGGCCGTGAACGGCCGCGTTCTCTCGGAAGAGCCCGTATCGGAGGAAGAAATACTCGCGCTGGCCTCGGCGGCGCGCCTGTCGGCCAACGGCGCGCGCGTACTCGCCGGGATGCTGGAGTCGATGCCCTTATCGCTTCAATATCGGATGCTCGCCGGATTCGAGGCGTATGACACCGGGCTCCACTCGGCGGTAATGAAAAATCGGATCATCTTCGACGACCTCCAGGGATGCAACGACAGGGACATCCAGAAAATCCTCCGTGAAATAGATACCGCCGATCTGGCGAAAGCGCTGAAGGGGGCAAGCCCGCAACTCCGCGAAAAAATCTTCCGCAACATGAGCTCCCGCGCCGCGTCCCTCCTCAGGGAGGACATGGAATATATCGGGCCCGTACGGCTGGAAGACGTGGAGGATGCGCAGGGTAAAATGGTACGAGTGGCGATCCGGCTGAAGGACGCCGGTGAGATAATGATCGCCCGACCAGGGGACCGGTTTCTGTAGGACCTCTCCCGCGCCGACGACGCGCTCCTCTCCTCGCTCATCGCGCTCGTCCGGGGAAAGCTCATGCCGTGAACGGCCCGCAGCGACGCGTAAAAAACTGGACAGACGAACTCTACGATGGCATTGGAAGCACATGAAGAAATCGACCATCATACTCTTCGGCGACCCGGTGCTCAGGGAGGAGGCGAAGCCCGTGGTCGCGTTCAACAAAAAGCTCGGCGCGCTCATCGACGGCATACGCCTCACGCTGGCCATGCGGCTCGACGGAGCGGCGCTGGCGGCGCCGCAGATCGGCGTTTCGAAGCGCATAACGGTGATCGACTACATGGGCGAATACCTCGAGCTCGTCAATCCCGACATTGTGGAGGCCGCCGGGGAACAGCTCGATTACGAGGGCTGTCTCTCGTTTCCCGGGTTTACGGGAAGGGTGAAGAGGGCCGAAACGGTAAGGGTGAGGTTCCAGGATCGTGCTGGCAGGGACCGGACGATCGAACGGTCCGGAAAGATGGCCCGTTGTCTGCAGCACGAGATCGACCACCTGAACGGCGTGCTCTTTATCGACAGGACCGCCGACGAGTTTCTGGTAAACTCCTTCGACGGGCGAAAGCTTGCGGTGCGGGATATACTCATCACGGCGTCGCCGCGCGAAAAGCCCGTCGACGTCTGATCGCTGACGGTCGGGAAAAGCCCGAGACGGGCTGATCCTCAGGTGCGCGAGCTTATTCGCTCGTTGATCTCGCGCACCATGCGACGGTGCAGTTCCTCCGTTATGGGGAAACGCGCGATGAGGAGCATCCCCGCCACAACGAATACGACCGGTATGACGGTGAGGAGCGCCTTTATGCCGAGGAGGGCCTCCGGTCCCTGCGGTCCGGCCGGCGTGTAGCCGGTGAGCGAAAGCACCGTACCCACTATGAGTCCCGGAAAAGCGACAGAAAGCTTGTAGGAGAAAAAGAAAAATCCATAGAGCAAGCCCTCGTGCCGCCGTCCCGTTTTCCATTCCGCGTACTCAACCGTGTCGGGCACCATGGCCCAGGGCGATAGATACAGGGTGCCGAGCCCGAATCCTACAAGCGCGAAAAGGAAGATGGTAAGCTCCGGGTTCGATTCCGCGAAGAAGAAAATTGCCGGAGAGAGCGCCGCCACCATCCCCATTCCAAGATTATAGGCGAACCTCTTCCCGCGCCTTTTAGAAACGCGGAGGTAAAAGGGGATGGAAAGCGCCGAGGCCGACATGAGAACGGCAAAGGCGGCCGGGATTAGTCCCTCGGATTGCATATTATATTTAAAAAAATATACGACCACGCCGGCCATAGTGTTGAGGGCTATTTCGTGCATCATGACGCCAAGGGTAAGGATGATGAAGGGGCGGTTACGGAAGACGGCCCTCAGGTCGCGCGCGAGCGCGCCTCCGCCCGGGTCGCGCGCCGGGCGCGCCGTCCTTTCCCTTACCGAAAAAAAGCTTACGAAGACGAGCCCCATCATTGTGAGGGCGTAAAGCGCGCCGACCGCCCCGAAGCCCGAGACCCCGCCGCCGAAGGCCGCGACGAGCGGCATGGTGGCCGCCGCCCCAACGAGCGTTCCCGTTACGGAGAAGGAAATACGATATCCAGTCAGCACCGAGCGCTGATGCGAGTCGACCGTGAGGTCGGCTGTAAGCGCCGTATAGGGGACGCTTAGCATCGTCATGAAAACGCAGAATAGCGTGAAAGCCGTCATGGCATAGGCGATTCGCTGAAATTCGCCCGGAATCGACGGCGGAGCGTAGAGCATGACCATGCAGACGGCCGCCGGGACGGCGCCCAGCACCAGGTATGGGCGCTTTCGTCCCCATCGGGTCGATGTATGGTCCGAAAGATAGCCCATGGCCGGCGAGATGAACGCGTCGATGATCTTGGCGAAGAAGAGGATGAGTCCCGCCGCGGCGGAGGAGATGAGGAACACGTCCGTAAAAAAATACAATAGGAAGAGGGCGGGCAGGTTGAAGGCCAGGCTAATGCCGAAGTCCGCCACGCCGTATCCCAGGCGTCCTCCCACGCTCAGACCGTTCGCGGCCCGGCCGCCCTCGTTTCCGCCGTTCATTGCAGTGCCGATTGTCCGAATTGTATGCCGTCGGGAGCGCTACGCATACCATAGAGTTGTTGCCTATCTGGCAAAAATGTCATCGCGAGAAGGCCGCAGGCCGACGTGGCGATCTCAAATAGCAACAAGTCGCAGGTAAAAACCGGATGTTGTATGAGATTGCCACGCCCCGATACGGCAGGGGCCCGCAATGACACTCAGTAAAGCAACAAGTCTCATGTATGGCGCTGCGTGTCAATACGCTTATTTTACCGCCTTCACCATAAGCGTGACCCCGAAGTGTTTGAGAAATGGGATGCGCCCGTTCGCCTTAGCCTCTATCCTGTCGGAGAGGCGCCGCAGAGGGGCGTGGAGCCGCCTGGGCACCAGTATGTAATGCCAGGTCCACTTGGTGTGGATGTTCCACGGCGGGCGGAACTCATGCGCCGTTATTTCGCATCCGGAGAAGAGACCGCGGCAGAGCTTTCGGATTTCCCCGAGTCGGTAAAAACGCATGCGGATGGGGTCGCGGTAGCGGAACAGGCGTATGCTAACGAACTGGAGAAAGGCGAAGAGCAGGTTCTCCGGCGCGAAACGCGAGGGAACGCGAATGTAGGCGACGCCGCCGGGCTTCAGCACGCGATGGACCTCTTTTAGAACGAGCTTCCCGTTTGCTTTCGAAAGGTGCTGGAGTACGAGGAGCGAATAGACGGTGTCGAAGCTGTTGTCCTTGAATGGCAGCATGGTGCCGTCGCCGCGGAGCAGCACCGGGCGGTGCGAGTTCTTTTCGAGGTGCTTTTTGCTCTGCGCGAGCATTGCTCGGGATATGTCCAGGCCGATTCCCCGGGCGCCGCGGTCCAGCACGGGTTTGAGGACCCGCCCCCAGCCGCATCCCAGGTCCAGGGTCAGAGCGCCTTTTGTAACGGGGAAGGGCGGGGGGGCGTCGAGCAGATCGCCGTAATAATCGGTAAGTATGGCCTCTACCCCCAGCGTAATGAACGGGGCGTCCTTAAGCGCCCCCTCGTCCCATACCCCCACGTAGGCCCTGTAAAAATCGCTGTCCTTTACAATCACTGTCCGCTTCCCCTTTCCGCGTATTTTTTCCTTTCGTCGGCGGCAAGCCTAAGCATAGCCGTGTACACCGGATCGTACGAATTTGACGCGTTCCAGAAGAGATAGCCCTTCGCCCCGGCCTCGGCCGCTCCGCGCACCTGCTCCAGTATGTAGTCGTCGTTGTACGCCTTTGTCCTCCATCGGAAGGCCTGAAGCCAGGGCCGCACTACCGTCCGGGGCGCGAGCGCCTTCACGCGTTCGCAACCGCGGTTGATGAAATAATAAGGCTGGTCGCCCGGGTTGGCGTACCCGTCGAAGTTGTCGTTAAAGTGCGACGGGTAGAGCATGGGCGAGATGACCTCACAGTGTTTCGCCATCTGTTCGATCCGCTGGCCGGTACTGCGAATGTCGATCTCCTTGCCCCAGGCTACAACGCCGAAGATGTCGACCGACAGGTTGACGTGGCGTGGAGCGAGCTCGGCGTGCGCCCTTTTTAGAAAATCCGTTATGGTCGCCTCATTCGACATCGCCCCGAAGTGTCGCGCGTATACGGCGTCACCGAGGTTTCCGGAGGTCGGGAAGCGAATGTAGTCGAACTGGATCTCGTCGACGCCCTTTTCCGCGAGCTCTATGGCCAGGGCGATATTGTAGTCCTGCACGTGCTTGTTCGTGGGGTCGCACCACAGTTCGCCGCCGGCGCTCCAGGGCCTTCCGGAGCTCTTCGAGCGGATGGCGAATTCGGGCTTCGCCCGGTAAAGGGCGTGGTCGTGGAATACGGCGATCCGCCCGATGACGTACACCCCCCGATCTTTCAGATGGCGTATGAGCTTGTCGACGTCGTCGATACAGCGCCTGGCGTGCGTGTCGTACTCCATGGCGGCCGGGACGTGGCTGCGGTAGTTCACGATGCCGGTGATGTCCTTCGCGTCGAAGACCACGGTGTTTATTCCGGCCTCCAGAAAACGTTCGAGGGAGCGCAGTGTCTTCTCGCTCGCAATGGCCCCGCCGGTATAGTAGAGCCCGCGGCTCTCGATGATGGGCGGTTTCGCCGTCCGCTTGAACGCCGGGATCATCGGCGCGATGCTGTACGGAATGTACACCACCGAACCCTTTTCGACGAAGTCGGAACGCAGGGCGTTGTATTCCTTTATGGCCCGCTCGAGCTGGTAGCGCCTGAAGAAGTGCGTGAACCTGAGGGCGGAATCGGCCACCTCTTTTACGCGCGTTTCGCGCGGCGCCCGGAAGAGCAGGGTCCGCCCGCAGTGGATGAAGTCCGGCGGAAGGCCGCGGTACACCGCCGTATGCTCGCGGCGCTCGAGCGTTCCTATAATGGTGAAGGTGCTCCTGGGGAATACCGACCGGTACAGGCCCAGCACCGCGCCCTGGATGCCGTCGGCCACAAGCGCCACGGTGGGGGCGTGTATGATAATAAGCCACTGAAGCATAAGCGTGCACAGAAGCAGGGTGAGGATCTGGCGGTTTCTTGGGTTCATGGGGTGATGGCGATCTCCGTGCGGAGCCGATTTCCGCGCCTCGATTTTTGTTGCAATTACGGCGGCGGTGGGCGATAAGTGCATATCGCGCCCGGCCGCTTCCCGCCGCCCGGAAGCGGTATGACTATGAAAAATCGTTGCGTGCAAAAAGCAACAGAAAAAAGCGGCCATGCTTAAAATCGAAGGCATACTGGGGGCCCCGGTCCGGAAGATACTCTCCATCTGGGAGGGGATGAAAAATTTTTACCGGTTTGCCGGGTCCATCGTGACGTCCCTTCGTTCGATCAAATACCTGCGCTTCCGTTCCATCTATTCCATCGTCGTCAACCAGACGCGCTTTACCGGCGTGGACGCGCTCCCCATAATCATCTCGATCGCGCTCCTCCTCGGGGCGACCACCATCATCCAGGCCACCAAGAACTTTCCGAAGTTCGGCATCGAAGGCTTCATCGGGAACCTGCTTGTCATCATCATCGCAAGGGAGATGGGGCCGCTGGCGACCGCCATGATCGTGGTGAGCCGTTCGGGCTCGGCCATTGCCGCCGAGATCGCCACGCAGAAGCAGAACAGGGAGATACTGTCGCTGGAGCTCATGGGCATCGACACCAAGCTCTACATCGTTTTTCCGCGCATACTCGCTTCCATACTGGCGATCTTCTCCCTGATCGTCATTTTCGACATCACGGCATTTTTCGGAGGCTATCTCATCTCGCTCAGCACCGTGTACATACCGGCCGGCGTGTTCGTCCAGACACTTCTGGACGCGTTCAGTTTCAGCGACCTCAGCATCACCATTTTAAAGAGCGTGATTTACGGCATACTCATCCCGCTCATCTGCTGTTACTACGGCTTCATGCCGCGGTCGGATTTTCAGATTCCGATATTCGTTTCGCGCGCGGTCGTGCGAACGCTCGTAATACTGTTCGTAATCAACGCCTTTATATCGGCGCTGTTCTATTTTTAGGGGCGGACCATGGAAAGGGACGATCTATTGAGGGTCGAATCGATAGACTATGCCGACGAGTCCGGGGCCGCGTGCAGGGGCGTGTCCTTTTCGCTCGCCCGGGGGGAGAACCTGGTAATATTCGGCCCCGAGGGGTCCGGCACGGAGATCATATGCCCGCTTATAGCGGGTACGGTGGTTTCCTTCGACGGCGAGATCTTCTTCAAGGGGCGTTCGGTCGAGAGCTACGACTATTTCGAGCGGCACACCTACCGCAAGGAGCTCGGCTATCTGCAGAGAAGCTATGGGCTTATCAACAACATGTCGGTCGAGGAAAACATCGCGCTTCCGCTTCGCTACCATTCGAGGATGTCCTCCTCGGAAATCGACTCGCATATAGACAGGCTGATCGACGAGCTCGGGCTGGGCCACTGCAGGGGCCTCCGGCCGGTGGCGCTGAGCTGGTCGGAGACTCTCCGAACCGCGTACGGCCGCTCCGTCGCGCTCGACCCCGACCTGCTGCTCATAGAGCACGCGCTCGAGGGGCAGTGCCTGTTCAATTCGCAGCATTTTCTAAGCGCCCTGGGGCACCGGTGCTTGCGCGATGACCGATCCATCATCATTGTCACCTACGAACCGGAGCGCTTTGTCGATTATTCGGACCGTTTCATGATGCTGTACGAAGGCTCCATCGTATTTTCGGGTTCGCGCTCGGATTTCATCGAACGGCAAAACGACTATCTCGATCAATACATGCGTTCGGCGCCGGACGGGCCGATGAGGGCCCTGTAAAAGGAGGCGGGTTATGAAGCTGGAAAAAAACGAGCTCAGGGTGGGGGTGTTCATCGTTGTCCCCCTGGTGATAATGCTGCTATTCGTGCTGCTTAAGCTCGGATATTCCTTTGCGAGCTCCACGATCGACGTATATCTGAAGATCGACAGCATAAGCTCCATAAAGGAGGGCACCCTGGTAAAGATAAAGGGCTATACCGTGGGAAGGGTGATAGACATCGAGCCGGTCTTCAAGCCGGCGCTGCACTTTCTGGCCGTCCTCCGAATCCGGCGCGATGTCGATATATACGAAGACTGCTCGGCGGTGATCCAGAACCAGAACATCATCGGCGATCCGGTGATCGATATACGCAATCCCGAGAAGAAGGGGGAGCTTCTGCGCGCCGGCTCGGTCATAGAGGGAATAGAGTACGTCAACCTTGAGGCCATTCTTCAAGATGTACACGCGCTGCTCACGACGCTCCAGGGGACCGTCGGCGTGATCCGCGATATTTCGCTCGACAGCCGAAGCAATCTGCGCACGCTTCTTACCAACCTTTCGGGGAGCATGGCGACGGTCAATGACCTTTTAATGAACTCCCAGAAGGACATTCTGGAGATACTCTCCTCCTTCCGTCAGACCGCGAAGACCATGAACGAGATTTCCGAGGAGCTTAAAAAACATCCGGTAAAATTCCTGTTCAAGGGGCAGAAATAGCCCCCAAATGCCGCTTTTTTCCGTAATAATCCCCGTGTACAATCGCCCGGCGCTTCTTCGCCGGGCCATTGAATCGGTGCTCGCCCAGACCTTTCGCGACTACGAACTCATTGTGGTCGACGACGGATCCACCGACCAAACGCACTCTGTGGCGCGCTCTTATCCCGGCGTGCGATGCGTGCGGCAGCAAAACCGCGGCGTGAGCGCGGCGCGTAACCGCGGCGTAGCCGAATCGTCTGCGCCCTACCTCGCCTTTCTCGATTCCGACGACGCCTGGCTCCCCGGAAAGCTCGAGGCGCAGTACGACTTCATCGCCCGCGAGCCGTCGGTGCGGGTCCATCAAACCGAAGAGATATGGGTCCGGCGGGGCCGCAGGGTAAACCCGGGGGAACGCCACCGAAAGCCCGAGGGCGACATTTTCGTACCATCGCTCGCGCTGTGTCTTGTAAGCCCGTCCGCCGTCGTAATAGAGAGGTCGCTTTTCGAGCGCATGGGCGGTTTCGACGAGCGCCTCGCGGCGTGCGAGGACTACGATCTGTGGCTCAGGATCGCGCTCGACCATCGAGTGGGGCTGCTTCGACGCGCTCTGGTCGTAAAATACGGCGGGCATGGCGACCAGCTTTCGGCGCGGCACTGGGGCATGGACCGTTTCCGGGTGTACGCCATAATGAAACTGCTCCGCGAGAGGGCCGCGGACATGGACGCGGAGCGCCTGCGCGCGGCGCGGGAGGCCGTGCGGAGCCGCTGCGCCGTATTGCTGAGCGGCGCGCGGAGGCGGGGCAACCCGGAGCTCGCCGATCTGGCCGGGTCCGTTTTAAAGGTCATCGAAGATGGAGACTATAGCAATACAGCGTTTGAGGCCCTCGCAGAAATATGAGCCGGCCTTCAACCGACGCCTGCAGGTAGGATTCGGCGGGGAAGTTACGGGCGAATAGAACGGTGCCGTCGGACAGAAAGAGGACCGACTGGGCCCCTCCCTCCGACCTGGTGTAGCCTGCGGCAAAAATGGGCCCGCTTCTATCGAGCGTGGCCATTCCAGTCCGCGCTGCCGGGACATTTATCGTTGTGACGGGCCTGGCCTTCGAGTCTACGACGAGGATCCTGTTGTGGTCGAGTGCCGCCGCCAGCCCGTCGTCCCCTACGGTGAGTGCGGTACGCGCCACGTGCACCCTGGCGAGCGGGGAGGCCGACGCCCCGCCCTTGCGCGTATCCACTATCGCCAGGTAATCGCCCTTTTCGTTGCCGTAATGGAGGGCCGCGTACAAGCCCGACGGAGAGACCGCCATGCTCTTTACGAGGGTGCCGCCGCCGGTCCTCGCGCCAAACAGCCTCTTTCCTTCCGCGTCGATGATACTGTAGCTTCCGTCGAGGAAGCCCACGGCCGCGAAATCCGAGCCCTTCGAGAAGGCCGCAACCGTCAGGAATCGCCCGGTTACGGGTTCGCCGACCTCGTTGCCGTGGAAGTTTAGGGCCCTGGCCCTGGACTGGTCGCTGTTTACCAGAAGTACGATTTTTCCGTTATACGAGAGATGCGGATATTCGCGGGAGTCCGTCTTCCAAAATGGGCTTCCGGCGGCGGAGAAGAATTCCACGGAGGTCCCAGTCTTCCTGTAGGTGGCGTAGTAGGCGCCGTTGGCGCTTACGGTGAACAGGTCGTCCGGAAAGGAGCGCCTTAAGAGAATCCTTCCATCGCCCGCAAGGAGCGTAAGCGAATCGTCCGATACGACGGGCGGGACGGAAAGCCCCGAAAGCGCGCCGTTCGGCGAGCGCTCAATGGATTCCGGCGACGCGGCGGGGCCGTACCATTCGGGGTAGATCTCTATGGCGGGTCCGGCCTCGAAGACCGGCGCCAGGCCGAGAAGCGCTCCCGCGAGGAGTCCGATAAAGAGGTAGCGCATTGTCACTCCTGTATGAAGCTCTTCAGGCGCTGGCTTCGAGAGGGATGGCGGAGCCGCCGGATGGCCTTTTTCTCGATCTGCCGTATGCGTTCCTTGGAGAGCCTGAACTTCTCTCCTATCTGCTGGAGGGAGAGGGGCTTTTCCCCGTCCAGGCCGAAGCGCATTTTAAGTATCTCGCGCTCGGAGGCCGTCAGCGTGTTTAGCACCGCGTTTAGCGCTTCCTTGAGCGAGTCGTCGAGCAGCTTGCGGTCGGGAGCGTCGACGCGCGAGTCCTCCATCATGCTGATTATGCTTGTGTCGTCGGAGTCGCCGAAGGTCGCGTCCAGCGATACATAGTCCTGCGAGATATTGCGCAGGTAGTTTATCTCTTCGTCGTCCATGTCGAGCTCTTCGGCTATCTCCTGCGCGGTGGGCTCGCGCCCCAGCTTGTGCTCGAGCTTTTTGTGCATCTTCTCGATTTTCTGCATGTCGGCGGTGCGGTTAAGCGGAAGCCGTATGAGCGAGGTCTTCTGGCTGATCGCGAGGATTATGGCCTGCCGAATCCACCAGACCGCGTACGAGATGAAATGGTAGCCGCGTTCGGGGTCGAACTTGTCCGCCGCCTTTATGAGCCCCATATTTCCTTCGTTAATAAGGTCGAGAAGCGATATGCCGCTGGTCTGGTATTTTTTCGCGATCGAGACGACAAAGCGCAGGTTCGCCTTGATAAGTTTTTCCTTGGCCTTTTCGTCGCCGTCGCGCGCGGCCCGCGAACAGCTTTCCTCCTCTTCGCGGCTTAAGAGCGGGATCTTGTTTATCTGCTCGAGATACCAGGTGATCGACGAATCGGAAAAGCTGTCGTGCCGCGCCCTTCTTCCGCCCGCCGGGGAATGCTTTGCCGGGGACTGGGTGGGCGTGGTTTCGGGCCCGGTGTCGGGGTCTTCATCGAAGAGATCCGTGTCGGTATCGTCGACGAAGGATTCGTCGAGCATGTCCGGACCGTTGTCCGCGCGGTCTTCCTGCGGGGACAACGGTCCCCTCCGGGATGAGGTCCCTGTGATTTTGGTCTTTTTACCGGCCATTGCGTTTTCGCGATCGATTAATTGCCCCACCGCGGCGCGGAGCGGGCCTTACGGGATTGGATACCCTAAACGGGGGCGGGAGAAAATCAAGTATTATTTGGGGGCCCACAGGAGGATGAGCCTGTCGGGAAGATCCCGTATACCGGCCGCGTATGCAGGGGTGTCGATGGCCGCGTCGAGCCCGTGCTCCGCAAAAAGGGACACGGCCTCGTCACGGTGAATCACCGCGCCCCCGGCAAGCCTGTCCTCCGCCCGCAAGGGCCTGTCGCCGTCCATTTTAAAAATCAGGTGCCGCGACGGCTCGAGCTTCCATCGCGATTTGAGCCGCGAGAGGAAAAGCATCTCGACCGATACGAGGCTCTTCCCGTCGTACCGGAGGGTGGACTCCCTGCGGAACACGGTGCCGTCCTGAATGATTCCGGAAAGCCCGCCGTCGTTATACGAGAACCGCGTTATGACGAGCGGGGTCCGGTTTCGTGCTATGCTATGGGAGCTTTTGTAGGATGTCTCGGTGCGGATAAGCTCGCCGCCGATTCCGTAAAAAAACGATTCCACCCACGCGTCCTCGGCGGGCCCGCCGCCGGGCGCGCCCGGGGCGCGGTGCGTCTGGATTCGAAGCCTCCCCGCCTGATCGTAGGAAAATGTGCGCGTAATGAGGGTCTCGCCTCCGGGGAGGGACTGGCGCGTGGCCCTGGATGGCCTGCCGGCCGCGTCGTATTCCATAAGTATCCGGCCGATTGCGGCGCCCTTTTCGAGGTATCGCGCCTCGCGAAGCCTTCCGTCTTCGCCGGTTATCCTGACGGTCTTGTAGGAGGAGCACGTCGAGAACGCGAAGAACAGGGCCGGTATAATGAGGGCAGCCCGGGCGGTCCGGTCCGGGAGGGGGCTCTTGTCTTTCGTGTTCATGTTTTGTTCGCGGTCTGTTCCCGGCCGTCCCACTCCGCCGGGTCTGGCCCCGGGACCTCCACAGGTGCTTCCGCCTGTATTTGAGTTGTTGCCCGACTCGGAATGATCTATATTACACCGTCCTGGCGGGGAAAACAGGGTTCAGATCCCCGATTGCGCGACAAGTTCAACCCATAAAGAAAGCGCGAAATGCCGATTTTTGTCAATGACAATTTAATCCCCCGCAATCAGTATGAGCGGAGAGTTGCCACGGGCCGCGTAAAACCGAATGGCGCGTGGCCAAAGCACCCGGGACCCCGATGGCGGGCACTAAAGACGGAGGCTTGAAGACATGAAGATTGCGGTAACCGGCAAGGGGGGCGTGGGCAAGTCGACTGTCGCGGCCGCGCTCGCTCTAATGATGGCCGAGAATGGAGGGAAGGTCCTCGCTCTCGACGCGGACCCCGATTCGAACCTCGCGGCCGCTCTCGGAATGAGCGCCGCCGAACGATCGCGCATACTGAGCATAGCGCGGCAGAGGGAGCTTATCGGCGAGCGAACCGGAACGAAGCCCGGCAGCTACGGGCAGGTGTTCAGGCTCAACCCGGACGTGTCGGACGTCGCGGAGCGCTTCGGAATAAGGCACCGCGGCGTGTTTCTAATCGTGCTGGGGGCGATAAGGAGCGGCGGTTCCGGCTGCGCCTGCCCGGAAAGCGCGTTTCTGGGGTCCCTGGTCGGAGAGCTGGTCCTTAGGCGCGATGAAACGGTGATAATGGACATGGAGGCCGGCGTGGAGCATCTCGGCAGGGCGACCGCGCGCGGCGTCGACGTGATGCTGGTGGTGGTCGAGCCGGGGGCGCGCGCCGCGGAATCCGCGCGCCGAATAGTTGCGATGGCGCGGGAGATCGGCGTTACGAACGTCCGCTTCGTGTTCAACCGCGTACGCTCACAGCGGGACGAGGAGTATCTTCGAAACGAGCTGGGCGGGAAGGATGTGCTGGGGGTACTGCCCTTCGCCGAAAGCCTCCTCGAGGCGGACCGCGACGGCACCGCGGTTCTCGACGCCATGGATGACGAATTTAAAAATAAAATCGCGGGAATTATCGGTTCCCTCGGGCTCATGAAAGCGGGCCGCTTATAGGGTCATAGCCTGCCGCCGCGCGCGCCACGAAAGCTGCCTGTAGTCCGCCTGGCCGCGCAGGCGGACCGGATGGATCGCTCACCTGTCGTATATCTCGATGGTGCCGTCCGGCGCAATCCTTTGATACAGGCGCCGCACCTTGCGCTCTATGCGCGCCTCGTTTGCCCGCGGACTTTTTCCCTCGTAGTAGGACAGCACCCTCGCCACGTAGTCCACGGTCGATTTGATCGGCGGTACGGCCCCATGCCGTTTCACCCTGCCCGCGCCAGCGTGATAGGCGGCCAGAGCGAGCGTCACGTCGCCGTTGAAGTCGTTGAGAAGCGAGGCGAGGTGGCGCACGCCGGCGCGGACGTTCTGAGCGGGGTCGAATGGATCGGTTACGCCGTACGCGCGCGCCACATCGAGCATAATCTGCATGAGGCCGGCCGCGCCGGCGGTGGAGACCGCGCCGGCCTTGAAGTCGGACTCGACCTTTACGACGCACTGGACCAGATATCCGTCGAGGCCCTCCTCGGCGGCTATGCGGTTTATCAGTGGTATGTGCGGGCTTTTGAATATCGTCCTTTCGGCGGGGGCCGTTGACGCGCGGCCGCGAAGATGGACGGTGTCCGCATCCGCGGCCGGGGCGGGGGAATTCGTAAAGGCGGCGGACAGGGACACGGCCAAAGCGAACAAAATGGCTTTCTTTATTATCATTGGGCCGGTACCGGAAGAGAGTGTCGTCCGGAGGCGATGATTCGTCAAGCATTTAGGCGTTATGCAATACTCGAGCGGCGATAACCCGATCG
>MVZN01000069.1 GCA_002069125.1 Spirochaetes bacterium ADurb.BinA120
GGTAGTCGGGCCCGTAGTATATGTTGAACTCGAACTGGTCGAAGACCAGGAAGTGACCGGCCAGGCCCGCTGCCAGGCCGCACTGGCTGCCCCTTAGCTCTTTATCATAACCGTATCCGTACCCCTTGAAGCGAACACCATCCAGATAGAGACCCATGTAAAAAAATTCCCGGTACAGGGACATCATGTATTCGTTCGAAAGGCGCGCCAGGTCGTGCGAATAATATCCCTTGCTGTTGAAGCCCTTGAAGCTCTTTCCGCTTACCCCGCGGTCGTGATAGAAGGGAACCCCGCCCCACAGGCGCGAGTAATCGCACTTTAAGGCGAAGATGTCCGAGTTCGGCAGGTCGATGTCGAGGCGGCCGTCGAACAGGAATTCGTTGAAACGCCGTTTCCCCGAATGCCGCCCCTCGAAGAAGTGTCCGAAGCTAAAGCTGAACTTGCGTTGGATGATATCATCCTCGGCAAAGGGAAGGAGGTCCACGACGATAGACGCCTCGGCTATGTTCCAGAACTGGGTCTCCTTTTTCACCTCGACCGAACCGGCGGCCGATTCGTCGATCGAGCTGTCGAAAACGAAGGCCTTCTCCGTACCGTAGCCGGCGTAAATTTTAAGCTCCCTGAGGAGCGTGACACCCGGGTCCGCCGAGCCGCGGAGTATGGTGAAGTTGTATTCATCGAGCCCGAGGTCGGCGCGCGAGGCGCGCGAATTATGCCCCGTGGCCTTTACAAGCGGCGTGAAATAGCCATCCAGCGTCGGCGTGAAATGATATGTCGATTCGACCTCGATGAAGGTATAGCGGGGGATGGCGGTAAAATCCAGATCCAGACCGTAATAGATACCGGCCGAGGTCCCCGCCTCGAAGCGGTCGCCCTCGCCCAAAAGCGAGGGGTGACGGTATTTTACGTATGGAATGAGCCCCTTTGTGTAGTTAATGTCGAATCCGTAACTCACGGCGGCTCCGGCGACACTGGCCGAGGGGGCGCGCACGATGTTGATGTCGAGATCGTATCGATAGTCGAAATCCTTAAAGAAGGGCAGGCGGACGCCCCCGACGAAGGGCACCCCGATCCGCTCGTCCAGTTGGAAGAAGGCCCTCTCGTAGCTTCTGGTGGGTTTAAGGACCGCCTGAATGTCCTTGAATCCGTATTTCTGTTTCAGGCGGTTGACGCGGTCCTGCACCGTGTATCGGTTGTAAACTCTTAAAGGCAGTTTAAAGTCGTAGCGCACCCGTATGGTGTCGAGCGTGTTCAGCCTCTGAAAGACGATGCGCCCAAGCTTCCCCTCGTCGACGTAAACGACGAGCTCGGTTTCGGTTTCGCTGACGGGATAGCAGATGGCGAGCGTATAGCCCTGCTTGTGATAGAAAGCGTTGATCGAGCGGGATACCCGGTCAAAACGCCCGGGGCCCGCCGGAAGCGTGGAGAGGTCCAGGTGCTCGAGAAGAAACAGCTCCGAATAGAGTTCGGTCCCCTGTATGCGCACCCGCTTGTACGCCGTCTCCGCCCGCGCCCCGGAACCCAAGAGCGCGGGAAGGAACACGAAGACCGCCCACAGACAGAGAGCCCGCCTCAAGGACACTCCCCCGAACGGCCCACCACGGAGCAGAAGGGGGCCACGCGTCCCAGATCGATTCGGTTGTGCCCGGAATTATCCACGGCGGTCCAGCCGCCGGTTCGATCGAAACACACGGTGTATCGGTAGCCGTACTTGGCCTCGATTATATCGCTCTCGACGATGCGCCTTCCGGCGCTGTCGGCATAGGGGCTCTCTGTTTTCATCGTCACACATCAAGTCGAATTTTGCCTGCGCACCTTCCCCGTACAAGGGACCGGCCGGAAGACGGCGCCGGCGGGCTCGCCCAAAGCGGCTTCGGCGCCGGGAACCGTTGAATAACGCCCATAATCGCATTCTACGGCGCCCCCATCAATAAAAAAACCGCCTCTGCTCATTCCTTATTCCCCGGAATGAGCCTGTCATCGCTTGAGGTAAAGCGATATACTATCCGCCGGTGCGGATATACGAGCGGAATGTGCACGTCTATATCGTATTCGCCGCGCTCGACGACCGAGGCGCCGCCAAGGCCGCGAAAATGGAGCCTCATCACAATGCTCTTTACGCCGAAGGGCTTGTCCGCCAGGGTCCCCTCCAGGTAGCGCAGCGAGAGGCCCTTCTCCGCGAAATAGGCCCGTCCGCTTAAATGGCGCGTGGTCTTTTTTTTGGGGACGATCTCGACCTCCCAGCAGCGCACCCCTTCCACCACGGCGGTTCCGGAAACGCACTCGTCGTAATTGGCGTCATTATCCACGTCGAACGGCAGGTGGATCGGTTCGCGCGTGCGGTAGCGGTATTTCTCCGGGGGGAGTTCCTCGCCGTTCTTTACGTAACGTAGAATCGTATACTCCGGCCTTTGCCGAAAGTATTCCCTTCTTATAAGCAGGACTTCCGCGGATTCGATGAGCTCGCCCGTCCGGGAGTCGTAGACGCGCGACACGGCGTTCCGGCGGGCCTCGATTCCGTTATACGAGGAATATATCCTAAGCGTGTTATTGCGAATGGCCGCGAGTATCGCCTCGTTCGAAGGGGACCTGGATGGGTCTCCACCTCCCACGGAAGCAAGCGCAAGCACAGCAAGAAACGGGCCCGCGCATAAATATAACCTATCTCTCATGCGGTTGTCCCCTTAACGAAATGGTGGATAAGCGGCCCGTCGGCGCTTATGCCTTGCCCCCCGGCGTATGACACCATTACACCGCCATTGTTTCATGCTTTGCGGAGCATACGGCAGCCGCACCACGCGGGCAATAAAAATATCTTTACAAATCAAGCGAGCGCGGCCATCATTCCGGCATGGAGCGCACAGCCGCCGTCCACAGCACACGCCGCAGAGGAGCGGAAGGAATGAATCGTCTACGATCGCGCATCGCCGCGGCAGCCGCCGCCTGCCTGCTGGCCGTCCCGGCAGCCGGCCAGACCGCCGTTAAAAAGGCCCCCGCCCCGGCAAAGAAACCGCCTGAAATAAAGGAAAATTTCCTCAAGCGCTACAACGAGAGCGTCATCCCGGTCATCAAGCGCGGCATACCGATGGTGGTCAACATATCCGCCATAAAGGAGGCTCCGAAAAACCAGGTCCACGAGTACGACATGTTCGGCAATCCTCTCAATAAATTTCCCTTCAAGGACCAGGTCGAGCCCAGGGCCCTTGGCTCGGGCGTAATAATCGACAAACGCGGATTTATAGTGACAAACCACCATGTTATAAAAGACACCCGCTCGATAAGAATAACCCTTTCGGACCGCAGGGAATTCTCCTGTTCGGTTCTTGGCGCCGACCCCGCCACGGACATAGCAGTAATAAAGATAGACGGAAAGGCGCCGGCGGACCTGCCTGCCATCGAGATGGCCGATTCCGACAAACTGGAGGTCGGCGAGCTCGTCATCGCGATAGGAAACCCCTTCGGCTTCTCCCATACGGTGACGACCGGAATAGTGAGCGCCACCGGCCGACAGAGCGTGGGCCTAACCGATTACGAGAACTTTATTCAGACCGACGCGGCCATCAATCCCGGGAACTCGGGAGGCGCGCTCATCAATATCGAAGGAAGGCTCGTTGGCATAAATACGGCCATCTTCTCGAAGAGCGGCGGTTATATGGGCATAGGCTTCGCAATTCCGGCCAACATGGTCAGGGAGATCGCGGGCGAGCTCATCTCGGGCGGGAAGGTCACGCGCGGATGGCTGGGGGTTTACATACAGGAGGTCACAAAGGACATCGCCGAAGCCTTCAGGTACACTGGCGCGGGCGGCGCGCTCGTCGCGGACATCCTGAAGGAGTCGCCCGCGGAGGGTTCGGGGCTTCGCAAGGGCGACATCATCACCTCAATCGACGGCGCTTCAATAACCGACGTCAATCACCTGCGCCGCGTGGTGGCGGTAAAGAAGCCCGGCGCGAAGGTGAAGATAGACGTTTTCCGCGACGGTAAAGCGGAAAGGATAGAGATGCTGATAGGCATGATGCCCACCACACCGCCGGTCGCCGACCGCGACGCGGGCGAGCGCGAGGACATGCTGGGAATGACGGTCAGGGACATCGACGAGGAGCTCGCCTACAAGTACCGATCTCCCGAGAGGTCGGGAGTGATCGTAACACAGGTAAAGCAGGGTTCCCCAGCCATGCGCGCCGGTATTGTGGCGGGCGACGTGATACGCGAGATCGAGCGCGGGGCGATCGACAGCGTCAACACCTATAAAATGGCGGTGGAAACGCTCAAGGGAAAGACCAGGGTGCTCGTCCTTATAAACCGCGCGGGATCCCACAGGTTCCTGGTGCTCGACCTGGAAGCGCGAGGCGATACCGGACAGCCTTAGGGCTTCACCGCCTCCTCGGAGGCGAAATCCCGCACCGGAGCGCCCCCGGCGGCCTCGTGGAGCTCCATCCACTGCCTCACCCTGTCGGGACCGTACTCCATTTCCCATGCCGGAATAATGCGGTCCAGCGGCACGTCGGCGAACGATCCATGATATGCGACATACTCCATGAAACGCCGGTTCTTCCTGTTGTATTCGGAGAAAATGGAGTCCTCGCGCCCGTTGAACTCGAGCGGGGCTATCTCGTGGCGCTCGCAAAGCTCGCGGTTGAATGCGGGGGTGGCGCGCACCCAGGCGCCATCCAGGTGGAACTCGGTAAAGCCGTGATATACGAACAGGTCGGACCCCAGAGTCTCTATAAGCTCCCTGGTGGCCAGGTGATTGCGCACGTCGGCGAAGCCTATGCGGGACGGAATGCCGAGCGAACGCCCGAGCGCGCATAGAAGCGCCGCCTTGGGGACGCAGTATCCGCGGCCGCGCGCCAAGACCTCGCTCGCGCGATAATGCTCCGGCCTATGGAAGGGCACGTACGGGTCGTAGCGGATTCCGTCGCGCACGGAATAGTACAGCCTGACGGCCTTTTCGACAGGATCGGACAGTCCGTTCGCCGCGGCCGCCGCAAAGGCGCGAACCCTGGGATGGTCGCTGTCGAGTATCTCCGTGGGTCGTAGATACGCCTCGTCCATGTCTTTCATTGCCGCGCACTCTCCACCTTTGGCGTTTTGAGGGACACGTATGAATATGGCTGACAATAATCCACCCGGAGGAGTCGGAGTCAAGGCTTATTTTGGCGCGTGTCCCGATCAAAGAGGGAAGAGCGAATCGCGAAAGAGGAAGATGGCCGGAAGCACGAGCGAAAGAAAGGCCACGGTATTCACAACAAAGATGCCCGAGGCGAAGGGGGCGTCGAGGTCATACAACACGGCGCTTATCACCGAATACACCGCGGCCGGCATGAAGGCCTGCACCTGAATGACCGCCCGGACCGCCGGGTCGAGCGGAATAGCGCAAAGGCAAAGAGCCGTTATCGCAGGAATGAGGGCGAACTTCAAGAGAGCCACGCAGGCGTGTTCGCGCGCCGTGGACCGGAGCTCGCCGGGGCGGAAGCTCATACCCAGCGTGAAGTAGTATACGCTCATCGATACGGCAATGAGCGCGCCCAAGGGAAAGGCCGCGTCCGGACGCCTTATGCCCGCGGCGTGAAGGGCGGCGGAAATTAAAATGGCGTACAACGGCATATTCCCGGGGTTTCGCGCAAAATCGCGCACAAGGCCCGCGACACCGGCCCCTTCACTGCGCGAGGCACCTGCGTAGGGGAAAACCACCAGAAAGACGAAGGGCATGAAATACGCGGTGAAGATGAAGGCGAGCGCGAGCCCCCTCTCTCCCATAAGCATGAAGCATACGAACCCGCCCATGGTGAAGCCGTGATTGGCGAGAGATGATGTTATATGAAACACGGTGCGCCGTTTGCCCTTAAGGCCGAGGAAGCGGGCGGCGGGCACTCCCAGGGCCCAGCCGACCGTTGCGAGCAGAAGCCCGGCGAGCGGAAGGGCCGCGAGGCCCGCGTCGAGGGAAAGGCCCCATGTGCTCCAGAGGACCAGGGCCGGTTCGACCGTCATGAGGTTTGTCAGGATGAGCTTACGGGTAAAATCGGCAGGGTGCTCGAATCGTCGGCGCAGAAACCATCCCGCGGCGAAGGGGGCGACGATCATGAATTGAAGCGAAATGAACGACGCAGGAAGCGTCATCTCAGAGGTACCGAAGCCCCACCTTCTCTTTTACCGCGTCAAGCGTCCTCGCCGCCACCGCGCGCGTCTTTTCGGCCCCTGCCGCGAGTACTTCCGCCACGGCGGCCGGATCGCCCGAAAGCCTTTGGCGCCTCTCCCTGAATGGCGCGAAATATTCCCATATAAGCCCAAAGAGTTCCTTTTTTACTTCGCCGTAACCAGTGCCGCCCTTTAGATAACGTTCGCGCAGCCCCTCCAGTTTTTCGGCGGAGGCAAAGAGCCGGTACAGCGCGAACAGATTGCAGGTGTCGGGGTTTTTCGGCGACTCGACAGGGGTGGAATCGGTCACGATGCGCATCACCTTTTTTTTGAGCTCCTTTTCGGTCTCGAATATGTTGATCGTGTTGCCGTAGCTTTTGGACATCTTCTGGCCGTCCACGCCGGGGATCAGCGCGATCTCGTCGGAGATGAGCGGCTCGGGAAGAGTGAATGTCTCGCCGAAAAGCCCGTTGAAGCGCATCGCGATGTCGCGCGTGATCTCCACGTGCTGTTTCTGGTCCTTCCCCACCGGCACCAGTTCCGCCTGGTACAACAGTATATCGGCGGCCATAAGCACCGGATAGCTGAAAAGGCCCCAGCCGGGGGTGTGCCCGCGTGCAATCTTGTCCTTGTACGAGTGGCTGCGCTCGAGGAGGCCCATGGATGTGTGGCATCCCAATATCCACGTGAGCTCCATCACCTCCGGCACGTCCGACTGCACCCAGAAAAAGCACCTGTCCGGGTCGAGCCCGAGCGCGAGAAAATCCATGGCCGCATCGAGCGTGTTTTGGCGGAGGAGGCCGCCGTCGTGCACGGTCGTCATGGCGTGGTAGTTCACGATAAAGCAGAACAGTTCGTTGTCGTTCTGGAACTCGATCATTCGCTTCATCATGGCGAAATAGTTGCCCAGGTGAAGCGTGCCCGAGGGCTGAATGCCCGACAGAATCCTCGCCATTGTCAACTCCCATAAAGCGTGCTAAAAACCGCGACGCCCTATCCATAATGCCGAGCTCATGGGCGTCAATAATTAATTGCCGGCGCGGGCTTAAAAAGATTTTGCTTTTCGCGCCGAAACCCTCATACTATCGGACGGGCCGTCCGGGGCGTTCGTGATGCGAATGCCCGGCGCGGACCGCGGGTGCGGGCATGAAATTCGACAGACACACAATCGAGCTCATCGACAGGCTCCGCGAGGGGGTGCTGGTGCTGGACGAGCGGAAGAACGTGATCGTCCGCAACAGGGCCGCCGAAACCATGCTGGGGCTCAGAATACACCCCAGGGACAAAATCAACATCGAGAACCTCTTCCGGGCCCGCAACCCCGGCATGTATCGTTTTCTTTTTCAGGCCTTTCAGTCGTGCGACAACCACAGGGACTACGAGATCCTCTATCACAAGAAAAGCCGCTCCGTGCGCCTTCTCGTCTCGACCTACGCCCACTGGGAGGGCAACTCGCCGAGGGAATACTACTTCTTCATCATCCTGCGCGACATCACGGAGGTCTGGCGGCTCGTACAGCGCGAAAAGCACCTCCTGGCGCAGCTCCGCAAGAATTACATCGACCAGATGGAAAACCTCCGCCAGATCGCCCAGAGCGTCGCGCACGAGATTCGAAACCCGATTGTCTCGATAGGCGGCTACGCGAACCTCATGATAAGAAAGCTCGGAGAGGGCGACATGGACGTCGCGGACTTTTCCAATTTCCTCAATATCATCCGCTCCGATACCGAACGTCTTCATCGTATCGTGGACCAGGTGGAGAAATATTCAGACTCGACGGAGATCTCGCTTAAAAAGGAGAACATAGTTGTCCTTTTCAGGCAGATGATCGAATTCGGGGAGAAGCTATCCCTCGAGCGCCGCGTCGTCTTCGAGGCGCCGCGCATACACCAGGATGAGTATCCGGTTTACGTCGACCGGCTGCGCCTCAAGCTCGGCCTCTACAACCTCGTGCGCCATTCGATACTGCTTGCGCGCCGGGGGAGCAGGCTGAGGGCCCGTCTGAACTTTACGCCCTTCGAGGCGGACTTCATGCTCGACATACAGACCGACATGCGTAAAGAGGAGGTCCCATTTCTCTTCAACCCGTTCTATTCCACGGCAAACCAGGAGCTTAGCTTCGACCTGGCTCTCGCGCAGCGCATTGTGATGCAGCATGGAGGCGTGATCCGCGCGGTGTGGAAGCCCGAAGAGATCTTGCGGCTGCACATGTCCCTGCCGAAGGAAAAGCGCCTCGATCGGGAGAGGACCGGCGCGCACTGACCGCGGGGCCGGCTCACGCCGCGCGGAAATATGCTTAATTCCCAGTAAAAATTGTCATGAAACGCAAAATGGTTTTGACAATCCCGCCGTGAAATGAGCGCGCTAACGACACGCTCGTTTTTAGAAAAAACGGGATTCCCGGGTGACGTTTTCACCACCGCCCGGTGTTATAGCTGTATGACTCGCATCCGACCGGATATCGCTCCGGCACGGAGCGGCCATCCAATCTATTTTTGGAGGAAACCTAAATGAGCCGCACTATCCGCACCGCTATCACGATAATCATTGCACTGCTTCTGGCCGGCGCATACCCCTCCCCGCTGCCGGCGGAAAGGACCCCCGGCCAGGGCGATCAGACGCGTTTAATCAAAGATATCGGCGAAAACATGCCCAGGGAAGACACGTCCGCCGTGGACGAGGAGCAGGGGAAAGGCCCCACCACCGAAGACCCGGCGGAGAGCACCACTCTCTTTTCCACGGTCAGACAGGGCGGGCCGGTGATGATCCCGATCATCCTGCTGGGGCTCATTGCGATGACCATCATCATCGAGCGCATGATATTTTTTTCGCGCAACAGGGTGTGGAAGCGCGAATCCGTGGATAAAGTCCTCGATTCGGCCAAAAGAAATTCCAATGCGAAATACCGCGAAGACCTCGAGGACGAGCTCAGGGGCGTGTTCAACGTGTACGCCAACGACCTCGAGAAGGGGCTGGGGCTCCTCGCGGGCGTCGGCAATCTCGCCCCCATATTCGGTTTTCTCGGGACTGTTACAGGCATGATAAGCGCCTTCGCCGCCATCGCCGCGGCGTCCAGTGTAAACGCCAAGGTCGTGGCGTCGGGAATCCAGGAGGCGCTCATCACGACGGCTGGAGGCCTCATTGTGGCCGCGCCGACCCTTTTCTTCTACTATGTATTCACCAACGCCATCCAGAATTACTATACGCGGTCGGAGGAATACATCGGTCTTGCCTCGGAATCCCTTCCCAGACTTTCCGATAAAATAAGGAACGGCGGGTAAGGCCATGGAGAACGACAATCTGATCGTTAAAATACTGCAACGCAGGGGACGCCTGAAAAATAGGCCCGAAGAGCGCTCGTTCGATTCGGTTTCGATTGCGGATATGGCCTTTCTTCTGCTAATATTCTTCATCGTAACCGGGTCGTTCGTTCTGCGGCAGGGCATCTTTTTTTCACTTCCATCGAAAACATCGGGATCCGTATCTCTCGACGAACGGCAGATAACCGAGGTCTTCCCGGTGGAGAATGGATTTCTCCATAACGGAATATTGTTGAACCGGGAAGGCTTCGGAAGAATGCTCAGGGAACGCGGGAAGAAGGCGGCCGACAGTGTTTTAATGATCCACATGGGCGGAAAAATTCGGTACGAGCGGCTGGTGGACACCCTGAGCGTCGCCAGGGAGTCGGGAGTCCGCAGGGTCTCGCTGAAAAACGCGGACAAAGGCGGCGCCCTATGAGAAAGGGTTCATTTCTTTCGAAACTTAGACCTATAACGCTCGGTTCGGCCATGGCCGATATGGCCCTGCTCCTCCTGGTGTTTTTCATGGCATCGACAACAACCGAGCCGCCCAGGGGGGTCGAGGTGGTTCTCCCGAAAGGCACCACCCGGGGGGCCGAGCAGGACAGCCTGTACATGACCATTTCGCGCTCCGGCGACATCTATTTCGACGGAAATCTCGTGGAGCTCGAAGGCCTTCATGACAATCTCGCCATGAGACGGGGAGAGAAGGACCGGCCCGTGGCCATTACGGCCGACAGGGACCTGGACTACGCCTACATCTCACGGGTGCTCGGCATATTACAGGAACAGGATTTCCTTAACGTCGTCTTCATGTCGGAGCCGAGGGAATCCATCAGGCCCCCAAGGTGAGGCGGCGGCATGGAAGCGACAATGAAAATGAGGGAAACCATAATCGGAATATGGCGTTCGTTCGAAATGTGGGAGAGGCGCCATCCCTATGGATTCTCTTTTCTCCTTTCGGCGCTCTTTATGGCCTATCTCCTGTTTTCCAGCGAATCGCTGGACATCGACAGGGAAGACCTTTCATCCATGGAGAACATACAGTTCGTCGACATGGAAACGGTCCAGTTGCCCCGCAGAATAGTCAAAAAGGATGTTTCGCTTGAAAAAACCGCAAGCGACGACCAAAGCGCCGACGTGGAACGGGCAATGGGCGTAAACGACGACCCAAACGCCGTTGACCTGGCGTTCTTTCCGAACATTGCGCCGCCGCGCCCCATCGGAAGGCTCGTAAAACGCTATCCGAAAATAGCGAGCGAGCTTAACGTAGAGGCCGTTATCAACGTAGAGATACTCATCTCCTCAACGGGAAAGGTGCGCAACGTAAGCGTTCTGGGCATACGGCTCTCCAAGGCCCTTCCGCCGGAGATCCACGCAAAGGTCGCCGGAGAGTTCGCGCGCGACGCGAAGATCATACTGATGAACGCGCAGTTCAGCCCGCCTGTGGTAAACGGCAGGAGGGTGCCCATCAAGATGGAGATGCCGCTCAAATTCAGGCTGGAAGTATAGGGTAAACAGACATGTTCAGAACGATCAGACGCACAGCCCCCGCGTGCGCGCGCTGTATAATAGCTTCGCTTTTAATTATGGCGCCGGCCGCGGCGCAGGCCCTCACGCTTCGCGGCACGGTTTACGACGATACGAAGCGCCGGCCGGTGGACTTCGGCACCGTCATCGTGCTCGAGGCGCGGGCAAAGGCGCGTACCGCCGAGAACGGGAGCTACGCGGTACAGATTCCCGAACCGGGCGAATACACGGTCATCGTCCAGTCCGAGGGGCTGCGGCAGTCTAAAACGAGGATACGGATAGACCGCGACACGGTGCGCGACTTCCACCTGGGCGCCATCAGCATACGGGGAGCCGCGCTCACCATTACGGGCGAACGGGACATCCAGAAGGTCTCGCGTTATACCATGACGGTACGGGAACTCAAGGAGGTCCCTGCCTCATTTGGCGACTCCATAAGCGCGCTCACCGCGCTACCGGGCGTCATCCGTACCGACGGTTTCTTCGGGCCGCTTGTCATACGGGGCGGGCTTGACCGAAACAATAACTATTTCATCGACGACATCCCCATTTACTCGCCGATGCACTTCGGGGGGCTGCACTCGGTAATCAACAACAACCTCATGAGCGAGATCGACCTCTTCTCCTCGGCCTTTCCGGCGCAGTACGGCTCGGCCAACGCCGCTGTAATCAGCATCAATACCGTCGACGGCGTGAAGGAGTTCGGAGGATACGCCGATATCGGCCTCATATCCGCATCGGCCCTGGTGCAGACGCCCATATTGAAGACGAAGGACGGAAAGCCCTATTTCCCATCGCCGACGGGATACATCGAGAAGGAGGAGGCCGAAAACGCCGGCTACCTCATCGTCTCCGGCCGCTACGGCTACCTTTCGCTCCTGGTGCCCACCATGTATTATCTTATAACCGGCGACAGACTGGAAAGCGTGCCGGACTACTGGGACTACCAGGTAAAGGGGAAATACTACCTGAACAGCCGCAACTCCATCACGGTACTCTTCATGGGAAGCAAGGACTACTTCGTGTTCACCGAGGAAGGGGAACTGGAACCGAGCGATGATCCGCTGTTAAAAGGATTCCAGTTCAAGACCGATAAAATGGCGCACGGCCAGGGCCTCTATTACACCTGGCAGCCCAACGAGCGGATATCGAACCGCCTTGTCGCCTTCGCTTCGCTTACCAGGTCGTACACGTATCTCAACCTTCCATCGACCGAGGCGGCGGCGGTGTGGAAAGACATAAACATCACCTCGCTCCCGTACGTGTTCGGCGTTAAGGACCGCATGAAAATCCAGGTCGTGGAGAAGATACTGGAATTCCGCGGCGGTCCCGAATACACGGTGTACCATTTTGTCGCGCGCGGAAAAACCCTGCAGAACAACGCGCTGAACGACGGATGGGACCCGGCCGATCCCGACCAGTTTACCCCCATAGTTCTGGACGAAGACACCACAAATCAGACCGTCGGCGGATATATCGAGGCGAAACTCACCGTGGGAGGACTCACCTTCGTCCCCGGGTTCCGCTCCGAGTACCTGGACCGCTCCAAAGAGATCACCCGGGACCCGCGCGGCATGCTGAGCTACGAGTTCCCCACCGGCACCACGCTGTCGGTGGCCGCCGGCAAATACAGCTATTTCTTTCAGACCAACCCGAACCTGTTCGATTTCCTACCGCACATAGCGAAGATCGGCGAGGAACTCGAGTCGGAGAAGGCCCTGCACCGCGTGGCGGGCATCGAGCAGGCGATCGGCATGTGGACCATAAAACTGGAAGGCTTTTACAACAACTACTGGAACCTGGCCGAGTCCTACCCTCACACCACGAGTGAGGGCGAATTCCTCGAGGGGCTTACGAGCGGCAAGATGAAGGCATACGGCTTCGAGGTGCTGATTAAAAAGGACCTTCGCGAGGACCAGAACGGCATCTTCGGGTGGGCCAATTACACCTACACGCAGTCCAAGTATAAATCCGGCCTGCCGACCGAGGACGGGTACGACGGCGTTCCCACAAACCTGGCGGGTGACAAATGGGGCGACACATTCATCGACTCCGACTACGAGCAGGAGCACGCCTTCAAGCTGGTGCTGGGCTACCGGCACAACCGCCACCAGTTGAGCGGCAAGTTCCAGTATTATACATCCATGCCGTATTATCCAATTATTGGAGCGGATCGGGACCTGGGATATCCCGGCCCCGGCGAGCGCTGGCTGCCCCAATACGGCACGCCGAACAGCGCGCGCTTCGAGGCCGACCACCGGCTCGATCTGCGCTATACGTACAGAATAAACCATTCGTGGGGATAC
>MVZN01000070.1 GCA_002069125.1 Spirochaetes bacterium ADurb.BinA120
ACCTCTAAAAATTATCTTTTTGAATTTCCCATGATTTGTAACTACTGGCACAACCAGGACTTAGGTTTCTCCGCCCGCCGAAGGCGGGCGGGAAAACCTAATTATTAGAGGTTGCCTATTGTTAAAGTTATACTATCTTCAGTGTTTACCCTAAAACGCGGGTTCGCATGAGCCCCTAGGCAAGGGTGAGGCCCCCCTGCCTCGCGGGGCTTCGTCCTTTCTATTCAGCGCGGACAAGAAAGGACCAAAGAAATCGCGCTCCTCGCCCCGTTGACGGCCAGGCCCGCGCCGCCGATGATCGCATGCGGCGCGCCGCTCGGGCATTCCCGGAGGCTCGCCTCCCAAAAGGGCTGATCGATCAGCGCTCAGTTTTCGATCTGATGCTTCTGCTGATCCATGCTCATGCGGGCCGGTTTTTCCATCAGAAGGCGCGGCGGGTTTTAAACTGAAAAGGGGGTAAAGACGGGGTTTTTAGCGATAGCATCTGGATTTGAAAAAACCCTGCTTTCATGGTCTCAAATCATATATCAGGACGACATCAGGGTCTGAGGGGGGATAGGCTGCCGGCATGATTGAAGCGGTTTTCATGTACATTGGATGGAAGGAGGATAGGACATGGCAAATGGAATATCAAGGAGAGAGCTGCTGAGAAAATCGGCGATGATCGCCGGCGGCGCGGCAGGGGCGACACTTGCGGCGGAAATAATCACCCCCCTGGCCGTTAAAGAAAAGCTCGTGTTCGACAGCATCGAGACCACCCTTTATGCGAAGGACCAGCCGAAAAAGAACAAGCCCCTGGACCGGAACCTGGAGGTGGACGTCGCCGTCATCGGCGGCGGATACACGGGGCTCTCATCCGCGTATCATATAAAGAGACTGCTCCCCGGTAAAAGCGTCGCCCTTTTCGAAGCGCGCGGTCTGGGCCAGGGGGCGTCGGGAAGAAACGGGGGCATGCTGCTTCCCCAGCCGGCCAGCGAGTACATGACCATAATGGACCCCGGGACCCACAGGCGCTCATACCTCGAGACAAGCGCCACCATAAAAGAAATATCCGCCATCATGAATAAAGAGGGCCTTGGCTCGGGAATAAAGCTTTTGGGGGGCATGAAGGTCTGCGTGACGAAGGAGGGATTCGAAATAGCGAGGCGCTACGCGCCGCAGGCCGAGGCGATGGGCATTCCCGTCGAGCTCTGTGACAGGAAAAGGCTGGCCGACTCCCTGGGGACGGACGCTTTTTTCGGCGGAATATACGATCCCAACATCGGAGAGGTAAACCCCATGAAGTGGGTGCACGCCTTGAAAAAGGCCGTTGAATCGGCGGGATGCGTCATTTATGAGGACAGCCCGGTGGTGCGGGTCGATGAAGGGAAAAAGATCAGGCTGGCCGTTGAGCCCGCCGGGGGGAAACGATACACAGTGACGGCCCCGGCCATCGTGCTGGGAACCAATGCCTACACCTCAAGGCTTGGATTCCTCAACCGGCAGATCCTTGCGGTCCATACCGAGATCGCGGCGACCCCGCCGATGGGGAAAAACATCTTTTCGGAGCTCGGCTGGAAAAGGATGCCCTTCTCGGACGACAGGAAATTCCTTTATCACCTGGGCTCCACCGAGGACAACCGGATAGTCATCGGCGCCGGCAATGTCGAGTATTTCTTCAACAACGGGCTTATTTACAGGAAGGACATCGACATCCGCCGCCGCGCCCTCCTCGGTGAACTCGTGCGCATCTATCCGAAACTGAAGGGGATAGACTTTGAACATGTCTGGAGCGGGCTTCTCGATGTGTCCTTTGACGAAAGGCAATCCGTCGGCGTCATGGGGGAAAACAGCAACATCTACTACGGCATCGGTTACGTCGGCCATGGAGCCAATTGCGCGTTTTATTTCGGAAAGATCATAGCCGACCTCTATGCGGGAAAAGAAAAGAAATGGCGGGAGATGCCCTTCGTGAACCATAGATTCCCACCGATTGTCGTGCCGGAGCCCCTGCGCTATGTGGGCGTCAAGGGCTATCTGGGGTATCTTAAAGCGACCGATGTCACGATATAGGCATGCGCGCATCCCGGGATCGGGGTTTCGGGTCATGGCGCGTGCCGGCCGGCGCGCCTGTCCCGGTACTCGGTCGGAGCCATGCCGTATTTCTTCTTGAATTGACTGTTGAACGATGATTTCGAATTGAAACCGGACTGATAGGCGATTCTCAGGATTGTCATCTCCCTGTTGTGCGTCAATAGCTGTTCGGCGTATTTCAGCCGGAAGCCGTTGATATAGGCGGAATAGCCCTTCCCGATTCTCTCGTTGATAATTTGAGACATCTGTTGGGGGGATATCCCGAGCCTTGAGCTCAGAACGGGCAGCGTCAATTCATCGTTCAAATACGCCCTTTCCGTCTCCATCATGTCATGAAGCCTTTTGACTATCGCCTCGACATTGAGGCCTTCTATCTTCGATTTTTCGTACTTCGCCTTGCTGTATTCAATGATCAGATCGTTTTCAAATTCGGGATGCCTCCTGCCGGTCAGGTAAAGGGCAAGCAGCAATTGTATCGCGATGACGCCGGCAAGCTGGTAGAGGAGTATTTCATTCAATATGATGGCACACAGGAGGACAACCTCGATCGTCGCAAGCACGACAAGGAACATCAGCACGAGATATAAAACCATGCCCCTCCTCCTGCCGATCGCATGCAGTATTTCGATGCAGATCTTCAGGCAGGCAAAGAGATAAATGAGTACGGAAACCGAGGACAGGGCGTAGACCAGGCCGGGCGCGCGCTCCAGCGTTATTGCAAACAAGGAAGGCCGGCCGTCCTCCGCAGCATAGCGGAGCACGAACACGGGCACTAATACGATCAGCGATGCGGCCGCCGGAATGAAATGGAGAAGAACCGATCTGTCAATTGCGTGCTCGTTGCGAATGATGTTCCTGAAATAGAAATACAGCAGGGGGCCGAGAAGGAAATTCAGCGATGGCTCGAACAGGTCTGTGAGAAGCAGGCGCTCGTATTCTTGCGGTTCGACGGTGTCTCTTAACAGCAGAAGCAGCAAGATGCCGGTGATAAGCCAGATGGCGGAAATCACGTAGTTTAGACGGCTTTTCCTCTTTTGCACCAGATGGCCGATCGCGTAAATGATGGAGAAAAAGCCTCCGCCTGACAGAATAAAGAGGATCGCGTTGTGTGGATTAAAAATAGTATACATACGCCGTGACGCGTCAATCCCGACGGGGCGTGCTTCCCCGGCGCATATCCTCCCTGTTAGATAAAGCCTCCCAACAGCCTTTCGCCGCTTGCTGCAGGTGCGGCTGCATGCTAACATCAGCATGTTTTTCCCGAAAAAGCAAGGATAAACCTGATAAGGAGCAAAAAGATCGCCGCATCGCACCGTGAACAATTGAAGCCGATCGGCTATCGGCATTCGCCTAACCCCCTCCGGGGGTGGCGCACAGCGCCCGGGGCGTTGGGTTCAAGGGTCGCGGACGTCTCCAGAGGAAAAAAATCGGAATTTAATATACTTGACCCAACGGAACCGTTCGGCTATTTAGTTTCCCCCTATAGGTTCCCTCGATGAAAACCCTGAGATATATTCTCATTATCGCCATCTTCCTCTCGCTCCTCGCCGGGGGCGCGGTGTGGCATATTAACTCATGCATGGAGAGAAAGGCGACCCCGCTTATAAGGCGGACGGCCGAGGAATGCGCCCCGGCCCAGGCGGCGATACTGCTCGGCGCGGGCGTGTACAGCGGCAGGCGGGTATCTCCGGTCGTGTACGACCGCATACTCGCCGCGGTCGAGCTGTACCGTTCGGGGAGGGTGGGCAAGATCCTTATTAGCGGCGACCACGGCACCCCCTATTACGACGAGGTGAACACCATCCACCACTGGCTGCGCAAAAAGGCGGTCCCCGAACGGGACATATTCACGGATTACGCCGGGTTCTCCACATACGACAGTATTGTGCGCGCGAAGGAGGTGTTCGAGGTCCAAACCGCGATACTGGTCACGCAGGAGTATCATCTCCCCCGCGCACTGCACATCGCGTCGTCACTTGGGATTGACGCGCAGGGCCTTGTGGCCGACCGAAGGGGATACCGGCACATAGTCCGTTATACGGCGCGCGAGATACCTGCGCGCGTAAAGGACTATTTCTATGCCAACATGCTTAAGCCCGCGCCCCGTCATCACGGCCGGCCCGTTCCGATCACCGGGGACGGGCGCGCGAGCCGGAACCACGCTTCGGGAGAATGACATCGCCCGACTCTCCCGGCGCGCGTTTAGGGCATCGAAAATTCCAGATAGTACTGATCGGGTAGAAAGTCCAGATACTTAGTCGTAACAAAACCCGCCTCTTTAAACTCCGCCTCGATTATATCCCTGGGAATGCGAAAGCGTTTGGGCGGGCCGTCCTTTGCCTCCATGCGGGCGTCTATTAGGACGAACCGGCCGGTTTTCTTGAGCGACGGCCTCACCGACTTGAGGTAGGCAACCCTGTTCTCTATGTGGTGATATGTGTTGCACATAAAGATGACATCAAACCGGCCGGCGGGCAGGGAAGGGTTCTCTCGCGGCACAGGTTCAGCGTGATAGTTGGTGTAACCCAGCCTGCGGGCATCCTCCCTCATGTATTCCACCATCTTTATTTCGGTGTCGTATCCGGTTACCGAGCCCCTCGGGGCTACCGCCAGCGCGATCCTTCGCGCGAAGTAGCCGGTGCCGGCGCCTATGTCGGCGACGATATCGCCGTTTTTAAGGGACATGGCGCGCACCACCTCGTCGGGCTTCTGCCATTTCAGGCGGGCGGGGTTCTCGAAATTCTTCACGTAAAAATCCATGTTCTCGAAGGAATGATTTCTATGGGTCATCATCGCCTGTTTGGGGCCGCACGAGAGGGAAATTACGGCGCTAAGCAGAAACGGGATTGCCGGGTTCGTCAGTAAAATTTTCATCGATTCTACCTCTGGCCTGTGGTTTTATGAATCAGAGGAGCATGCCGCCGGTTTTGTCAATTCGTTAACTCGGCGGCGGGTTTCAAGGCGCTTAAAAACCGGGCCTTCCGCTTCTTGGGATGGAATCGCTTGACGGCGCGAAACGTCGGTGCTATGGCAATCCTTTGAATACAGCCGCAGGGAAAGCGATTATGTGTACGGAGCCCGGGCCATGAGCGAGAAAATACGGCATCTTCTGAAAAATTCCGGTCTCCCCGGCCCCAGGGGAAACCTCGAACTGCTGCACTCTTTCGCCGCCAACGCAAGCGAAGAGGAGGCAAATGAATGCCTAACATATTATAATGACGACCTCCGGAACTCGCCGGAGGAATTCGTGGTGATGTGCGGCATCGTGGCGCGATGCGTGCTCCGCAGGGACGATGTGGCCGAGGCCGTCGCCTCGGTGCGCGGCTTCGCCGTTCACTCGAGCTGGCGGATCAGGGAGGCGGTGGCCATCGGCATACAGGAAATAGCAGGGGGAAGGATGGATGAGGTGATTGACTCACTGCGCCCCTGGGCCAAGGGGAATGCCCTAGAGAAGCGCGCTGTCGTGGCGGCGCTCTGCGAACCGAAGCTTCTTAAAGACGCCTCCGTGGCCGCGGACGTACTCCGGCTGCTCGGCGCCATCACGATGGAGCTTTCGCGGGCCGATAGGCTTAGCGACGGCCAGGTCGCGCTGAGGAAGGCGCTGGGCTACGGCTGGAGCGTAGCCGTAGCCGCCTCGCCTGCGGCCGGGATGGCGGCCTTCGAGGCCATTGCGGGCGAAGCGGGAAAGCACATCCAGTGGATAGTGCGCGAAAACCTGAAGAAAAGCCGCCTGGTTAGGATGGACGGGGCCTGGGCGGAGCGCATGCGCGCCGAAGCGCGCTGAAGGCGGTGGTATGGATACAGTCCGTTATATTCGGTCATCCCTGGAATACGCCGTCTCGTACGGTCGAGCTGTCGACGCGGTGGCGCGCGAGAGAAAATATCTTGCCTTGGTCGCTGGATTTTCGCAGGAGAGCACGCTTAAGTTCGTGCGGTCCATCATCGAAGAAAACCTGGCCCAGTACTTCGCAATGTTCGAAGAAAGGGTGATAGGCTGGTGCGACATCCTGCCTCGCCGCCAGGAGGGTTTCGCGCACGTGGGCGTGCTTGCCATGGGTGTGCTCGCCGATTATCGAGGAAGGGGAATCGGCCGGGAATTGCTTGGCAGGACGGTGCGCCATGCGGTGGAGGTGAACGGTATCGAAAAGGTGGAGCTCGAGGTTTTCGCTGGAAACTCCGGCGCCATCGCCTTCTATGAACGAAGCGGTTTTAAAAGGGAGGGGGTCCGCGTTTACTCACGAAAGATAGATGGGCGTTACGATGACGTCGTGCTTATGGGAGGATTCTTCCCTCGAAGCGGGGCATAGAATGGATTATGAGATTAGATTTCTGGGCGGGCATTTCGAAATAACGTATACGGGCGAAGCCGGTCTGGATGGGTTCGATTCGGTGTTTCGCGATCTTACCTCCCATGAATCATGGAAGGCCGGCTCTGCCGTGCTGAATGATTACCGGGCGGTTGATTTTTCACGCCTGAAGAGCTATGCGAAGATGGAGGCGCTCGCGGAAATCATCTACCGCTATCGGGAAAAGCTCGGAAGGATGAGGGTCGCCGACATCTTCTCGGAGGACGAAATGCGGACATACGCAAAACTGGAAAAGACCATCCGGGGCTACCACGGCTACGAGTTCGATTATTATTCGACCGACGACCCGGAGAAGGCCATGTTCTGGCTCAAACGACGGGCCTGATGGTCATGGCCTGAAACTGCGGAACCGCCGGCAGCGCGGCGGTTCCGGACTTCGTAGCGTGGTTCGGAAAACCTCAGTACCCGCTCAGGCTGCGGCTCGCGTTGCCGTTCTGGTCGTAGCACTTGCCCGAGTTGCTGTGGCAGGAGCTGGACGTGCTCGATACGTTTCCGCAATCCGAGCCCTTGGCCTTCTTGCAGATCTCCAGAGCGAGTTTGCGGTCCGAAAACGAGTCGCCGGGAACGCACACCTTGATCTCGCTCTCATTGGTGAAGGTGTAGCATTTTGCCATTACGCCTGTAGTCATAAGGCCCGAGACGAAAAGAAGCGCCGATACCGTTATCAGTATCTTTTTCATGAAACCCCTCCCTGTGGTTTTGTGCGGCGCGCGCTCCCTCTTCGGCGCTCCTGTAATTGGAGGCGCGAGTGGTGGCCGCGTGCCGTAATGATTAGATAAAAAGAGTGTATCCGGCTGGGTTTTCGAAGTCAATAGAATTTTCCGCCAATCGAGTCAAACACCGCGGACGTTGAACGGGCGTCGGCCTGGTCAGCCGCTTCGCAATAATTACTATGATTCGCGGACAAGTATGTTGACAAAAATACGCCCGTGTCCTTGAATTCCAGCGTAATAACCATCCTCGCCGGTCTAAGGAGCGAACGGTCAACGCCCCTCCGTTACGTCCGCGGTTTAACGTATGAGGCGGCCGGGGCGCGTTTACGCTATTTATAAAGGAGAGCGATATGAAAAGTGACGCGGTAAAAGCCGTCGTGACCGGAGGAGCCTCGGGGCTTGGGGAATCCGTGGTGCGGGAGATCGTTCGAAGGGGGGGAAAGGCGGCAATATTGGACATTTCCGACGAGGCGGAGGCCATAGAACACGCGGCTTCGCTCTTCGGCGGCGTGAATACGGCGGTTAACTCGGCGGGGATATCGCCTGCCGCCCGTACGGCGGGGAAAAAGGGGCCGATGGACCTTGCGCTCTTCGAGCGGACCGTTCGGGTTAACCTTATTGGCACCTTCAACGTCATACGACTCGCCGCGGCGAAGATGCTCGCGAATGAGCCGGATGGAGACGGCGAGCGCGGCGTTATCGTAAATACGGCCTCGGTCGCCGCCTTCGACGGGCAGATAGGCCAGGCCGCTTACGCCGCATCCAAGGCGGGAGTCGTGGGACTTACCCTCCCGGTGGCGCGGGACCTCTCCGATTCGGGCATACGCTGCGTCACCATAGCCCCGGGCATTTTCGACACGCCCATGATGGCCTCTTTCTCCGACGAGGTCCGCGCGTCGCTTGGGGCGAGCGTACCTTTTCCGCGCCGCCTGGGGCGGCCCGACGAGTTCGCCGCCATGGTCATGCACGTAATAGAGAACAGCATGTTGAACGGCGAGACCATAAGGCTCGACGGTGCGCTCAGGATGGCGCCGAAATAGCCCCGCGCGAGGAGTGCGATGTGTCGAACAGGTCTTCCCGCGGCAAGGCCGTAAGGGCTTTTTCGAGCTGGATGCGCGCCAGGGTACATGATAACGATCTTTCCGGATGTACGACGACCTAAATTGAATGGATCGAAATACCGCGCTAACCCCTTTGCCGGACGGGATGTGCGGCGCGATAAATAGGAGAATGAGGCATGAAAGAGGCGGTAATAGTCAGCGCATGCAGAACGGCCCTCGGCTCGTTCAACGGCTCGCTTGCGAACATCGGCGCCACAAAGCTCGGCGCGATCGTTATCAACGAGGCGGTCCGCCGTGCGGGAATCGCGAAAGAGAGCGTAAACGAGGTGATAATGGGGATGGTGCTTCCCTGCGGCTACGGGCAGAACCCGGCCAAACAGGCCGCGGTGCAGGCCGGTATGCCCTGGGAGGCCGAGTCCATCACGGTGAACAAGGTGTGCGGCTCCAGCCTGAAGTCGGTGATGCTCGCGGCCCAGGCCATACAGACGGGCGACGCCGATGTCGTCGTGGCGGGCGGCATGGAGAACATGAGCATGGCGCCGTACTATATGGAGAAGGCGCGTTTCGGCCTTCGCATGGGCGACGGGAAAATCCGCGACCACATGGTGCACGACGGCCTGTGGGACATCGTCAACGATTTTCACATGGGTATCTCTAACGAGCTCTGTTCGGAGAGATACGGTGTAAGCCGCGAGGACCAGGACCGCTTTGCGGCGGAGTCGTACCGGCGCGCGATGGAGGCCGTAAAGAGCGGGCGATTCGGAGACGAGATAGTTCCGGTTTCCATCCAGTCCAAAAAGGGCGAAACGCTCTTCGACACCGACGAATGCCCGCAGGAGACAGGCTACGAAACGCTTTCTAAGATGAAGCCCGCTTTTCGCGAGGGCGGGAAGGGCACGGCCGGAAACGCATCCATCATCAGCGACGGCGCAGCGGCGGTGGTGCTCATGTCGCGCGAAAAGGCGAATGAGCTGGGGTGTACGGTCCGGGCGGTCGTGGGAGCGCAGGCCTCGTACGGCATCGACATGAAATACGTGCTGGTGGCCCCGATCTGGGCCATCCCCAAGTGTTTAAAAAAGGAAGGAATCGGCATAAAGGACGTGGACCTCTTCGAGGTGAACGAGGCATTCAGCGGCTCGAGCGTGGCGATAGAGAGGGAGCTGGGGCTCGACGGCTCGAAGGTAAACGTAAACGGCGGAAGCGTGGCGCTGGGGCACCCGATTGGCGCAAGCGGCTGCCGCGTGCTCGTCACCCTCATCCACGAGATGGAAAAGCGCGACGCGCGTACGGGGCTCGCCTCGCTATGTCTCGGCGGGGGGGAGGCCGTTTCGCTGGTGGTGCGAAGATAGCTCAGGCCAGCTTTTCGGTTTCGCGCGCGATCACCATCCGCTGCACCTCCGAGGTGCCCTCGTAGATGGTGGTGACGCGCGCGTCGCGGTAGATGCGCTCGATCTTGTTGTCGCGGATATAGCCGTAACCGCCGAATATCTGAAGCGCCCTGTATGCCGAGCGGTTGGCCGCCTCGGTGGCGTAGAGCTTGGCGATGGACGCCTCGCGCGAGAAGGGCACCCCGCGGTCCTTTAAGCCCGCCGCGGACCATGTAAGGAGCCGCGCCGCCTCGTGCTCCACCGCGATGTCCGCGATCATGTTGCCGATGGACTGGTGCCGTATAATGGCCTTTCCGAACTGCCTGCGCTCGGAGGCGTAAGAGAGCGCCTCGGAGAGGCTCGCCCCTATCATCCCCGTAGCCTGGGAGGCGATTCCTATCCTCCCGCTGTCAAGCGCGCCTAAGGCGACCTTAAGCCCCATGCCGGGCTTCCCGAGCAGGTTGGCCGCCGGGACCTCGCAGTCCTCGAAGACGAGCTCCACCGTGTTAGACGCGAGAAGGCCCATCTTCCTCTCCTCTTTTCCCACACGCAGGCCCTTTGCGCCCGAGGGGATGAGAAAGGCCGAGCAGCCGTTTCTGTCGGCCGAGGTGCGGGCGATGAGGATTATCACTCCCGCGTGCGAGCCGTTGGTGATGAACTGCTTGGTGCCGTTTATAACGTAGCTCCGGCCCTTTTTGACCGCCGATGTCTTGAGCGATGACGGGTCCGAACCGGCCTCGGGCTCCGTAAGCGCGAAGGCTCCCACGTGTTCGCCCGAGGCCAGAGGTACAAGATACTTGCGCTTCTGTTCCTCGGTGCCGTATTGGAGGATGGGCTCGGTGCTCAGGTTCGTCACCGATAGCGTCACCGCCACCGAGGCGCATGCCCGGGCTATCTCCTGAAGCGCGAGGCTGTAGCTCACCGCGCCGGCCGCGGCGCCGCCGTAGGCCTCCGGCACCATCATTCCGAAAAGGCCGAGGCCTCCGAGTTTTTTTAAAATTTCGGCCGGGTATTCGCCGCGCGTGTTGTAGTCCTGGGCGTAGGGCTCGATCTCGCCATGGGCGAATTCCCGCACCATGTCGCGTATCATCATCTGTTCGTCGGTGAGTGGGAGGTCCATGGCCTTTCCTTATGGAGTATAGAGCGTAACGATGAGGACGGTCTTTGTCCCGATCGGGTTGCGCAGCGAATGACGTATGTTCGAATCGTAGTGGAGCGTATCGTCCTTTTTAAGGTGATGGCTCTTGTGCCCGACCTGTATGACGACCTCGCCCTTAAGCACGTATACGAACTCCTCCCCCTCGTGCTGGTAGCGCTGTCCCGGAAGGTCGGAGCGGGGCGGGATAGTTACCCTGAACGAGCGCAGGTGGCGCTTCATGGCGCCGGGGGTAAGCACCTCGTATTCGTATGCCTGCTCGCGGCTTTTAAAGTCGCGGATTCTCGATTTCTCACGCTCCCTGTCGGAGCCGGGCTTCTTTTTGAGGAGCTCCCCGGGGTCGATGGTGAGCGCCCGTGCGATTTTCAGGATATCTCCAACGGGCGCGAAGCCCCTGCCTTCCTCGATGTCCGAGATATGGGATTCGGTAAGCCCGGTTTTCGCGGCGAGCTCTTCGATTCCGACCTTCATCTTCTCGCGTCTGGAGCGTATGACGCGTCCTAGCGAGCCGCTTTTGGCGCCTGCTGTTTTTCGCATGAGGACCTCCGATGGCTGTGGCGGCGTGCGCGGGGCTATCCGCGTCGTCCGTTGTGTACAATTCCGGAATAAAAGTGGTAATTTAACAAGAAAAAAAAACATGTACTGGCGGGAGAAATATGATGGCAGCGCGAAATTACACGCCGCCCCGCGCATCCGCGAGGCGGCGTTCGAAAACCCGGCCGTATGTCGACACCGGGCCTGTGAGGGCTCAGGAAACTTTCCTGAGCCCGACGGGGATGCAGCGGTCCAGCCCCTTGAGGGCCTGACGGTAATTCTCCTCGGCCTGTCTCCAGTCCAGAACTTTCCAGAATGCCTCTATATAATCGGGCCGGCGGTTCTGGTATTTTAAATAATAGGCGTGCTCCCAGACGTCCAGGCCCAGAATCGGCACCAGCCCCTCCATGATCGGGCTGTCCTGGTTGGGCGTCGAATGGACGACGAGCCCGCCGAGCGCGTTAAGCGAGAGCCAAGCCCAGCCGGAGCCGAAGCGCTTTGCCGCGGCGGCGGCGAATTCGCTCCTAAAAGCGTCCAGCGAACCGAAACGGGCGACTATCGCGGCCGCAAGGTCTCCTTCGGGGACTGGCCGGGTATCCCTTCCAAGGAGTTTCCAGAAAAGGCTGTGATTGTAATGCCCGCCCCCGTTGTTGCGCACCTCCGCGCGGATGTCTTCGGGTAGGCTCGCCAGGTTCGTTAGCAGCGTCTCAACCGAAAGCCCGGCTATCTCCGGGTGTTTCTCCACGGCGGCATTGAGTTTCTGCACATATGCCGCATGGTGTTTACCGTGATGTATTTCCATGGTCCGGGCGTCTATATATGGCTCGAGCGCCGTGTAGTCATAGGGAAGAGCGGGAAGCGTATGTTTGTTCATGTTGATCCTCCAGTTATTTAGTATTAAATAAATTATTAAAATATAATAAAAACCGGGGAAATCGGCAACAATTTTTAAAGATTATTGCGGCAGCCTGGCTGCCTTATTTCAGGAGTTCGTACAATATTATACCGGCGGCAACGGAGGCGTTTAGGGATTCGATGTTTCCCTTTAGCGGAATGCGCACCATGTAGTCGCACTTGTGTTCGGTGAGCCGTCGCATCCCATAGCCCTCGCTTCCGATGACGAGGACGGCGGGCCGAACCTCGGCCACCTCCTCAGGGGACGACTCGCCCTCGCCGGACGCGCCTATAATCCAGAAGCCTCGGGACTTGGCCCGTTCGAGGAACTGCGCGATATTGGACACGGTGAGAAGGGGCAGATGTGCCGTCGCGCCGGCGGAGGCCTTAACCACCGTCTGGGTGACCTCGGCCGAGTGGGCCTTCGAGAGCACCGTGCCCGAGGCGCCGAGGGCCTCGGCGCTTCGGATGATTGAGCCCACGTTGTGCGGGTCGGAAAGCCGGTCCAGGGCCACAATGACGCCCGAGGCGGCGGCGACCTCCCCGAGAAAGTCCTCCTCGCGCGGAGAGCGCGCGCGTGGGGGCAGGCGGAGCATGACCCCCTGATGGCGCGAGGACGAGTCGACTCTCGAAAGGAGGTCCTTCTCGCACCATGTAATCTTCACCCCGCGCTGTTTCGCCTCGCGGACGATGGTATCGATGATCTTTCCGTGCGCGCTTTTCGACACGAACAGTTCGCCGCCCGAGCGCTCCTCGAGCGCGCGCAGGTATTCGAGCACCGGGTTCCGGCCGATTATCTCCTTCGTTTCCACCGCGTCCCGTCCCGCGTGTCCTCGAGCACTATGCCTTCGGCCTCCAGCATGGCGCGAATCTCGTCCGCGCGAGCGAAGTTCTTCGCCTTCCTGGATTCGAGCCTCTCCTCGATGAGCCGCTC
>MVZN01000071.1 GCA_002069125.1 Spirochaetes bacterium ADurb.BinA120
CGTGATGGTGCGTGTTGACCACCGTGCGCACCGTGCGTCCGCGAAGCGCGTCGAGGAACTCCCGGCGCGCCGCAATGGTGCCGGTGTCTATAAGAAGATCGTCGATCAGAAAAGCATGCACCCAGTATGGGACGTGGGGGCCTATGCTTCGCCCCATTTTAAACAGTGTTATGTCGCTGTGTTCCGACGTGATTAGCATAGTTCCTCCGGTTTTTCGATATCAGAAAGCGTCCTTAGCGGACGATTCAAGCCATGACCGTACGATCACCCCGGTGCCGAAGGGCCACGGCTTCAGCCTTTCGCGCTCGACCAGGCGGCTCTCCTCGAGCTCGTCAGAGAGGACCAGGATTCCCGAAGCGCGGACGTGGAAGCCCAGAAGAAGCTGATTCGCCTGGTGGAAGGAGAAACATCCCAGGAATCGCGGCTCGTTTGCGGAAAGGCCCGTTTCCTCCCGTATCTCGCGGACCACTCCCTCCTCGGGAGTCTCTCCGCTCTCTAAAAATCCGGTCACAAGGCCGAACATCCCAGCGGGCCATCCGGCCGAGCGTACGAGGAGCACCCTGCCCTCCAGTTCGATTATGGCCGCGACCACCGGGACCGGGTTGTTCCAGTATACGAAATCGCACAATTCAGAAGAGCAGGCGAGACGTACCCTCCCATCCACCGATCGTTGTCCGAGCTCCGCTCCGCAAAGCGGGCAGAAGCGGTAGTCCTTCATGTGCGTTCTCCTTTTTTTGAAAGTGTGCCGCGCGCCCTCGCACCGGCGCTCTCCGATAGGGCCGATTTAAGGTTGGCCCCGAGTCTTCCAAGAAGACGGAAGAGTGTCCGACAGTCTCGCTCGGAGAGTCCATCGAGCAGGCGCTCGTTCATGGAGGTCGAAGCCATGCGGAGGGCCGGAGTGATTTTTACGGCTTCGGGGGTGATGGATACGAGAGCGGCGCGGCCGTCGGCGGGGTCACCCGATCGTGAAAGGTATCCGGCCTTTTCCAGGGCCCGAACCACCCCCGTGATGGTCGACTTGTCCTTGTAAGTGAGCCTGGCAATCTCTTTCATGGGCAGGGGGCCCCGCGCGGCCACAATCATGAAAACGTCGCCGAAAGAGGGGGCCATTCCTTCGATGCCCCTGCGCTCCATCTCCCGCTCAATAAAACGGTGCGCAAGATGCCGTAGTCGCCCCAGCGAGTAGACCAGGTTGTTATGCGAGACCTTCACGGGATCACCATATAGTTTGGTACTAAACTATATGGTGATACAGGCGTCAAGCCCATTTTTGTTCCGAGCGATACGGCTCCGGGGAGAGCGTTTGCCCGTTCGCATCGCGCCTTTGCATCACCCCCGCGCCCTAATCTTTTGAAATTCTTTCTTGATCGCCCGGACTATTTGTGGTACAGCGATAAAGCGCCATGCCTAAAAGCCATTTCAGGAGGCTTTCCGGTTTAGTCGCCGCATTTAAATATCTCCGGGCCTTTACGGTTCAGCTCGCTTCGGGAATTGCCGTGACCGGCATTAAGAGATCCCCCCGCGTCCGTCCTTCTCGATGGGGCGGCCGGGTCTTTTCAGATTTATCGCCAAAAGAAAGGCGCAGAACACCGCGTCCAGAATGAAAACCGCGGCCGGGGCAAGAAGCATGACCGCCATCCATCCCATCTCGATTTGTGTTCCGGGGAGGTCTCTGGTGAGGAACATGATTAGTATGACCGCAAGCACCGCGAGGATCGAGCCGACGAAGAGTAGGGCAAAAAAGATCGCGGTGCATCCGAGGGCCACCAGCGCGTTGTAAAGCGCGATGTTCCCGGCGTATGTGCGCGGAAAGATCGCCGGGAAGAACCTCAGGCGTCTCTTTTTAACTGGAGACGGAGCTTCGATAGCGCTTTTCATGGTGCGGTCTTTCGCTTAAGGGTCAATATCCGACTTATACGCCGTGGAGCGGCCCCGGTCAAATCGAAAACACCCGGTGATTGACCCGCAATAATTACGTGTTGACAATAACGAAGACCGGGTTGAAAAGCGATACTCAGCCGCCTGTGATAGGGTAAATGGCACGGGGCTGTGCCTGCGTTCCTGACCCTTCCGGTTTTTCTTCTTAAACTGGGCGCCTTGGGCTCATTTTGTACGCGGCATTTAACGCAATCGGAGTAATGATGAAACTGATAAGCGAGAGCGATATCGACACCGCCGTAGAAAGGATGGGTTCATTCGGAACGGACCCGCTGGGAGACCTGTTTTTACGGATGCGCGAGGAACAGGCGGACCTTTGCCGCTATCTGCTGGAGGCGGATGCCGACGAATTCAACGAGGACGAGCGCGATCTTCTCGTTACGATTTCGGTTGTGGCATGGTTTATCATGAACGAGATCATGGGGCAGGCCCCTCCGAAAAGCGGAGAGTTTCTCGATTATCTGCTCGAACGCAACCTCGATCGTTTTGAGGACCCGGATGACCAGGATCAAACAGCCGATTCCTTTTTCGATGAGCTCATTACGGGAGGGGCCGGGCAGCCCATCCTTATGGACTTTTTAATTAGGCTGGCCCTAAACAGGCCAGGGGACTATCCGGGGGTGATCCGCGACGACCACGTCCCCTCGATAGTAATGCACGTCAAAACGGTCGTCGACGCCCTCGCGCTGGACGAGGGGGAGTGGGAGCCGGAAGAGGCCGTCGGTGAATATTCCGATGAGGCCATGGTAGAGGCCCAGGGGGTCGTTTCGAAGATGTATGACGAGTTCGAAAAGAGCGGCATCTTCGAGGCCCTGGGCGAAGGGGAGCGCCGGGATGCCCGCACGATTATTACGGCCTTTGGCGAGTTTATGTACAACTACTTCCTTCTTATGCCGGCCGACTGGACCGCCCGGCGCGCCGCCGAGGTGTGTGTGGAGATCATGCCGCGGAAGATGCGGGAATCGAGGGAGTTCTATGCAGCGATACGTCCGGTGCTTATATCCTTTATGAAATTTGCCTCCCAAAAAGGGAAGGTGCCTCGTGCGGCTCGAATCGCGGAGCGGCTTGCGGGTTTAATCGAAGGGCACTGAGAACCAAAAGACCGCCGTTGATCGGCGCATATCCGGCGCGCGGCGCCTTCGGGGCGTGGGCCAACTGTCGGCGGGCTTTTCCGACAGAGACTTTACCGCGGTATTGCCGTGCGAGAGGTTTGGCCCTTGCGGAAGGGGATCATGGCCCTGCCGGTCCGGAGCCGGAGGGGCCTCGGTCCGGGTTCATCTCACTTTGCAATCGTACGAGCTCGGCGTTCATTAGCCCCCGGATCCGCTTAGAGAGCTCCTCCTCGCTCGCGCCGGCGAAGCTTTCGTAGGGCACTTCATCGAGCACGCGCACGCGGATGCGGTGCGTGCCGTGGAAGTTGATGCTGTACTTCGGCAGGGCGTGGCGCGTTCCCTCCACCACGACGGGTAGAATGGGCGCCTTCATCTTCTTCGCGAGGATGAAGGCCCCCATTTTGTACAGGGGTAGAACACAGATAAAAAATACGCAATTAACTCTGAACTGAAAAATAAGAAAAATCAAGGAGAATCAGGGAAAAGAGCACGAAAGGAAACTGAAACGGACGCGCACAGCGTCTATTTCTGACGTGGAAAATAATCATGTAGAGCCCCCCCGGGGGTGAAGTATTGTATCACGGGTGCCTCCATGCAGGATCGAATTCCATTTGTCCCGCTTCGCGCAGGAGTCGCTCTCGGGTCTCCCAGGCATGGAAGCGATGTATATCCGCGTCGTAGGCGAGGTGGCACCGCTGGCATAGCGCGGCAAGATTTTCATCGCGGTTATCGCGCGGATCGTGATTAAGGTGGGCGATGGTGAGAACGATTTTTATAATGCGAAGAGGGCCTTCGGTGGAAAGGATAACAAACGGCGGCCGGCGAGTATCCCCAATATAAACGATACTGAGCGGATGCACTTCATGGAATACTGTGTGGGATCGGTGTTTATTTGGAATTGCTCCTCAAGCTTCTCGGATATTCCCGAGGCGATTCCCAACTTAAAGGACTCGCGGTAATGGCTTTTTGCCTGGCGCGGGCATTCCCGCAGGTGAATGCGTTGCACCACTTTCTCGAGATGATCCCACATCACCTCAACCGAGATAGCATTGACCTCGCGTCCGATGACGATCACGTATCTTTCTGTGAAAAGAGCGGCGCAGAGGTTGACGTCCGCGATTTTATCAAGCAGCAGCGTCCTCCATTTTTTCTTTACGGCGCAATATATCCTGCACATCCCAACCGGATCGACGTCGGCGCTGCTCATCCGGACCTGGTCCATGGTGAGATTGTACTGGATGAGGAGCTCGTTCGCCTTGTTGAGCGCCGCGGCGGCCTCGGCACGGTTCGGTGATGTCGACAGCGCGAGGAGTTTCCTGATTTTCTCGATGATCGATTTATCGTCCATCATCCCTCCCTCTGTATGCCCGGCTCTTCAATAACGACTGCGGGCGCATTCATTTCGCAGGCGATGTTGTCGTAATCCGGATCAGGATTGCACTTGGCCGCCCAGCGGAGAGCCTTTTTCCCTGTACGATGCGCCTGGAAGGCGAGCCGGGTAATGTCGTTATGTATGATGCGATCGTAGACCATGGGGTGCCGATAGAATACGCAGAGATGCCCATCCCGCTCGAACGCCTCCTGGTTATGCGCCAGGATAACGATGGGCCGACACGTGGCGATCGCGGCGCCGAGCTCGGTATGTGTACCGCGTGCGCCGGGGAGCAGGACGAACAGCACGTCGGCATCAATCACCCCGTGGATTTCCCGCATGGATATTTCCTCGAGCCGGTCCCGGTCCGTTACCAGGCCGTGGACGGTCCAATCGTAGGTCTGTTCCCATCCGCGATAGCGAAGATAATCGGCGATCTTCCGCACGTTTGTCGCGTTTTCAAGTTGGCTGGCTATGTAGAATTTCATCGGCCTTCTCCCTTTTTTGCCATGCGATACAGGTAATCGTCCTTCATCTTAACCGTGATAGCCGGCATCTCATTCTCCTGTTCTTGGTTTCCTCGACCGAGCGATAATAGACTTGAGCGTCTCGATCAGCGCCTGCATGTCCCTGAGCCCGAGACGGGTATAGTCTTTGTGATAACTTTTCCGGCATATTGCGTTGAGGTATGCGGTTCTATCTCTCAGTCCGATGAGGGGTGCGAGCTGATCCAGCAGTTGAGAGACCTTTTCGCGCTGATCGGCCGTAGGCAGATACGCTACCCCGGAACCCGCCCGGCGGCTCCGTTCATAACTCCGGCGGCGTTTCTGCTTCGTCCGTTCGATCTCGAGAGCCCGGATCACGGCGACGAGCTGCCGGAAATTCAGCTTTGCTATGGAGTTTATACCCGTAACGCTCTCCACGGCGACATGCAGCATGGCGCCGTCCATACCGAGATCACGGGCGAGGCACCAGATGCGCGCTATCTGGCGATTGCGCGTTATGCCGGTGCCTCCGCCCGTATGTTTTTCTACGCCGCTCATCATCCCGCCTTGAGAAGGTCTTTATTGACCTCTTCCCTGTTCACCTCGTAAAAGAAGGTATCCTGGACAAGCTTGGCGGCGTCGACCTGTGCGAGCTCCTCGTCCTTCCAGGTAAGAAGCTCCTCTTTATCGACCTCCTCCTTGATCCGGACGCCCTTGCCCTTGAACAGCTTTTTGAGCAGCTCGAGAGTGGCGCGCTTTACGCTTACTCTGGTGCTCAGGCGGTATCCTATGGTGCCGTACGAAAGCGGGATGGATTTCCGGTCTTTGAACAGGTCGCCCTTGTTGTACTCGGCATAGAGCAGCAGCGCCGATTCGAGCTCCTTTATCCGTTCCCTTGCCGGTTCGCCGGCGCGCGCGGCGTCCTCCTTGATCTTCCCGATCTTCTCGGACGCTTTTCCGTCGATGGCTTCAATCTGCATGGTAAGCCGGCCGATCTCGGCGATAGCCTGGTTGGCCTCATCGAGATCCCTGATTTGCTCCGTCGACGTGAGCCTGGTACGTGTTTTCGGCATTGTGTCCTCCTGTGATTTTATAAAGTAGAGCCAGATGCCTCGTGCGGACGTGAGTAATTTTCATTGAGCATCTTCTTCACTATCGCCTCGAGTTGATCACCGAGTTTTTTGTCTTTCAAATTGTCGTTCATGAGCTCACTTACCCGCTGCACGCTCACGTTACGGTTCAGCTCGTTCGATGCGCGTTCGGCGATAGCCTTCTGTTTTATCCCCGCGAGGTTTACCTGATACCTGAGCGTCAACCTGGATAACTGCGCGATGATCTCGTCGCTGACGGTTACGACTTCGTCCTCTGACACGCCGAAAAAATGACGTATTGAGTTCGCGGCGAATTCGATGTCGAGCGGTGTTCGGTGGATCATCGAAGCCGAAAAGCGTTCCTTGACGCGTTCATTCTGGAACTTCAACAGGAAGGCTTTTTCGGCGATGAGTATGGTTTCATCGGAAGTGAGGGCCTCTAGTTTGAGGTACTGTAAACGATACCCGAGCTCGGGAGTGGCGAATATCCGTCCCCACTGTTGATGCGTTTTACCGAACAGCACAATGCTGAAGAGGTGACTCCTGCCGTCCCCGTCGATCTCGTGGATCTTCTTCAAATCGCGATACGTCTGAAGGTTGAGGTCCTGGGCCTCGTCGGCGACCAGGATGACGTGTTTTTTTGTTGAGCGAAGAACGTCCCGTAGCATGAAAAACCGTTTTTCGATAACCTGCGGAACCGACGCTCCGGGTTCGCATGCGCCGATGAGCAATTCCATTATTGACGATATCCTGGAATGCCGGCTGCGGAAGCTTTTCATCTCCACCACGCTGAACTTGTGCGGATAGGAATCCCAATAATTCTTGAGTACGGAATACATGGTGGATTTCCCGGCCCCAACGTCGGCGATCACGGCGATCATGCCGTTTTTGTTGATGGTGTCGCGCACCGCGTTTTTAACGGCGCGCACGTTACGCGTTTCAATGATCTCCTTCATACCTCCTCCTGTGCGTGTTGAGACGATTTATGCTGATTGAGGACGTTCGCGAATTCGAGTACGACGCTGCCCGAGATGTATCCCAGTTTGTCCATGGACCATGAGAACGCCCCCTCTATCTTTTCTCGATCATTGGCCGGAATGCTTTCGAGGAAAAGGCCCGTTTGATTGAGAAGCCACGCGCGGGCCGATTCCGCGCTTTGGAATTGCTCCGGTACCACGGGTGAATGCGTTCTGAGATTCACGGCCGGCGAGGGGAACCTGATTACCTTCGATGAGTCGTCCGGCGGCAGAGTGTCATCGAACGAGACATACTGTCCGATACTCTTCGAGAGCTCGCGGGCCTCGTCGCGATTCCGTTCGAGCTCGGTCTTCGGAAAGCTCTTTATCTCTTCAAAGTCGTGGGAAACGGCACTCGCGGGCACGAGCTTCCTGATGGTACGATCGAACAGTTCGACGAAATAACGCCGTTCGCCGGCGCGCTCCGGAGCCCTGTATACGGTGCATTTTGTGCCAAGATACTTTTCTTCGAACGCCGCGAACCATTCCTCGCCGTCGATTGAGACACACCCCATCGAGTTGATGGTCCTGACGATGTTCGATACCATCGCGTCGTGCAAATTCTGGGGGCTTACCCTGACGATCGGATGCTCCCGAACGCCGTGCTGCCAGGCGTCGTAAAAGCCATACGCCCTGTTATGGTAATCAGCCCACGCCTGGTAAAAATATATGAGTTCGTTGATGTTGGTAATAGTGTTCTTTCTGATGAGAGGTTCGTACCGACGTTTGAAGGCGCTGAAGCGGGATTCCACGACGCCCTTGGCCCGGGGATTGCCGGGGAAGTGAGTTTTCACTTCGACGCCCATGCGCAGGCACATTCGATTGACGAGCGTGTTCCCACCGATCCCGGATCCCTGGTCGCACCAGAGGATCGTCGGCGCTCCCTCAATGGGGCAATCCGCAAGCGGCGCCTTTTTGTCTGCGAGCGGGGACGGGGTCCCATGTTTCGGCAGGAATGCCCAGCGCAGGAAATCGATCCAGTCCTCTGAGTTTTCCCCCCGGTTACGCGAGTTGGGATTTTTTGGAAGCCCGGCGAAGGGACGCAGCAGGAACGCCTTTGTATGCATGTCGACCAGGCAGTACACCCATATCTTATACAGTCCTTCGCGGGCGAGAAGATCGTCCAGATGCTTGTCACCTTCGGGAGTATCGTATGGTTTGACCCTCATATCGAGCGTGAGGTAATAGTGGTCGATTGGAGTGGCGTCGACGACGAACACATGGCCGGGGTAGCGGGCCGTGATGGGGCGTGCGGCTTTTTTCAGACGTACAGATTTTGTGTTTAACTGATGCGTTTTTAACAGCCGATCCGCCCTGCAACGGGTATATTTCCCGGCCGGGATGAGACCCCTGTTTTCCGCCATCGGTATAGCGAGCTCGGTGGGGATGGGTTTCGCGTGCTCACCCGGAAGGCGCTTAATCGCGGCGATGATAAGGGCGTGTCGCTTTTCCTGCTCCCGCTCGAACTCGGATTTCCGTGGCGCGCGGCGCTGTTTACCCGCGATTATATCCGCATGAGGGATACCTTCGTTCGCGGCCTCGAGGATGCCGTACGCCGTATTCTTCGACACCCCCGTCGCCTCGCGAAACCACCTCATTACCGCGCCGCGCTCGCGTTTGCTCGAGGCCCGGTTCATCCTGGCGCAGAACTCAGCGACCAGTTCCCTGTCGATTCGCTTCCCGCGCATGGCTCACCTCGGGACGACGTCGTCGGGACGCTCCGTCTCGCCGGGTATCCAGAAAAACGGCCGGAAGCTTTCCCGTATGCGTGTGACCGCCGCCTCGACCGCCGCCAGGAAAAACGACACCTGCCCCGCGAGCTCGGCATCCACCAGGTCCCTCGGGATGCCGTCGACGCGCCCAAGAAGCTCCAACGCCGCGGGAGTGCAGTCGGCTATGAGGCGGACGGCGTCCTTTTTATGGGTGATATACGCGAGGATATGCGCGTCGAGGTCCTTGCGCACGCTGAGCGACTCGATGGTTTCCTCCAGCCGTTTTTCGCGCTCGTTTCCGTCGGCGACCAACCGCTCATAATGCGCCAGCGCCTCGTTCTTCGTCTTGACCTCGGCCGCTATTGTGTCGATGCGCCGCTGTAATTTTTCTTCCTTCTTCTCCGCGGATTTTTGTATCTCGCGACGTATTCGTGCGGTGAACTCCTCAAGCGGCAGCACCTCACCGTCGGGAAGCCGCACCTCGCCGTCGACGACATCCGCTCCGTTCAGATCGCTCGCGACCGCCGGATTCTGTGCGATCGCCAACAGCGTATCCTGGGAAAAGGACTCGAGCAGGTCGGTCTTTGCATCGCCGAACGTGTCGGCAAGATGCATAAGCCGATGAGCGTGACGGTATGAGAATTGAACGTATTCCTCGACGTACGCGCGCATCGAATCACATTCGCGCAGCAGGTACAGACGCCGGTCGCGGATGGTTTTAAGCGCGATGGCGATCTGCATGAAGCCGACCTTCATCTGCCGCTCGCAGAATAGCAGGTCGCGTTTTTCTTCTTCGCTGAAGTGTATCAGCTTCCCGGTTTCCGGATCCTTGACCGAATCGGCCAGAACAACGTCTTTTTTCTTCGCCATTATTTGCCTCCGTTGATCGCTGTCAGTTGATGTGAATGCCGTGCGACAATCGATTGCTTGTCGATCTCCTGCCGCACGTACCACTGGGCGCCGTAAATCTGTGCGACCAGGGACGTTTCCAGGGTATACGAGTGATAGCGTTTTTCGACGATCCCGGCGCCGACCAGGTCGGCGAGGATCCGCTCGACGGTGCGCCGGTGCGCCTTGAGGGCGAGCGCGATCTCCTTCGCGTTCCAGGCCACCGGGTACTTGCCGATGATGAGCGCGGCGACCTCGGCCGTCAGGCGGGCGCGGGTACGTTTTTCCGTCATGACGGCAGCACCCCCCTGAGAAGGGGCGTCGGGTCTATCTTTCGCCAGGCCGAATCGTACAGGTCAAAATGCAGATGCGGGCCGAAGGATATTCCCGCGTCGGCATACTCGCCGACAACCTCTCCCTCATCGATCTCCTGGTTCTTCCTGACGGTGTTTTCCCCCAGGTGGAGATAGCGGGCGTAATACACCCGTGCCCCGGGCGCGGGCCCTACGTCGTGAGCGATTATGATCATGTTCCCGCCGGAATGCCGGCGGTCGGTCCAGCGGAGGGCCTCCTCGTAGTCGTCCATGTCGAAGACAACGACTCCCGGGGCGACGGCGAATACGCGTCGGTCGCCGCTCCGTGATACGAAATCAATGCCGTCGTGGAATTGTTCCTTTCCGTTGAGAACACGCATCCCGTAAGGACTGGACACGCGCGGGTCATTGACCGGTGATCTCATGCGAACCTCCTGTTATCTGGATTTGAACGACATATACGCCGCCGTCATTACGTACGCGTAGAGCACAAGCCCGAAGAGGAGCGGTATAATAAGGCGAAGGATCGCCTCCCCGACGGTGCGGAACATCCCGGGTTTTAGATGTTCTCCGCGCGACACCCGCTCCACGATCTCGCGGGGCGCCATCTGCCTGATCGGCTCAGGCCGCTTTTCGTGTTCTGGCATTGCGAGCCTCCTTTTTGGTCTCCCTGTGTACCAGGTAAAACGGCAGCGCGCAAAGCACCGCGCAGACAAGCGGCAGCACCAGGAGCGCCGCCCAGATGAACGCGCCGAGGCACCAGAGACAATCGAACATCCATTTGCTCATGACTGCCTCCGCCCTCCGGATCAGTGTACGCTCGGCGCGCGCTCGGCGACGTACGCGCTATCCAGGAACTCCTGGAGCCGCCGGGCGAGCTTCCTGCCGCCGGCGTTCAATGGATTGGTGTGCATGGACACCGGGCGCTCCGGCTCCACCACCAGAACGCGCTTCATTCCCCGCGGGGGAAAATACTCGGCCGCGAAAAAGACGATCTTCCGGTCCTGGTTGATCACCGCGTGGCACCGGTAGAGCCGTCCGCGGAATCGGCCGCATAGCGTGATATTCATTGCTCACCTCGTTTGTTTGACTTCAATGGTTTGAAGGACAGGCAGCGCGGATTCCCGGCGTTATCGAACCTCATGGAGCGCGGATATTCCGGGCTTGTCGCTTCGTGCAGCATGACGCGCGCCATAATGCCGCACCATGCGCTCGAGCTGCAGCGCGCGCAATAACGCCGGCTGAATACGGCCGCTTCCGTGCCGTTTGCCGGCCGGTAGCGGCGATTAATGGATTGACATGGCCTTATGGCCCGGGTAACTTTACATATGGAAGTTCGAATAATAGCAAAATACGCCCTCTGTATAAACTCCGACTGTCGACGCACGTACGATTTCCAGTCGAAAAAGGGTTTGGTTCTCCCCGCGTTCTGTTCCGCGTGTAGATATCCGGTCATGATCGCCTGCCTCAATTGCGAGGTTCCTTTTGTGTATCGTCCCGTTCATTATTGCGGGACGTGTTCGGCCGATATTTACGAAGACGACACTCCAGTGTATTACATGAAGATGCTGGCCCAGATATTGATCCATCGGGACCGTCAGGATGAAGAGTGCCGTTTATTGCTCGAGAAATTTGCTCATCACTTACCGTTATTGCGAGGCTTCGACACGCTCGATATCGAGAGAGCATTTCGCTTTCGGGGACTCGATACCCTTTTATTACCGCCGCCAGAGAGGCCCAAAGGCCCTTTTTTAAAGCTGGTGAAAAAGCCCGATTGACTTTCATACCACCGCCCTCCGCTGGCTCTCGCGCGGCCAGGTGCGCAGAAGCGGCCAGAATTTAAGCACCTGCGCGTCGGCGAGGGAGAGGTCCGCCTGGATGGCGGCCACGATGTGTATGAGGTAGAGGCGCCCATTCAGTGTGTTTGAAAGATGGGTGTAATCTACTCCCATATCCTTCGCCGCGTCGGTGAGTGATCCATGCTTCATGATGAGCGCCCGGCGCACGCTTTTAAGCTCGGTGACCGGCACGCGCTCGCCGCGCTCCAGTCGGGCATCGACGGTGAGTTTCGTCTGGGTGTTCATTGGGCCTCCGGGGTGATTAATGGATTGACGTAACGCGAAAGAACCGATTTAATACAGGGACCAAACAGCAAGGAGCGGTATGTCATGTTCTGCAAACTTGATCCCGCGATGATTCGTTTTTTTGAGAGAGAAATTTCAGGACGGCTGGACGCGAATGAAAAAATAAAAAGGGCGGGAAACGCCATACGGCATCCGGCAATCGACTCGATGCTTTTCAACCCGTTCCTGAAAATTGAAAAACTTGACCTCTGCTTATCGATCAACGAAACACTTGTTCTTGCGTCCGTCGGCGAGTATGTGAGCCGCGATAACGATTCCGCGACCATCTGGAAAAGCGCGCTTACCCACATGGACATGGAGTTCCTTGAGGGACGGGAGCTTATCCGCGAGAACACGAGAGAACGATTGCTTTTTTCGGTGTTCAAGTATATGGATAACGGGAACCGAAGATTACTGGACATGATCGTATTGCACTCCTCGGCGATTTTTCCGGTTATCGCGGCGGTAATAAAGCGCGCTCCGCTCGATATACACTATTGCTACGAGCCTGATCTTACAAAAAAGAGACAGCCGAAAGCCTCCGAGGAAAAGCTCGGTTTTATACCGTTGTATGTTATCGAAAAAGTCTTTCGGCACCCTTCCGATTCCAAAAAACGGGATTGATTCGGGGAAGCGGTCCCTTGCGACAATTGCATATCCCTGGAAAAGCCGTCTTCCCCTGAATGACGGATAGAAAGGTTTAAACAGGATTTTAGTGTATTTAGCCGGCTCTCTTTCATTACTCGCGCCGATGGCGGCGAACACCAGGAAAGGCAGTATGCCGAATCTTTTGGCGATCCGGCCGACTTCTCGGCCAAGCCGGTTCGGCCCGAGCGTGCTCAGTTTTGCGCGTAACGCTTCGATTTCTTTTCTGAACTCGGATGAATATGAGTTCGTTTTCGCTTCGATCATCTCGCTCCTCCGTTTGTTCGATTGAGAATATGCCTTATAACAGCACCGTCTCGAAATACGCCTTCGCCTCGGCGG
>MVZN01000072.1 GCA_002069125.1 Spirochaetes bacterium ADurb.BinA120
CGTCTTTTTTATGGATGGGGATATTTTAATGGGAGCGAAACAAAACAGGGTGCTGAACACCTCGGTTTTGCTGGCCCCGAATTCAAAATCGACCCTTCCGGTAAGCTGCGTGGAGCAGGGCAGGTGGAGTAAAACCTCGGATAGTTTCGCTTACACGGCCAATATTTCGCCGCATAGAATTCGCGCGTTAAAATCCGAAGCGGTTAAGGAAAGCCTCAGAAAAAGCAATATGTATATGGCCGACTAGGGGCGGGTTTGGAACGAGGTGAACAGCTATCATGCCGCATATAGGGTCAAATCTTCTACGATGAATTTGAACGAGCTTTTCGACAGTGAAGGCGGGAATTTCGAAGACTACATTAAGGATTTCAAACCGGACGAGAAGGCGAACGGCCTTGCCGTCTTTTCCGACGACAGGCTCGTCAACATAGACGTATTCAACAGGACGGACATCTATCGGGAATATTTTCCGAAGATACTTAGAAGCTCCGCCATCGAGATTTTTCAGCTCGATGATTCGGCCAGGAATCTTGCCGAAGCGGATGCGATTTCCCGGACCGAATCCTTGTTCGGCGAGCTTGCGAAAGCGCCCTTCTCGGAGCATCCGGGCGTGGGGGAGGGTAATGAAAAGAGATATGATAACGACGAGTTTACGGGGTTTGAACTCAGCTTTGGCGATAAGATGGTCCATCTTACTTTGCTTAGCATCGAAAAAGGAAGAGACTTTTAAGAAAATGGCACTCTTTCCAGATTCTTGGGATTGAAAACCCATCAGATGCCGTGGATCTGGTGTAAATCTCTTCATACAAGCGCAGTTCGGATTGCCGCGAATGGATTTCCAGCCTATGCTGTTAAGGTACTCGAGTGAAATCTTGGCCTGAATACTTTTTTTAAATGCATTTTTTAGGCTTTAAGGTTAGACTAATGTATATACTGGTCGCCAATGCGTGCAATATAGAATGTACTGAACCTATCGCCGATAAAATGCAAATTCGCTTCAACCGAAATGGCTTGAACATGCCAATGGCTTTACATGGACTCAAGCCGTCAACTTGCGGTAGGGCACGCGTATCCCGATAATTTTTAAAAGGAGGTCCCCCCCATGGCCAGACGGCTCATCGATCTAAGCATCGCCATCGAGAACGGTATCCCCTCCGATCCGCCGGCGATGATACCGAATGTCCAGTACATGTCGCACGAGGAGGGGGCGGAGCAAATGGTCCCCTTCTTCCCCGGCATCGATCCGGAGCGCGACCTGCCCGACGGAAAGGGATGGGCGCTCGAGCTTGTCACCCTCACCACTCATTCGGGGACGCACTTAGACGCGCCCTGGCACTACCATCCCACCATGAGCGGAGGGCTCAAGGCTCTTACCATAGACGAGGTGCCGCTGGAGTGGTGCACGGGCGACGGGGTAAGGCTCGATTTCAGGAAATACCCGGATGGATACCTGGTAAGCGCGGCGGACATGGAGGCCGCCTTTGCCGGGATCGATTACACCCTCAAGGAGGGCGACATAGTGCTCGTAAATACCGGGGCCGATGCCTACTGGGGTAAGGGCGAATACCTCATACGGGGCTGCGGCATGGGGAGGGAGGCGACCCTGTGGCTTTGCGAAAGGGGGGTGCGGGTGGTCGGCACCGACGCGTGGAGCTGGGACAGGCCGCTGCCCCTCATCGCCCAGGAATTTCAGAAAATCGGGGATGCATCTATTATATGGGAGGGGCATTTCGCCGGCATCGAGCGCGGATATTGCCACATTGAAAAGCTCACCAATCTCGACAAGCTTCCCCCCTTCGGCTTTACCGTGTACTGCTTTCCGATCAAGATCAGGGGGGCAAGCGCCGGATGGATACGCGCCGTCGCGGCGGTGAACGAGTGACGGGGAAAAGGCTTGACAAAAAGTGGCGCCGAAATTCATGCTCTTCGGCTGAGGGTGCACGATGACATTCGCAAAGGGCAACCTGGGTTTTTTCCTGGCCTTCCTGATTTTAGGGGGGATACTCGGTTCCGCGCTCGGAACGCTGATAGTAAAGCTTTTCCCGGCGCTTCAGATCATCAACGCCGGACTTACCGGCCCGCTCTCGCTTAACCTCGAGATTATTAGCTTCGGGGTAAAGTTAAACCTTTCGGCGATAGTCGGTATGGTCGCCGGGGTTCTCATTTTTCGCAGGGTGTAATTGGCAGTAAGGCCGCGCTCGCGGCTATCACGCGGAACGGGTGAGGATACGCCCGGTCCGTAGAAACCCAAACCGGCCAAAGGCCGGTTGCCGCCGACCTTGACCGATACGAACTCCGATTGGGGATTATTGCGCGGCACGGGGGTGTGCCGTCTCGGCGCGCCGCGCCTTGAGCCGTTTTACCTGCGGGCGAAAATGTTCCGTTATTTTATTAAATATAAGGGGGTACCGTACATTGTCAGTAGTATCGATGAAAGCGCTTCTGGAATCCGGCGTCCATTTCGGGCACCAGACGAGGAGATGGAATCCGAGGATGGCCCAGTTTATCTTTACGGCCCGCAACGGCATCCATATCATAGATCTACAGAAAACCATGCAGCGGCTGAAGATCGCATATGCCGCCATGAAGGAGGTCGCCGCGAACGGCGGAAAGGTGCTCTTTGTGGGTACCAAGAAGCAGGCCCAGTCGGCGATAGAGGAATACGCGCAGAAGTGCGGCATGTATTTTGTGGCCGAGCGCTGGCTTGGAGGGCTGCTTACCAACTTCCATACCGTAAGCAACTCGATCGAGCGCCTGAAGGGCCTCGAGAAGATGTCGGAAACGGGCTCATGGGACGCCGAGACGAAGAAGGAGATCCTGGACCTGAGCCGCGAACTCGCCAAGAAGCACAAGGTGCTGAAGGGGATCAAGGACATGAGCAGGATCCCCGACGCGCTCTTCATTATCGACCCCAAAAGGGAGGCGATTGCGGTCAACGAGGCGCGCAAACTCGGAATCCCGATCTTTGCGGTTGTCGATACCAACTGCAATCCGGACGAAATCGACTATCCGATCCCGGGGAATGACGACGCCATACGGGCCATCGCGCTTTTCCTCGACGTGGTGTCGAGGGCTATAGTGGAGGGGCAGTCCGGCGGACAGACCGAGGGCATGGAGGACATCGAGGAGGCAGAGGAGATGGCGGTCGAGGCCGCGAGCGCCGAGGAGGAGGGCGGCCCGGTCGAAGAAGGCGACGCAAAGACCAAGTCCGCCGTCGAGGCGAAGGAGCAGTACCGCAAGAAATACGAGGACCAGTACGACGCCGACGAGAAGACCTCGTGGTGATGCGGTCCTGCGTTAATTACAAGATCACAGGAGAGGGACAACGTGGCTGATATTACATCCGATATGATAAAGGAGCTAAGAGAGAAGACGCAGGCCGGCATGCTCGATTGCAAAAAGGCTCTAATCGAGTGCGGCGGGGACATGGAGAAGGCGGTCGAGTTCCTTCGCAAGAAGGGCCTCGCTTCGGCGAACAAGAGGATGGGGCGCGAGGCCCGCGAGGGAATCATAGCCTCGTACATCCACATGAACAGCAAACTCGGCGTGCTTTTGGAGCTCAACAGCGAAACCGATTTCGTGGCGAAGAACGCGGATTTCCAGGAGCTTGCCAAGGAGATAGCCATGCAGGTGGCGGCGTCGAACCCGCTGTACGTTGACATAGACGACGTCCCCGCGGAGGAACTCGAAAAGGAAAAGGACATCTACCGCGACCAGATGAAGGACTCGGGCAAACCGGAGCAGGTGGTGGAAAAGATCGTCGAGGGAAAGATCAAAAAATACTACCAGGAAGTCTGCCTCATGGAGCAGGAGTACATAAAAGACTCAAAGCTCACGATACGGGACCTGGTGAAGAACAAGATCGCCACCTACGGCGAGAACATAACGGTCGGAAGGTTCACGCGTTATAAGATAGGCGGATAACGATGGATTCGGAGACCGGCCGTTCGGACCTCAAATATCGCCGCATCGTAGTCAAGCTGAGCGGAGAGGCGCTGGCGGGCGAGGACCGCTTCGGCATAGATCCCGAGACGGTCAAGCGGATCGCCCGCGAGATCGCCGAGGTGTACCGGCTCGGAGTGCAGGTGGGCGTGGTGATTGGCGGCGGCAACATATTCCGCGGCTCGGTGGGGAAGGCTCTGGGGATGGAGCAGACCACCGGCGATTACATGGGCATGCTCGCCACGGTGATCAACGCGCTGGCCATGCAGGACGCCCTCGAAAAGCTCGGTACGCCGACCAGGGTGATGACCGCCATAGAGATGAGGGCTGTCGCCGAGCCGTACATAAGGAGGCGCGCCATCCGCCACCTCGAAAAGGGGCGCGTGGTGATTCTTTCGGCCGGCACCGGGAACCCATTTTTCACCACGGATACGGCAGCGGGGCTTCGCGCCATCGAGATAGGGGCCGAGGTGCTGATGAAGGCCACGAAGGTGGACGGCGTCTACGATTCCGATCCTGCCAGGAACAGCGGCGCGACGAGGATAGATTCCATCGGCTACCTCGAGGTGATCGAGAGGCAGCTAAGGGTGATGGACCTCACCGCCATCTCGCTCTGCATGGACAACCGCCTGCCCATCATAGTGTTCAATCTTCTAAGCGAGGACTCAATTAAAAAGGCCGTTACCGGCCGGACCATAGGCACAACCATATCCTGAGTTACCGGAGGACGGGAATAATGATCGATGACATTATCGCGGACGCGGAAGAGCGGATGACCAAGAGCATCAAGGCGCTCGAGAAGGAGTTTGGGGCAATCCGTACGGGCCGGGCCAATCCGTCCATCTTCGACGGGGTTAGGGTGAACGTATACGATTCGATGATGCCCTTGAACCAGCTTGCGACGATTTCGTGTCCTGAGCCGCGCCTGGTCGTCATACAGCCGTGGGACCGGGGGAATCTCGCCGCGATCGAGAAGGCGATTCTGAAATCGGACCTCTCGCTCAATCCCAACAACGATGGAAATTTAATCCGCATACAAATTCCGGACCTCACCGAGGAGCGGCGCAAGGAATACGTAAAGCTCGCCAAACACAAGGCGGAGGAGTGCAGGGTTTCCATCCGCAACATCCGCCGCGACGCTAACGACATGATAAAGGACCTCGAGAAGCAAAAGGAGATCTCGGAGGACGAATCGAAGGCCGCTGTGGCGAAGGTGCAGAAGATAACCGACAGGTTTACGGATGACGTGCAGAAGCTGACCGACAACAAGGAAAAGGAGATCAGCCATATCTAATCATATCGACTCTTCCGGGGCGGGCGCGGACGCCGCCCGAACCGCAGGGCCGTTAAGAACTGATACGCGCGATCGGAGCGCCCTGTTTGACGCCTGGGACATAAAATGAAAGATTATTCGCTCCTTATAGACAGGGAGAGTATCCCGCGCCATGTCGCCATCATCATGGACGGCAACGGTCGCTGGGCCAGACGGCGCTCGCTTCCCCGCGTGGAGGGACATCGCAGGGGCGCACAGGTTATCGAATCGCTTATGGATACGGCAATCGACCTCGGTATAGAGGTCGTTTCGCTGTACGCCTTCTCGACCGAGAACTGGTCGAGGCCTAAGGACGAAATTGCCGGTATATGGCGCCTCTTGGAGATGTTCTTCGAGGCGAACATCGATGCCATAATGAAAAAGGGGGTGCTGCTTCGCCATTCGGGCTCCATGCGGCGCCTGCCGGCCTCGACCAGGCGCATTATAGAGGAATCGGTGGCCAGGACGCGAGGAAACAGGGCCATAACATTGAATTTCTGCCTCAATTACGGCGGGCGTCAGGAGCTTGTCGAGGCGGTAAACGCCTGGGCGGCCTCGAAAAGGCAGGGCGAGAAGCTTACGGAGCGTTCGTTCGAGCGCCATCTTTACACCGCGGGACTTCCGGACGTGGACCTTCTTATCCGCACCAGCGGGGAGCGCCGCGTCAGTAATTTCCTGCTGTGGCAGATAGCCTACGCTGAAATGATATTCACAAGCGTCCTCTGGCCGGACTTCAGGCCGCGTCACCTGTACCGGATGATTTACGAATACCAGCAAAGGGACAGGAGGTTCGGCGGACTATGAACGAGACATCCAAGCGAATACTAAGCGCGGCCGTGGCGCTGCCAATTTACTGCTTTCTGGTGGTAAGTGACGTATTCTATTCAATTCCGATCCTGATAGCATCGCTCCTCATCTCGCTCGGCTGCCTGTGGGAGTACTACCAGATAAGCTCCCGTGACGAAGGAAACCGCCCTTTCATAGCGGCGGGCATGGCGATGGCGGTCGCCGTTAACCTGGTCATGTATCTGTACGCCTTCGGCAGGGTTTACGGATATGCCGCTCACGTTCCGCCCTTCGACGCGCGCTTCATCTTTGCGGTGTTCGCCATCGGGCTTCCAATCGTTTTTGCCGTGCATATTCGGAAAAGGCCGGTGGCGGGAGGCATCTACTCCCTTGCCACTACAGTTTTCGGGGTGGTGTTCATAGCCTTTCTGTTTTCGCACATCATCCTTTTAAAGGCCCTAAAGGACGGCTACATCTATGTTCTCATCCTCAACGCGATCGTCATGCTGAACGATTCGGGCGCATATTTCGGCGGTGTGTATTTCGGAAAACACAAGGCCGGGTTCAAGGTTTCCCCAAACAAATCGTGGGAGGGATACTTCTCCGGCCTTCTTACCAGCATCCTCTCCATGCTTATTGCGAGCATGGTCCTCGAAAGCTTTTTCGGCAAGAGCCTGTTCTCCATGGTCGAGGCCGCGATTATAGGAATCGCAATCAGCCTGATAGGTAATATCGGAGACCTCGCCGAGTCGGCGCTCAAGCGCGACGGGGCAATAAAGGACTCCGGTTCGCTCATCCCGGGACACGGGGGTTTTTGGGACGTTTTCGATTCCATGATAGTCACGCTTCCGCTTTTTTATTATTATCTTGTGCTTAAGGGCGTCCAGTAAGCCCCGGGAAAGATGTCCTTAACGGTCAGCATCCTGGGCTCCACCGGCTCCATCGGCGTTTCGGCCCTGCGGGCCATCCGCTCGCAGGGGACCGATTTCCGCGTGTACGGGCTTGCGTGCAACAGGAACACGGCGCTGCTCGGAGAGCAGATAGAAGAATTCCGCCCGTCCGCGGTGGCCGTCGCCTCCGACAACGAGACGCGCTCCTGCGTGGACGAATTGAAGGCGCGCTTTCCGGATGTGGAGTTTTTTGACGGGCCTGAGGGCGTTTTGGAGCTTGCCCGCCGCCAGGTCGACATAGTGCTCTCCGCCATAGTCGGAGCGGCGGGACTTCGGCCAACGCTCGAGGCGGTGCCCCACGCGCGCCGCATAGCGCTGGCCAACAAGGAGACGCTAGTCATGGCGGGGAGCCTGTTTATGGACATGGTCCGGGTGCACGGCGTCGAGCTTATCCCCGTCGACAGCGAGCACAGCGCGGTGTTCTCGCTTCTGGAGAGGCTCGAGCCCTCGGAAGTCGAGCGGATTGTCCTTACGGCCTCGGGCGGGAGCCTTCGCGACCGCGACGCCGACGATCTGGGCGGCGTAACCCCGGGCGAGGCGCTGAATCATCCCACATGGAGCATGGGAAGCAAGATAACGATAGACTCGGCCACGCTTATGAACAAGGGGCTCGAGGTGATAGAGGCGCATCACCTTTTTGACATGGCCTACGACGATATAGACGTGCTCATCCACCCGGAGAGCGTGATACACTCGATGGTGGAAACCATAGACGGCTCATTGTACGCCCTTTTGGGTGTTCCGGACATGGCGCTTCCCATTCTCTCCGCGCTGACCCATCCAAAGAGGCGGCGCAACCCCTTCGGCCGGCTGAGACTGGAGGAGATGGGAGGCCTTAGCTTCCGCCCCGTGGACGCGCGCCGATACCCTGCGCTGGACCTGTGTTACGCGGCGGGGCGCGCAGGCGGGACGGCCCCCGCAGCGCTCAACGGCGCCAACGAGGCGGCGGTGGGCCTGTTCCTGGAGCACCGGATAGGCTTTACCGACATAGTGCGTCTGGTCGAGGAGGTGTTGTCCACGCACCGGCGAATCGACGAGCCGACGATAGACGACATTTTCCGGGCGGACGCCTGGGCCCGCGAGGCCGTACACAATTTACTGAGAGGTTAGCGATGGCGACACTTATCTACATACTTGCCGCGGTGGTCCTGCTGGGGCTTTGCATATTTGTGCACGAGCTGGGCCATCTTCTGGGCGGCATGATGGTCGGAATAAAGGCGCGGGTCTTTTCCATAGGATACGGAAAGGGCTTCATAAAGAAACGGATAGGGGATACGACCTATCAGCTTACCCTGATACCCTTCGGCGGATACTGCCAGTTTTACGGGGACGATCCATCGGAGGAGCGGAAGGGCGAATCTTACGAGTTCCTCACGGCGCACCCGGTAAAGCGCATAGTGACGGTAATCATGGGGCCGCTGTTCAACCTGCTTTTCGGAATACTTCTCTTTTTCATGATGAACATGATCGGCTATGATGTAGAGACAAACAGGATACACATACCGGATTATTTCACTCGTGGCGAGTACGTGTCCCCGGCCTATGAGTCGGGAATGCGCTCCGGCGACGCCATAGTGGGCATTAACGGCAAAAGGATCGCCTCGTTCCAGGATATTCAGAATTCGATAGTCTTTTCGGACGGCCGTCCGGCCATGGTGCGGGTGCTCCGCGATGGGCGCGAGATGGAGTTTGCCGTCGCCCCGAAGCGCTTTTCCGAAAAGGGCTATTATACCATAGGGGTGATGCCCTACGGCGAGAGGGTGCTCGTGGCGCGAAGCCTCGAGAAGGACGCGGCCGAGGAGGCAGGGATCAGGCAGTACGACGAGGTTAAGGCCATCGACGGCCGTCCGGTCAAAACCCCCGCGGAATTCACGGCGCATATCCGCGCGAACGCCGGTAGAAAGCTCCACCTGCTCATAGTGCGCGGCGGGAGGGAGATGGAGCTGCCGGTCACGCCGAGGCTTAAGGAGACAATCACGATCAGGGAGTTCGAGGACGCGCGCTTCAAGGGGGAGAGAATGGAGCTTTCCACCGACAAGCTCGATCTGGTCAAAAACGGAATAGCGAGCGGAAGCGTGAAGATAAACGGCGAGCGAGTGGCCTCCATCGCGGATTTACAGAGGCGGCTGGAGCGCAACAAGGGCCAACGGGTGCGCCTGGAGACTGCCGGCGGCACCTATGCCGGGCTCGTTTCCTACGAAAAATTCGGCTTCATCGGCGTCGAAACCGGAATCGCGCCGGAGATGGTCCCGCTTCGCTTCGGTCTCGCCGAGGGTTTCGCCAAATCGCTCATCGACCCCTTCGACTTCATCGTGCTGAATATCAAGGGAATCGGGAAGCTCTTCTCTGGCGAACTCGACGTGCGGCAAAACCTCTCTGGGCCCATAAGAATCGCCAAGATCGCCGGGGATACCGCGTACTATAGGGGCGTTTCGGCATTCATCATCCTAATGGCGAAGATTTCCATCATCCTCATGGTGATGAACCTGCTGCCCATCCCGGCCGTGGACGGGAGCTTCATCCTCTTCTTCACCTATGAGGCCATAAAGGGAAGCCCCATAAACCAGAAGGTGCTGGAGAAGATACAGTTCGTGGGGATCGCGCTTCTTATCATATTAGGGGTGTTCGTGATATTCAACGATTTGAGCTTCTTTCCTTTTTTCCAGAAGCTCTTCCAATAGCCCGGCGCTGTGCATGGCCCAGCCGGGCCTTTTGGGCAGGCATATAATCGGCAATAAAATCGAACGTGAACGCTAAGAGAAATGAGACCCGCCCCGTCAGGGTGCGGGGGCTGGTTATCGGCGGAGGCGCTCCCGTGTCGGTACAGTCCATGACGAACGTACCCATAGAGGACGTAAGAGGGACGATCGACCAGATAGAGCGGCTCCGCGAGGCGGGTGCGGAGCTTGTCCGTGTCGCGCTGAGAAACGAATCGTCTCTGGATTTTTTAAAAAATATCCGCGCCGCGGTCGACATGCCCCTCTCGGCCGACGTGCATTTCAACCACCGGATCGCCATCGGGGCGATCGAGGCCGGTATCGACAAGGTTCGCATAAACCCCGGCAACATCGGCGACGATGCGAAGGTGCGCGAGGTGGTGCGCGCCGCAAGCGAGCATTCGGTCCCGATACGCATCGGCGTAAACGGAGGCTCCCTGGACCGCTCGCGCTACCCCGAGCTCAATGCCGAAAGCCTGGTCGCCTCGGCCATGGAGCACGTTCGCATTCTGGAGGACAACAGCTTCTTCGATATCGTCGTTTCCATAAAGGCCTCCGATGTGCGGCTCACCGTGGAGGCCAACAGGCTCTTCGCCGCCACGGCGCCCTATCCGCTGCATATAGGGCTAACGGAGGCGGGGTACGGCCTCTCCTGCGTTGTGCACAGTTCGGCGGCCATGGGCTCGCTCCTGCTTGACGGCGTTGGCGACACCATCCGCGTATCAATGACCGGCGACCCGGTCGAGGAGATAGCTGTCGCCAGGAACATACTGGAGGCGGTAGGCCTCCGCGCCGCTCCGGTTCGCGTTATAGCCTGTCCCACATGCGGACGTACGGACCCATCTCTTGATCTTCTCTCGATCGCACGGGAGGTCGAGGACGAACTGTTGAGGCGCTTCGGCGACATGCTTGCCCGGTCGGGCCGCGGCGTGGTCGTTGCGGTAATGGGCTGCGAGGTCAACGGGCCGGGAGAGGCGGCGCATGCGGACGCGGGAATAGCCGGCGGCCGCGGCGGGAGGATGCTGCTCTTCGCCCGCGGGAGGAAAACGCGCAGAATAAGCGCGGACGAGGCGGTCGGCGCCCTTGCCGATGAGGTCTGCCGAATACTGGAGGAGGGGTGCGAATGAAAAAGGAGCGGACGGAAAAAATCAATTTTTTATTCCCGGCGGGCTTTCGCTGGGGCAGCGCCTCCTCGGCCTTCCAGGTTGAGGGGGGATGCCCGCACCACGATTTCTACGACTGGGCCCTTAAGGGGAGGATAAAGGATGGAACGAGCCCCATAGACGCGGTGCGCTTCTGGGAATACTACAAGGGCGACATCGCGCTAATGAAGAGGATGGGCCACAACGCGGCCCGAATAGGGATAGAATGGGCGCGAATCGAACCCTCGGAGAGCGAGTTCGACGAAAAGGCCCTCGCGCATTACAGGTCGATCCTCAGGGAGATGCAAAGGTCGGGCATAAGCCCCATGCTTACGCTCCATCACTTCGCGAACCCCATGTGGCTGGTCCGCCGGGGTGGATGGGAAAATCCGGAAACGGCAGACAGGTATCTTCGTTTCGTACAAAAGGCCGCGAAGGCGCTTGGAGACCTCGTGGATATCTGGATTACCATCAACGAGCCTTCTGTTTACGCCGTCTCGGCCTACCTGTTCGGCGAGTTCCCTCCCGGCAAGAAGAGCTTTCGCCGCTGCCTTAAGGTGATGGACGTGATGATCGACGCGCACGTGCGCGCCTACAGCGCGATACACGAAATACACGCCGGAAAGAACTGGGCGCGGGCCAGGGTGGGGATCGCGAAGCACCTGCGCACATTCGATCCGTTGAGGAATGGGAACCCGCTCGACCGCCTTTCGGCGCGCCTGATGGACAAATATTTCAACAACCGCTATCTGGAAAGGATAAGCGCGAAGGGGCGCACCCTGGACCTCTTCGGCATCAACTATTATTCCGGGGACCTGGTAAAGTTTCCCATGAATCTTTTGACCCGCCCCGAGCTTTCCAAAAACAAGCTGGGCTGGGACATCTATCCGGAGGGGCTGTACCGCGTCCTCAGGCGCTACTGGGATCTGTACCGGCTTCCGATCTACATAACCGAAAACGGCACCTGCGAGGACGGCGACGAGATCCGTCCGCGCTATATACTGGACCACCTCTACCAGCTCCACCGCGCTTTTAAGGAGGGCGTGGAGGTGGCCGGCTACTACCACTGGTCCACGCTCGACAACTTCGAGCTGGTGGACGGGCTCATGTCGCGCTTCGGCCTGGTGCATGTAGACCACGGTCATCCGAAGCGAAAGCGCACTTTGAAGCGAAGCGGCCTCATGTACGGCGAGATAGCGCGCGCCGGCGGAATCACCGGAAGGATCGTAAGCAAATATGCGCCCGACTGGCGGCCATAGCCTGGATGTTCTCGATCCGGCGCTTTTAGTGGAGGTTCCGGCCGGGGTTTACGAGATCGGCATCCACCTGGATCTCCCCTCCCGCCTCGAATCGTCCTGGGCAAGCGGAGGCCTTCCAACGGATTATCTTGCCGCCGCCGCGCCAAAAGCCCCTGCACGGCTTGAGCGCGTCCGCATATCGCGCCGCATGGTGAGCGCCGTGGATTTCGGGCGTTTTGTGGAGTCCACGGGTTTTCTTACCGAGGCCGAACGCGAGGGCTGGGGCTGGACCTGGGAAGGGGGCTGGAAAAAGAGGGAGGGCCTTTCGTGGCGCGGGCCCTTCGGAGGCAGGGCGGATGACGCCTACCGGGATGAGAGCGATGCTATGCCGGCGCTTCAGATAAGCTGGAACGACGCGGAGGCATGGTGCTCATGGTTCTCCCGTGAAACGGGCGTGAGAGCGCGCCTGCCGCGCGAGGCGGAATGGGAGGCCTTCGCGCGCCTGGTCGGAGCGCGCTCCATGCTCGATGTCGGGACGGAAGAAGCGCGGCTGGAGTTCGAAACGGCGGAGGATTTCTTTTCCGCGCTGAAGGGGGTTTTCCTGCGCGGCGCGACATCACATCCCTGCGGGGTCCTGTGGGAGTGGACCTCCGACTGGTTCAAGGCCTACCCGGGCGGCGGCCCGGGTCCCGATTACGGGGAGGTGTACAGGGTGCTAAGGGGCGGTTCGCTCGCGGGCCATCCGCTTCAGCGCTGCCGCGAATACCGCTTCAGGCGCTGCCCCACGGC
>MVZN01000073.1 GCA_002069125.1 Spirochaetes bacterium ADurb.BinA120
AAAATCAAGAAAAGTCAATATCAATTTTATATCAACTTACAACGGGTGGCGCGTTCTTCTTGTTGTTCTACCGAAAGGCTACCCGCGTGCCGGTCATCCCGTGGACCTCCGCGTCGGCCCTTTTGGGCCCTGGAGCGGAAAGTCGAAGTAGACGCATGCGTTATTATAACAGATATCGCGAACCATTCTTCCCGCCAGATCGAAATCCTGCGGGATCAGGCCGTTTTCCATATCCGCCCCCAGCATGCCGCACAGCACGCGCCTGAAATACTCGTGCCGCGGAAACGACAGGAAGCTCCTCGAATCGGTCGTCATTCCAATGAAGCGCGAGAGAAGCCCCATGTTCGAGAGCGTGTTCATCTGCGCCTCTATGCCGTCCTTCTGGTCGAGGAACCACCATGCGCCGCCAAACTGCATCTTCCCCGGCGCCGGCCCCTTCTGGAAATTGCCCGCCATGGTCGCGAAAAGCGCGTTATCCGCCGGATTGATGTTGTACAGGACGGTCTTGGCGAGCCTGTCCTCCAGTTCGAGGCGGTCGAAAAAACGCGCCATCGGGACCCCATGTGTAAAATCACCCACCGAATCATAGCCCGTGTCCGGCCCCAGGGAATCGAACATCTTCGAGTTGACGTTGCGAAACGCCCCCACGTGGAACTGCTGGGTCCACCCCTTTTCATGATCCATCACCGAAAGCCGGTGTAAGAGCGCCGAGCCGTATTCGATCGATTCCGCCTCCGAAACGGCCCCCCCCTCGAGCGCCCGCTTTAATATGGAGCGCACTCTAATATCGGTCCAGTCGGCCGAGGGGATATACTCCAGCCCGTGGTCCGAAAGCCTGCATCCGGCCCCGTGAAAAAAGGCGTGTCGCGCTTCGAGGGCCTCGAGCATGTCCTCGAAACTCCGAATACGAATGCCCGTAATCCCGGCCAGTTCGGCGGTCCACGGGCCGAACACCTCCGGCCTACCCACCGCCAGCGCCCTGTCGGGCCGCCAGGCGGGCAGGAGGGCGAAGGGCGTATCCCCTCGCTTTTGCCAGGAGATGTGATGTTCGAGCGAATCGACCGGATCGTCAGTGGTGCAAACAAGCTCCACATTGAATTTTTCGACGATCGATCGGGCTCCAAAATCCTTTGAGGCCAGAATCTCGTTGCACTCGTCGAAGATCCGATCGGCCGTTTCCCCGTCCAGTAGCCGGTCATCTATGCCGAACACCCTGGCAAGCTCCATGTGCGTCCAGTGATAGAGCGGATTTCGCAGGGTGAAGGGAACGGTACGGGCCCATGCCCTGAACTTCTCACGGTCTTCCCCATCGCCGCTTATCAGGCGCTCTTCGATGCCGTTCGCCCTCATCGCCCGCCACTTGTAGTGATCGCCCTCCAGCCATGCTTCGGTGACGTTCCTGAAGCGGTAATTGGACGCGAGCTTTCCAGGGTCCAGATGGCAGTGATAGTCGATTATGGGCATGGGCTCCGCGAATTCATGGTATAGCCTTCGCGCGCTTTTAGAGCCCAGCATGAAGTCGTCGTGTATGAAGGGTTTCATCGCGCTATTTTCCAAGCAGTTCGAGATGTTTTCCTATATGTCGGCCCAGCATGTCCGAGTAAAGCTCCTCCTCCCCCTCGACCGCGGCGAGGAATTCCCTTCCGAGAGTATCCGGCCTCCCTCCGGGCTCCCCGTGCAGGATGAAGCCATAGCTTATGTGAAGAACCTGGCGTGTGGACTCGTCGTCTATGCCGGCGGCAAGCTCCTCATCTGAAAGCGAGTCCGGCCGGCGCAGGGAGGAGACCTCGGCCGAGACGCGGTAAAAGCGCCTGGCCTCGTTGAAGCTCTCGAGAGCCCGCGCGTACACCCTTCGATAGAGCGAGGGATATTTCCCCGCAATTAGCCGAACCGCCTCCAACCAGCTCGTCCCGGCCGTCTTGAGGTGAAACCGGCCATTCGTAAGCTCTCCAACGGCCGGCAGCACCGAGAACTTGTCGCTCCCCGAATGGACGCTCAGACGGTATCCGAACTTATCGGCCACCGCCGCGTGGACCGCGAATTCGCGCCCGAAGCGCTCCGTGTCACCCCTGTATTCCACCCCTTTCTGGAACTCGCCGTAAAAGCGCGGGGCCAGGCTGGTAAGTCGGACACCGCGCCTCGCAAGCTCCGCCGCCACGAGATAGTGCGCCTCCGGCGAGGTCGGCGCCGTCGTTTCGTCGATGGAGAGTTCGAAATCGATATCCCTTCCGGATGAGGCTATCCGCTCGTGGTAGACTCGTTCCGCAAAATCGATCACCCCGGAATAAAGCAGAATGCACCGCGCCAGTTCCATTTTGTCGAATGAGATTTCGGCGCCTTCCACGAGGAATTCCTTCCCGGCATAGGCCATTTCATAGTCCCTTCTGACCGACTGCGGAAGCTTAGCGTAGCGCCTTTTCAATTCGGACATGCCCATGGACTCCATTTCCGGGTCCAAATGCTCCGAGCAGTCCAGAGTGATCATGGAGAAACCCTCCTCCAATGCCGCGGAGATGTCCTCCCCACTTTTCAAATGGTCTCCGTCTGCGCCAAACCCGAGCATGTAACCCTCGCGCATCGAGCCGAAACAGGCCGAGTTTAAAACATCGGAATAGGTCCGCCCGGTAAGATTGAGTTCGCGCATGCTTTGTTGGGCCAGAACCGGAAAAATATCCCTGTCCCGGACCGCGCGAATGTGGCCCGGAGTTGCAAGTCCAAGACGATCACCGAGACCGATTCCAGATTTGGACCTTCCGGCCGCGGCGGGAAGTGTTTGCGGGAAATGGCGGTTTAGCACACGGCGGGTCATCCCTTCGAGGGGGGCCAGTTTAAATCCATCAATCTTAGTCCCCGGGAGTTCCTCGAAAAGAGGGCCGCGCCCGGCCGCTAAAAGCAGGCGCTCCCCTGAACGCCATATCTGGAGAATTCTGGTATCGCCCGCACTGTAAATGGAACTGGGATATACTCGCGTCTGGCCGCGGGATGCCGGCCGGACGCCCAGTAAAAGCTCATCGGCGATGCGGCGTATATCGTCCATGACATTCCGTCTCCGACACCAGGCGAGGCCGACCGTGCGCGACTATCTCTTTTTTTTGATGACGTCTTTCCCCTCGAACGCCGCCCCGATGTTCCATGCCTGCCCTATGTAGTCACCTATCCTGTAATAAGCCCTTTCATGGGTGGCGAAGACGATCGGATCTATCTTTTTAATATCTAGCCTGCCGTCCGTAAAATACCTTTCCTCGGTATAGACGGATACGACCTCGCCGATATACGCGGTATCGACGTCGAATTCCAATGTCTGGATAAGCCGGCATTCGAGGTTCAGGGGGCATTCCTGTATCATGGGGGCGGTCCCCAGTTTCCCATAAAAGTTGGTAAAAACGGCGGACTTGTCGACCTCTCCGCCCGACACGAGGCCGCAGTAATCGGTCTTTATGGCCATGTCGGCAGAGGGGATGTTTACGCTGAAGGTTTTGTTCTCTATTATTCCGATATTCGTATAATGAGACTGGTTGATGGATACGGAGATTATGGGCGGATGAGCGTTTACTATCCCGCAAAAGGCTATGACGAGATAGTTGGGCTTTCCATCTATGTTCGCGCCAACCAGGGTCGTCGGCATGGGATACAGAAACGAACGTACATCCAATTCGAGTTTTTTCACTTTCTACCACCGTTCCTATAAATCTCTCATCATTGTAACCGGAACGGCTTTAATTTCAAGAAAAACCCATTCCGCCGGCCATTATTTTTAATGTGCGTTTTCCAATGGATCCCATAGCTTGAATCATTGAACTTATCGGCGTGTCGACCAGCGTCGCTTCGGAAAATGAACAATTTTTCGTTCGACATCAGGCCGGAAATCTGGGATAATTATTCTTGACAAAAGCACTCGACAATGAACGATGCTTATTATATGAATATCGTTCATTTAAAATGCCCATTTCCATGAAATGGCCGGCGATTCAGCCTAACCATTGAATCTCACGGAGCACAACCCGGCCCGAATCCGTCAGCGGCGCATCGCTCCCCGATTTATGATGATGCGCCGTTCTCAGACAATAATACGCGCTAAATCGGCGGATTGCACCCGTTGAGCCAGCGCCGCCTCACCGCGGCAAAAAGATTTGTATTGACTTTTCTCTTTTTAGATGATTGTCTTTTGGTTCGCCAACATTATAATGCCCAGGAGGTAAAGAATGGCAAGCGATACTCCTTTACTCGACGAACTGGAGAAAGGCCCATGGCCGAGTTTCGTAAAGGAAATCAAGCGCTCAGCCGGGAAGAGCCCCAAAGCGAAGGATCTGCTCGGCGTCGTCGAACAATCCTATAAGGATAAAATAACCCACTGGAAACACGGTGGAATCGTCGGGGTCACAGGATACGGCGGAGGCGTCATCGGTCGCTACACCGATATCCCCGAAAAATTCCCCAACGCGGAACAGATGCATACGATTCGCGTAAACCATCCGTCAGGCTGGTTCTACACGACAAAGGCGCTTCGGACAGTATGCGATATCTGGGAAAAGCATGGCAGCGGCCTCACCAACATGCACGGTTCGACCGGCGACATAATTCTTCTCGGGACCGATACCGACCAACTGCAGCCCGCCTTCAACACCCTCACGGAGAACGGATTCGATCTCGGAGGATCGGGCTCCGCCCTGCGTACTCCCAGCGGATGCGTCGGACCGGCGCGCTGCGAGTGGGCATGCATAGATTCGCCGCACCTTATCTATGACCTCACCCAGACCTTCCAGGACGAGCTTCACCGTCCCCGCTGGCCATACAAGTTCAAGATCAAGGCATCGGCCTGTCCCAACGACTGCGTCGCGGCGATAGCACGCGCGGATTTTACGATCATCGGTACGTGGCGCGACAGCATAAGGATAGACCAGGCCGCCGTAAAGGAATACGCGTCCAAGGGACTCGATATCGAAAACCTAATCGTGGCGCGATGTCCCGGCCAGGCCCTCGAGTACGACGCCAAGGCCCAGAAACTTAGCGTAAAGCCCCAGGACTGCCTCCGTTGCATGCACTGCATCAGCAAGATGACCAAGGCCATCCGGCCGGGCAAGGAAACAGGGGCCACCATTCTGATAGGCGGCAAGGCCCCCATCCTCAGGGGAGCTTTTCTCTCCTGGGTGCTGGTGCCATTCATAAAGGTCGAGCCCCCCTATACCGAGATCAAGGAGCTTCTCGAAAAGATATGGGATTGGTGGGACGAGCATGGCCGCAATCGCGAGCGCATCGCCGAAACCATCGGCCGCCTTGGCCTAAAGGATTTCCTGAAGGCCGTCGATCTGAAACCGATTCCGCAGATGGTTTACCATCCGCGCTCGAATCCGTTCGTTTTCTTCTAAAAAATCAAACTGGAGGTGCGAAATGGCCAGGACCGATATCGGCCCACCGGATTACAGGTTGATGCTTCCCGAAACCATCACCAGCAATTACGGCAAATGGAAATACCACGAAATACTCAAGCCGGGAGTCATGAAACACGTCAGCGAGACAGGCGACGAGCTGTACACCGTTCGCGCCGGCTCCCCCCGGCTGGTAAGCATAGATTTTATCCGCGACATCTGTGATATTGCCGACAAATACTGCGACGGTCATCTTCGTTTTACTAGCCGCTTCAACATTGAGCTGATGACCCCGAAAAAGGAGAATGTCGACGGCATTATCGGAGATCTTAAAAAGCTCGGCCTGCCCATCGGCGGGATCGGCGACTGCATTTCCAACATCGTGCATACCCAGGGCTGGATACACTGCCACAGCGCGGCGACCGACGCTTCGGGTCTGGTAAAATCCATAATGGACGAACTCTACGAATACTTCACCGAGTTCAAGCTCCATGCCAAGCTGAGAATCGCCGTGGCGTGCTGCATAAACATGTGCGGCGCGGTTCATTGCTCCGACCTTGCGGTTGTGGGAATTCACACCACCCCTCCCAAGGTAAATCACGAAAAACTGGCTTCGACCTGCGAAATACCGTCAGTAATCGCCTCTTGTCCTACCGGCGCCATACGACGCCATTCCGACAAGAACATCAACAGCGTCGAGGTAAGAGAGGAGCGATGCATGTATTGCGGAAACTGCTATACCGTCTGCCCATCGATGCCGCTGGCTGACCCCGATGGCGACGGCGTGGCGATCTACGTGGGGGGAAAGGTTTCCAACTCCAGGAAGCCTCCCATGTTCTCGCGCCTTGCGGTGCCGTTCATCCCGAACAATCCGCCGCGATGGCCCGAGGTCACGAGTATTCTCAAAAAGATCGTCGAAGTGTACGCCAGGGACTCGAAGAAGTACGAGCGCCTCGGCGAGTGGATTCAGCGAATAGGATGGGAGCGTTTCTTTGCGCTTACAAACATCCCGTTCACCGAACAGCATATAGACGATTTCACCTACGCTACGGAAACATTCAGGGCCACTACGCAATTCAAGTGGTAAGCACCGGAGGAGAATTATGAGCGATCAGGCCAGTACCGAGCTTAAACAGAAGATAGTCGACTATTTGAAGAGCCAGGGGAAGGCCAAGAACAGGGACGTCGCCAAGGCCCTTGGCGAGGAAAAGAAACTCGTCGACAAGGCGATCGGCGAACTAGGCAACGAGGGAACGATCGAGTACCTGTACCTCGACGGTTCCTATGTCAAACTTAAAGACTGATCGCGCTAAAGCGCTTACGCCGGGCCCGGGCGGGTCGAAACCGCCCGGGTCGCGGCCTCATCCCGACCGGCGCAAGCCCGGCGATTTCTTCCGTAACGCCGCTATTTCCACAAGCCTTTGGGGCCAGCGGACGTTTTCGCTCGCGGCATGAGTATGACAGAACGTTGCCAGGACATTTTTAAACAGCGCCCCGTCGCGCCTTCCGGCAATTCCGGCGCCTCTCCGCATAGCGAATACCGTGGACAGGCCGCCTGGTCCTCCGTCGTTCAGGATGCGCGCGTATCGAAATTCATGTCCTCTTAGCAGCTCGCCTTTCGCGTAAAACGGATTGTCGAGATCTACCTCGAAAATGGTGTATCCATGCCCCTGTGGAGAGCGCGCCATGTCGAAATCCATCGGGAATATACCGATCATCGGATGCCGCACCCCGTCTATCATTATCGAATCCGAAAGGTAGACCAGTCCCCCGCCTTCCGCGTATACCGGAAGTCCTTCCTCAATGCGCGCCCGCAGTTCCGATTTGAACGATGTGTTATCGGAAAGCTCCTTCGCATGCGTCTCCGGAAAGCCCCCTCCTATATATAGCGCGTCGATCTCGGGAAGCGACCTGTCCCCGATTGGGCTGATCTCCACAATACTCCCGCCGGCGCGGACTATGGCCTCGATGTTCTCCCGGTAATAGAAATTGAAGGCGGAATCACGCGCGATTCCTATCCTGGGCTTGTCCCGGCTTATTTCTATTTTTGGGCCACCGGTGGAAATTCCGTTGAAGGGGCCGATGGTTAATTTCGTCCTAACAGTATCCGGCGCTTCCGGCGCACCCGCGATTTCGGCGATTTTTTCCAGATCCACCGACTTTTCGACAATATCCCCCAGGCTGTCTATCAGGCCCTCGGGCCCTTCGTGCTCGAATACTGGAACAAGCCCCAGATGCCTTTCATTGGGAAGCATCGAGCGAATCCTTGGGATGGAACCGAGGACGGGCAGGCCCGTGTATCTTTCCACGGCCTCCGTTATTAGCGCCCGATGCCGCTCACCTGCCAGATTGTTTAAAATCACCCCCTCGAGCCTTAACCCCGGGTCGAACATTTTAACCCCAAGCACGATGGCCGCAACGGTCCGGCTGGTCTTGTTGCACTCCACGACGAGGACTACGGGAATATCGAGAAGTTTGCTTAGCTCGGCGAAGCTGTGGGTGCCTTCGACATTATACCCGTCATAGAGCCCCCGGTTTCCCTCGAGTATGCAAAGATTTGCGTCTGGATGAACATCGAGGTAAATATTACGGTTGGTTTCATCTTCTATAAGAAAAGTATCGAGATTGTGACAATACCTGCCGGCCGCCAGTGAGAGCCAGGCAGGATCGATATAATCGGGCCCTTTTTTGAATGGGGCCACGGAATAACCCAGTCTACACAGCGAGCGGATCAGTCCAAGCGAAACGATCGTCTTGCCCATTCCTCCGCGGACACCCGCAATGGCTATGGCGTTTCTTTTACGCGCCGGTTTTAGGATCTCTTTTTTCATACGATAACGCGTCCGGGATAAAGCATAGTCCGCGCGCCCGATTCCTGCCGGATGGGTCTTCCCATCGGTTTCGCGCCCATTCCGGTAGGGCGTTTAGAAAAAATGGGCTTCGATACCGCAAGCCGGAAGGTATGCCCGCACAAGAAAAGCCAGATCGTTACCTCGGACCTGGCCTCTCCCGGGGCATACGTATTATGCTACTTTTATTATACGCATCCGGTGGGTTTGGGAAGTCCGGCCCATTTACACGCCGAGTTCGCCGGTCCCTGCGGAAAGAGCTCGTACATTTCCTTCAGATTGACCCCCGTATCCTTGGTCAATTTGCGCACCATTGGCGCTATTCCGTTCTGCTTGAAATAATCGCGCAGATAGTTCATTACCTTCCAGTGGGTTTCGTTAAGATCGGTGATACCCTCCATTTCGGCCATGGCTTTGGCCACATCCTCCGTCCATTTATCGGGTTCCTGAAGAAAGCCATCCTCATCGACCTCGTAAGAATTGCCATGTAAATTGATGCTCGCCATCGCTCCTCCTCCTATTGGAATAATCGATCATCCCTCGCAAGGGCCGCTAAGGTCGCCTAACTCCACCGATCGCAGCCCCCATTTAGCGCATCCGTTCAGCACCATGCCCCTGCCATATATCGACCAAGGGCCATTTTATCGAGGTTGTAATGTTATTACGAATACTAACTCTATCATTATCGAGTGTCAACAGAAATATCCGGGCGTAAAAATAATTTTACATATCCCACGATTTATACATATTATGAATTGCGTTCATAAAAAACACATGGTTCACTATATAGATTGGATTTCCGGTCATTCCCAGACTTCCTCTTTCACGTTATTCAACATGACCTCTTTAACCGGGTAAAGCTTTTCCACAATCTCCCGCGGCTTGAACCAGAGCTTGATCTCCTTTTCGGCGTCTTCGCGGCTCGATGAAGCGTGAACTATATTTTCGAAAACACCCGATGTGGTAATTCTTCCGTATGCCCCCCGTATCGAAACCGGATTGGCCTCCTCCGGGTTGGTGGAACCGACAAGGTCTCTGATCCTCTGTATGGCGTCTTCCCCGTGGTAAACGAAGGCTATCACCCTTCGGATATTGTGAATTTCGCCCGTCAGATAGCGCACCAGCTCGGGGAAAAATGGCTTTTCCTTCAGGTGTTCATAATGTCCCATGGCCAGTTCGGGGGTTACATGCACCACCTTCGCTCCTATTATGACAAGCTTCGCCTCCGAAAGCCTCGTTAAAATATTGCCCGTAAGCGATTTCTTCAGACCGTCGGGTTTGATCAGTACAAGAGTTGATTCAATTGCCATAATCGCTCCTTTCAATTAACCGTTTTTCCACAGGGACATTCAGAGAACGGGCCATGGCGGACCGGCGATGTCACACATCCCTAAAAACAGCCGCATACTAGTTATATGCCTTAAAAAATCCACATTAATTTAAATATTCACTCTATCATTAATTTGGAGAGGCCGCCCCTGTCTTCCATAACATACACGTCTTCGGGTGCAAACTTATTGTCCATCAACAGCCTGTATGTTCTCTTGGCCTCTTCCCTGCCCGAGAACCCCAGAACGACCCCGCAGCGCCTGGTAATTTCCGAAGGGACCGGCAGCGCGACATGCCCCCGCTTGCCCTGGGAATCGAGCCAGCGGTCGGCCCTCAAGCCCTCCGGAATCGAGACGAAGGTGATCAGGTATCGTATTTTTTTTATCGGAACAATCGAAAGGACCGCCTTTCTGACGTGAAGCCGTACCCCCAGTAATATGAACTTTATGCGACCGATCGCCCCCTCCTGCCTGAAGCCGGCCCCTTTCCCTATGGTCACCCTCAGGACTCCTCCTTCGATCGAGTGCTCCAGAAAGGCGTTTCCCGTTTCCGCGCACCAGATCTCGAGTTCCCTTCTAAAACCCGCGTCATCCGAGATGATCACCGCGGATTCGCCTTCGTCCATCCCGTTCATTTTTCTGGACACCATCGCCAGCGGAATGGGACATGTATATCCACGCGTATCTATGACGGCCCGATCCACCCTCCATACCTCTCTCTTAGGAATGATCTATTCGCCCCAAGGCGCACTTCTTCCACCCGAACAATTCTACACGTAATCCGTCTCAAGTAAAGTTTTCTTTATTGTTTTTTAAGATCTTTTATCCCAAAAAATATTTTCCATTGACCCGCATAGCGGGCTTCGAAAAATCCCCTGACGCCAGCGCGGCATATCCGATTGAATTGGCGGCCCTGGGTCGCAAAGATGCGTCCCCATTTTTTCCACCTGGCAATGAGAGCCCAGCCATTAAAAAAGTCGCGCCACAGGCCGAAAGGCGGACTTCATCGCCTCCATTGTGTTTTCCCTCCGGCCCATATCCGAATACTTGACTTATGCCAAAGACAGGCCCATTATGTCTCCGCGGGGTTGTTCAAGCTCTACCAGACCATTGTTCACCGGAGAATTCACAATGACAAATCATCTGCACCATGTGCATATTTTCGCTTCGGATATGGCCGCGTCCATTAAATACTACAAGGACTTCTTCAAAGGCAAAGTGATGATGGACATGGATATCGCCGGAAACCGAAATGTCTTCATGCAGATTGGCAACGGTCGCATCCACCTGTATGACAGGCCGCCCCACGAGGGCAGAAGGGGCGCGATCCATCACATCGGTATTCAGACCGACGATCTCGACGGCCTTGTCAGCAAGATGAAGTCGCGCGGAATCGAATTCAGAAAGGAAATCACCGATTTTGGCTTCTGGAAGTACATCATGACCATGGGACCCGACGAGGTCCTGATCGAGATATTCGAGGTGGACAAGTCCAAGGCGCCAGTGGAATATCAGGCCTACTTCGAGTAGGCCGCGCTACTCCGGCACCCAGCTTGCAATATACTCCGTTTTCTCCGAAAGCCCGGAAAAACAGGGCGGGCGTTCGTCCCATCTTCCAGGAGCGGCCGTATCGCGCTTGCTCATTTCGAAATGGCACATCGCGATCCCCATGTCGATGCGCTGAAGGTCGACCGCCCGTATGATCCTGTCATACCCGCGCGACCTGACGAGAAAAAAATGGACTATACCGTTGTTCTCCTCGAGCACCAGACGCCATGGCTGCAGGTTCGAAGCCGATGGCGCCATGCGAACCGCATCGAGGGCTTCCGCGTGGGGCTTTATGTCGGCTTTTTCCGCCGGGCGGGAAAAGCCGGAAACAAAGAACAGTTCCTCCATCGCCCTGCGTTTTTTTGACCCCGCGGACCACCGGATGATCCTGTCTGTAATTCCCCGGTTTGCCGCGGGGTACCCAACGGGAGTTATGGCCGGAACCACCTCTTCGTCCGTCGCTCCTATGCTTCGCGCAAACTCACTCCTGTAAAAAGTGCCGCCGAGCCAGCATGTCCCCAGGCCAAGATCGGTCAGGCCGAGAATGACCGCTTCCATCAGATAACCGAAATCTTCCATCGCGCGCGGAGCCTTTCGGACCGCCCCCACAATAAAACAGCGCGCCCCTCTTATCACTCCATATGTGCCGAGCCTCCTCGGCGCTCCGTCAAAATGGCCCGCGGCGTCCACCAGGTCGAATCTCACATTACCGGAAAATGGCGGGAATGGAAGATTTTTCAGCATGGCACCGATCCTCTCCATAAGCGCCTTGTCGAGCGGCCTGGACGAGAAGCTCCGGTGCGATGAGCGCATGGCCGCAAGCTCGGTTATCGGTCGGGAAAATTTCATGGCAGGGGGATGGCCGAAGCCGGTCAGGAACCGCGTGAGAAAAGAGCCCTGAGCGCCTTGAAACATCTTCGCAGAAGAAACCACAGCCGCTTCAGACCGCGCGCCGAAAGCTCCTCCCTGGAGGCTGCGACACGCTCCATCTCATCGGCCGTAAAGACCTTGCGAAGGATGTTCTCCTCGGTCTCTATTTCGAATTTGGCGAGCCTGGTCCTGGCGTTAATCAGATGGCAGTCTATCTCACGCCATCCGAGCTCCTTGGCAGCCTGAAGCCGCCTGTATCCGGCCAGAAGCTCATGGTTCTGCGTAAGCGTTATTGGGCTGATCAATCCGTGTTTTCGCATCGATTCACGAAGATCGTGCATGTTGCCAAGATCCGATCTCATTCGCCGCTTAACTTTTATTTTGTCGATGGATATTTTCACTTTGCCCTCGCCGGAAGATCCGATTGCGGCG
>MVZN01000074.1 GCA_002069125.1 Spirochaetes bacterium ADurb.BinA120
GGGATTCGGTATTCGTCGACCTCGTCGCCGTCCACCACCAGCCTGCGCATGAAGGTGCCGGTATACGGCTTCAGTTTTATATCGAGTCCAAGGTAGTCGAGTATATCCACGACGTCTGGAAAAAGCTGGGTCGTTTCGAAGACATAAGCGCCCCTTCTAAATGCCGTAATGTATCCCCCGGGGTATGGGTTTTTTTCGAGTATCAGTGTCTTTTTATCGCGGGTATTTTTAAGCCACATGAGCCCGCTGGAAAGCCCCGTGACGCCGGAGCCGATGATGACGAGATCGTAGTAGTCGGCCCCGCTGTAATTCTGTTTAATTCCTTCCTTGGCCAGTCTTTTGGTGTTCTCCATGCCATCCCTCCCAATTGTTTGCTCCATAGTGCGCCCCGGAACTTAGAGTTGTATGTTTACATATTTTGGGAAATAAGTCAAGAGCTATCGGCATGGTCGAACGACTCGAAAGGTGAAAAAGCTCAAATTACAACCGGCACATCACCCCTCCCAGTCCCAGAAGAAATCCTTGTTGGAGAGCTCCTTCTCCTCTTTCGGCCCGTCACGGCGCATGCCCTGCGGAAGGCCGTCGGTATTTTCGTGGAAAAAGCGAAGCTGTTCCTCGAGGTCGCGGGTTTCGTTTTCCCAGTACTCGACCGTGCCGAAGTGCGGGAAGGCGGCGGGGAATGCCGGATCGTCCCATCGCATGGCGATCCAGGCCGCGTAGCGAATGTATCGAAGCGCCCTGAGCGGCTCTATAAGCCGTAGCCAGGCATCGTCGAAGTCGCGGAATGTCCGATAGGCGTCGAGGAACACCCCTCGCGCCCTGAGCCCTTCGGTATCGCGCGCGGGAACCAGCATCCATACGTCCTGCACGGCCGGGCCGATTAGGAAATCGTCGAAATCCAGGAAGAAGTATCCCTCGTCTCCGCGCAAAAGGTTCCCCAGGTGGCAGTCGCCATGGATGCGGTGAAAGGGCACTCCCTCGCGGAGCGACTCGTAGATGTCCACCACCTCGCGGACGGCCTTCGCGTAGCGCTCGCGGCAATGTCCGGGCAGGAAGTCGTGTTCGAGGAGAAAGGCGAGCGGGCCAAGCCCGTAGCTCCCGCCGGTAAGCTCTATTCGGCTCCGGGCCTTACCCGCTGCCCCGTTGTTGTGGATGCGCGCGGCGAGGCGCCCGAGCATAGCCAGCTCCTCGTCCGAAAGCTCGTCGGGCACCCTGCCCCCGGTGCGGGGCCAAACGGCATAGAGGATGCCGCCGGTCTCGCCAAGCGTCGTTCCACCGGCCAGTTCGAGGGGGGCGCAGACCGGAATTTCGTCGGCGCGCAGATCGGCGAGGAAGCGGTGCTCCTCGAGTATCTGCTCGCGCGTCCATCGGCCCGGCCGGTAGAACTTGGCCACGACGTGAGTGCCGTCCTCCAGGCCGAGGTCGTACACCCGGTTCTCGTAGCTGTTAAGGGCAAGGCAGTGCCCTGAGGGCTCGAATCCGGCCTCCTCCAGCGCCCTGAGTATCGTGTCCGGCGTGAGCGTGAAGAAAAATCTGTTTTCGGGCAGTCCCGCCTGTTCCTTTGCCATCCGTATCCGCCATGCGCCCTTGCGCGCTCATCCAGAGAGTATCATGGATACGGCAGGGCAAGGACTTTTTTATGCGACGCAGTTGACAAATCGCGCCGCACTATATTAGAGTTGTTACTTTACGAAGCGTCATTGCGAGCCCCGGACTTATCGGGGCGTGGCAATCTCACTTTGCATAGGGTTTTCCAATGGGAACGTGTTGCCTTTTGAGGTCGCCACGTCGGCCTGCGGCCTCCTCGCTATGACATTTTAGTCGTTACGCAACAATTCGGAAGACACGATTTATATTTTCGCCGCACATCATAACGATACAAGGAGCACCCATGAGCACGCTTACCGCAAGCTTAAAGACCAACAAGGGCGATATCCGTCTCACTCTATACGCGGATTCGGCGCCTGTCACGGTGGCGAACTTCGCCAACCTGGCGCTTAAAGGCTTTTACAACGGCCTTAAATTCCACCGGGTCATCGCAAATTTCATGATACAGGGCGGCTGCCCGTTCGGCTCCGGAACGGGAGGTCCCGGCTATTCCTTCGAGGACGAATGCTCGCCATCGCTCAAGCACGACAGGCCCGGCATCCTCAGCATGGCGAACGCCGGCCCCAACACCAACGGCAGCCAGTTCTTCATCACCCATGTCGCGACCCCCTGGCTGGACGGCAAGCACACCGTTTTCGGCGCGGTTATGGACGCCTCCGACCAGGAGATAGTCAACGCGATAGCCCAGGGCGACAGGATCGAATCGATAATCATAGAGGGTGAAACGAAGGAGCTCTTCGCAAAATACGCCGATCGCATAGAAGGTTGGAACGCGCGCATAAAGAAATGAGCCGGCGAGAGCCCCCTGCGCCGCATCCGCTCGGCCCTGCATGGCAAGGGACGGAAACCCGCTTCTAGCGAATTCCGCTATCTCATTTTATGGAATGAATATCCCGCCCCGGAGACCCCGGCCTCCGGGGCGCGGGACAGCCCCGGCCATACCTGAAATAATTATGGGAATTACATAATATATCGTTGACAAACCGTATGGCCGCTTTAGTGTGCCGATAAAAGGATATAGCGCTATAAACTCCTCGAGCAATCTCTCCCTCGTTTATACCAGGCGGAATTTTTGGGCGGTTTTATGGGCTTATCCGGACGGGTATCCCGTATATTACAAGCAGGAGTATGCTTAATGGCACAAGGTACAGTAAAATGGTTTAACGACCAAAAGGGTTTTGGTTTCATCACCGCCAGTGACGGACGCGATGTTTTCGTTCACCACACAGCAATCATGGGCGAAGGCTTCAAGACCCTTCAGGAGGGGGCGGAAGTCCAGTTTGAAATCGAGAAAGGCGAGAAGGGCCCCAGGGCCGCTCGGGTTTCCGTTATATAACGACATTCTCAACCTGAAACCCAGAACCGGCGGTGGAAACCGCCGGTTTTTTATTAGACGGGCTGCCCGTTTGGCAATGGCAGAAAGGGCGCGTTTTCCCAATCTCCATGACGCGCGTTCACAGGTAAACATCACCCCCGACGCCTTCATCGGGAAGAGGGGCCGTTTTGGAACAGTCTGAGAAAGGCATCGCGGGCAAGCCCCGGCTTCGCGTCTCGGACCGGTTCACTTCGCGCGGCGTTCGGCCCTCCAGCGGGCGAAGGAGGCCACAAGGTCGCTCGACATCCTGGTGGCCCGCCCGTTTGTATGCCGGTGGAGAAAGTACATTAGCCTCGCCATCGCCCCCGGAACTATAAGGAATTTACCTTTGCGGATTCCCCTCACCGTCGCCCGGGCCACGGTTTCGGGGTCGAGAAGACCCGCGAAAGACTTTACCATCCTCGCCTCGGGGGGTATGGTTTTGGTTTCCCACTCTAAAAACGGCGTCTTTACCTCCGGCGGGCACACAACCGATACGCCTATCCTGTAGCGCTTGAATTCGGCCCTCAGACACTCGGCAAGACCCACCAGGGCATATTTCGACGTGGAATAGGCCGTATAGCCGTACATGCCTATAAGGCCTGCCTCCGACGACATGAGGACCATGTGTCCTCCCCGCCCCTTCATATAAGGCAGGGCCGCGGCAACCGTTTCGCGCACACCGTACACATTGGTCTTCATGATTGAATCGAAGGTCTTAGCCGAAATGTTCTCGAAGACGTCGGCCGACCCTATGCCCGCGCTCGCTATAAGCACATCGGGCGGCCCGAAGGTTTTTACGGCCCGCCCGATTGCCCGGGGCACGTCGCGCGGGTCCGAGACATCCATCCTCATCATGTCCACCCTTTGTGAAGCGTCTTTGCGTTTTTCCTTTATCTTTCGAACGGCCTCATCCATTCTCTTCCTGTTACGAGCGAAGATGATGATGTCGGCCCCCTGCCCGGCCAGCAGTTCGGCAGTCGAAAGGCCAATTCCGCTCGAGCCGCCGGTAATGTAGACAATACGCCTGGAAAAATCTTTCATGCTGCCCACCTCTGGAATTATCCGCCTTTCGCCATACTCCGGAATCGAAAACCGGTTCGTGCCGTGGCCTTATGTTTGTATACGGTTTCGCGACATCGTTAGGAATAGCCGCGCTCAGCCGGGTCCGGCAAACAGGGTTTCGGCCCTCTTCTTCCAGCGTTCGAAGCCCTTCTCGCTCCACTTGCGCGGATAGCGGGCATAGTGCGCGTATACCTTCTTTCCCGTCGATACGGCTTTCCCGAGTTTCATGAGGATCGATGGCTTTGAAATGCCGCTTACAAGCGCCGACATCATGCTTCGCTGGTCCGGCGCGAAGAACCTGCCGTTTATGGATGGAGTTAGCATCTCTCCGCTTAAGATGTCCTTCTCCATGAGAAAGGCTATCTCCTCGTGCGAGAGGTCCTGTAGAATATCCTTGAGCGCCCCGAGCGCCGCAAGATTTGCGCCCCGTCCGGATTCCACAAACCAGCGGCGGTTATAGGCCCATAGCGCGTCGATACCCGTATTTCCCCCCGCCTCGATTACGGTGCGCGCGGCCATCATGGCCCCCGCTAGCCCCGCCCCGACGCCGCAACCGGTCGTAGGAATGACCTGCCCTGCCGCGTCGCCGACTGCGAGAAAACCTGACGCTACGAGCGACCAGGGCGAACGGCCTGCCAGCACCCTGCCCCCGCCTCCGCGAAGCTCTTTGGATGTGATCGCCGGATACTCGTCGATGATTCCGCGCACGACCTCTGCCGGGTCCACCCTCCCCGGCTCGTCCTTTACTCCGCCGCCCACGTCGATCGTTTTCTCGTCGTGCAGGTGGGTCCAGAAATATCCACCGTGCGCGCCGTAGCGGTAGTGGTCCGGTATGCCGCCCGGGCCGAGCTTGGCGCGGTCGAGTTTGCGGACCGTCCTCCAGGCAAAAGCGAGTTCCTTTCCGCCGAAGGGGCGCTCGATGGCGCCGGATGCCGAAAGGCCGGTTCGGAGTATCGAGTCCATGCCGGTGGCATCCACCGTAATGTCGGCCTGAATATCGGCCATTTTGTTTTTGGGGCCGCGCACGCGAAGACCCTCTACGCGAATTTTATCGAGGGGGCCTTTCGTCCGGCCGAGGAGTCCTACGGCCTGATGGGAGTATAGTATTTGCGCCCCGGCCTTTACGGCCTCAGCGCGCAGCATGGCGTCGAGCGCCACCCTGTCGGTGAGGATGTAGCCGAACCTAATGTCGGTCTTCGTTTTACACGAGAGGTCGGGCGCCCAGATCTCGAGCGGGTCGATCGCGTGCCTCTCGAAGAGGCCCTTGCCGGCGGGGCTCTTTTTTACAAGTTTGCCGCGGAAAATTCCGTTCTCGGCGACGGGCATGTCGAAGCCCGCGTCGCGAAGCACATCGTACTCTATCGCGTCGGACCAGTCGTGGGCCCCGGCGGCCCTGGCGCGCTTTTCGTAAACCGTCACCTTCATGCCCGCGCGCGCGAGCTCCCTTGCAAGCAAAAGTCCCGCCGGGCCTGCCCCGGCAATGGCGATCTTGAGGGCCTTCGTTTTTTCAGGCATTACGCGTCCTCCTTGGTGTCGATGGCGGTATCTCTGCGTTACTGACGTAAAGCTATCGCCTACAAAAGCCCCGTGTCAATCACAAGCATGCGGCGCCATGAATAATTATTCCCCGACTCATGCCGGCACCCGGCCCCGAAAAAATATATTGACTACTATATGCGCGTTTAGTATATTGTCCCCATCGGCATCCGGGGGCCGCTTTTAAAGGCGCACCAGCGGATGGAGACAACTCGAGGCGCGGAATGGCAGAGCTTCGCATAGGGACATCCGGCTACGACTACCTCGACTGGAGGGAGAGCTTCTATCCCGCCGGAACCAACAGGCGCGACTTTCTGGCCTTCTATGGAACCCGCTTCTCCACCCTCGAGCTAAACTTCAGCTACTACCGCATTCCCGAGGCGCGGCAGATCGCCGGCTTGTTAGAGAGGAGCGGTCCCGCCATGGATTTTTCCATCAAGGCGCACGAGTCGCTCACCCACAGGGTGGACCCGGCGAGCTGGAAGGATGTCCTTTTCGCCTACCGCAGGGGCATCGAGCCGCTGGCCGAATCGGGCCGCCTGGCCGCGGTGCTTTTACAGTTTCCCTTCAGCTTTCATTACACGCCCGACAACCGGCGCTACCTTGACCGCCTGCTTGCGGAGATGAAGGGCCTTCCACTGGCCGTGGAGTTTCGCACGGCCGAGTGGCAGAACAACCGAGTGTTCGACGCTCTGCGCAAACGCTCCGTCGCCGTGTGCTCGGTGGACGAGCCGCGCCTGAAGGGCCTTCCGCCGCCGCTCGACATCGTTACGGCGCCCCTGGCCTATGTGCGCTTCCACGGGCGCAACGACGCGGCCTGGTGGGGCTCGGATTCGGCCGCGCGCTTCGACTATCTGTACAGCGCGGCTGAGCTTGGAGGATGGGTTGACCGCATATTGGGGATGATGGCCACCGCGGAGAAGGTGCGCGTCTATTTCAACAACCACAGGCGCGGCCAGGCCCCGGCTAACGCCCTGCTTCTAAGGCAGCTCTTCGCCGAAGCGGGGACTGAGGCCGGCTGAGAGGGGCGCGAGGTGGGGCTTTATGGAACGCCAGGTTATCCATCTAAACGTGGCGCACTTCATGGCCGCGGTCGAGGAGGCCCTCGACCCTTCCCTTAAGGGGCGCCCTTTCGTCATCGCGCCCGAGGGGGCCGAGCGCGCCGTAGCGGTGGAGGTCTCCCGCGCGGCCTTCAGCGAGGGGCTGCGCCGAGGCATGCCGCTCGCAAAGGCGCGGGCCGCGCTTCCCGGCCTGAAGGTGCTCCCCGTCCGCGAGGCACTTTACCGCAGGGCCGGCGCGGCGCTCTTCGAAATCGCCTCGGGCTTCTCTCCCCTCCTGGAAAGTCCGGGAGGCGGACACCTCTTCGTGGACATCACCGGCACGCGCCGACTCTTCGGACACCCGGTGGACTGCGCGGCGCGACTGCGCGAGGAGGCCGTGCGGCGCGCGGGGCTTCGGCCCGTGGCGGGGCTTGCCGTAAACCGGCTTGTGTCGAAGATAGGCACCCGGGTGGTAAAGCCGGACGGCTTCGTGGTAATAGGCCCCGGGGACGAGCCGGGCTTTCTGCGCCACCAGCAGGTCTCGCTGGTGCCGGGGGTCGGCGAGAAGCTCCTTGGCCGCCTCGGGCTTCTCGGCATACGCGAGATGGGCGAGCTTGCCTCCCTCTCCGACTCCGACGCCTCGGCCTTTTTAGGCCGCCATGGGCCCGTACTCCGCGACAGGGCGCGCGGCATCGACTCGGCCCCGCTCTCCGTCCACAGGGCCGAAGAGCGGGGCATACGAGCCTCGCACCTCTTCGATACGGACACCTCGGACACGGACGAGATCGAGGCCGCACTGCGCGTAATAGTTGAAGACGCGGGAGTGGCGCTTCGCTCCGACGGCCTCGCCGCACGGGCGGTGGAGGTGGGCCTCTCCTACTCCGACCGGCTCCGCGCCAGGGGCTTTGCCGCACTTTCCGCGCCCACATGGCGCGACGCGGAGCTCTTCCGGGCGGCCCGCACGGCCCTTTACCGGGCTATGACGCGCAGGGTCCGGGTCAGGCGAGTTGCCGTCGCGCTCCTGCGGCCGATCCATGCCGAGCGGCAGGCCGAGCTCTTCGCTCCGCCGGAGGCCGCAAAGGAGGAGGCCCTCCAGGCGGCCCTGGACTCCATACGCAGCCGCTACGGGCGCGGGGCCGTGCGGACGGCCTCGGCCATGAACCTTTTGGCCTGAGGCGGGCCGTGTTCATCCATCTGCATACGCGCTCGTGCTTCTCCCTTCTCTACGGCGTGCGACGTCCGGACGAGCTGGCCGAGGCGGCGGCCTCCCTGGGCTACCGCGCCCTCGCCCTCACAGACATCAACAATCTCTACGGCATGCACGATTTCGCCGAGGCCTGCGGGCGACATGGGATTCGCCCCATCATAGGCGTGGAACTTGTAAGCGGCAACTGCCGGGCGCTCCTCCTCGCGCGCGACAGGCGGGGCTTCTCGCGGCTTACGAGGATTACGAGCGCGCGCAAGCGCGATCCGTCCTTCGGTCTCGCCGCGGCGCTTGCGGAGGGCTCCGACGGGCTGACGGTGATTAGCGACACCCCGAAGCTCCTCGGCCGCCTGAAGGGCCGCGTCGAGGAGCTTTACGCCATGGTCACGCCCGCATCCCGGCGCGTGGAGCGGGAGGCCCGAAGGCTCGGCATACCTCTCGCAGCCTGCGCTGAGGCGTGCTTCCTCTCCGATGAGGATTGGAGGCTGCATCGGGTGCTTCGCGCCATAGCCGGTCGCACTACCGTCTCCTCCTTGAAGGACGAGGAGCTCGCCCCTCGCCGGGCGCTCCTCTTCGGGCCGGACGAGGCGGCGCGCCTCTTCGCGGGGCTTCCTGACGCGCTCGAAAACACGGAACGGATAGCCGCCTCCTGCGCATACGATGGCGGCTTTCAGGGCTTCGTCTTTCCGCCGCCACCGGTGGGTGGGCTTGCGCCTTCCGAGGCGCTTCGCCGCGCCGCCATCGAGGGAGCGGAGCGCCGCTACGGCGAGCTCTCCGAAAGCGTTATGGAGCGCCTCGAGTACGAGCTTTCCATCATCGAGGCAAAGGGCTTCTCCTCCTACTTCCTGGCTGTGGCGGGCATCGTTTCGCGCTCCTCTCTCACCTGCGGTCGTGGCAGCGCCGCGGCGAGCATGGTGGCCTACAGCCTCGGCATCACCAACGTCGACCCCCTGCGCCATGGCCTATACTTCGAGCGCTTTCTAAACCCGGAGCGGCGCGACCCGCCCGATATCGACGTCGACTTCGCCTGGGACGAGCGCGACGCGCTGATCGAATCGGTGTTTCGCGAATACGGGCCCGACCGCGTCGCTCGCGTCTCCACCATGGTGCATTTCCAGGGGCGCTCGGCCCTCCGCGAGGCCGCACGCGCCCACGGCATTCCGGACGACGAGATCGGCGCCGTAGAGCGAAGGCTGATGGCGCAAAACGCGCCGGGGCTTCCCGCCGATATTGGAGCGACATGGGAGGAGATCGCCCGCCTCGCCCGACGCATAAGGGGCCTCCCGCGCCACACGAGCGTCCATGTGGGCGGCATAGTCATAGCCCCCGACCCCATCGACGAGCTCGCCCCGCTTGAGACGGCGAACGACGGCTCGCCTCTTTTGGGCTGGGACAAGGACGGCGTGGAGCGGGCGGGCCTCGTAAAGATTGATCTTTTAGGCAACCGCTCGCTTGCCGTTGTGCGCGATACGCTCGCAAACCTCGACGACAACGACATCCGCATCGATCCCCTAAGCTGGGACCCGCTTAACGACGAGGAGACCCGGAGCCTTCTTGCGCGCGGCGAGAGCATGGGCGTCTTCTACGTGGAATCGCCCGCCATGAGGCAGCTTCAAAAAAAGACCGCCCGCGGCGACTTCGAGCACCTAATTATTCATTCCTCCATCATACGACCTGCGGCGAACCGCTTTATCGCCGAATACGTAAGTCGCCTCAAGGGAAAGCCGCACAAACCGCTCCATCCGCGCCTTGACCGCATACTCGCCGAAACCTATGGCATCATGTGCTACCAGGAGGACGTCTCGAAAGTGGCAGTGGCCCTGGCGGGCTTTTCGGACGCGGACGCCGACGGGCTGCGCAGGGTCCTCAGCAAAAAGGACCGCGAACAGCGCCTGAACGCATATCGCGAACGCTTTTACGAGGGAGCGCTTCGGCTCGGCGTGGAGAGGGAGGCGATAGACGAGATATGGTCCATGATTCGCTCCTTCGACGGCTACTCCTTCTGCAAGGCCCATTCGGCATCGTACGCCATGGTATCGTTTCAGTCGGCCTACCTGAAGGCGCACCACCCGGCGGAGTTTATGGCGGCGGTCCTCTCCAACGGGGGCGGATATTATACAAGCGGCTCATACATAAGCGAGGCGCGGAGGATGGGGCTTTCCGTGCTCGGCCCCGACGTAAATGCGAGCGCGCTTCGCTACCTGGGGCGCGGGCGCGAACTTCGAGTGGGGCTTATGGCGATTTCGGGCCTTTCCTCCGCGGCGCTTGACAGGATACTCGAGGCGCGCGCCAGAGGCGGGCCATTCGTCTCGCCGGGGGACTTCGTCGAGCGCGCCTCTCCGGGCGAAGGCGATCTTTTGGCCCTGTGCGGGGCCGGGGCCTTCGACGGGCTCTTCGGCGGCGCGCGGCGTAGCCTTCAGTTAAGGGCCATGCTTCGCGCTCTCGCCGAACATGGGGCCGCGAGCATGCCGGGCGAGGGCCCTGCCCTCTTCGCGAATGAAGCGCCGTGGCGAATTTCGCCGCGGCGCGGGCCCCTCTCCGGCGAGGAGCTTCAGGTGGAATTCGAGCGATTGGGCTTTCTGTGCGAACACCATCCGCTCGAGCTGTGGGGCGAGGCGCTCGCCGGGCTCTCCCGCTCCATGGGGCGCGAGCTTCCGGGCCTAATCGGGCGGAGGGTCCGGGTGGTTGGATGGCCGGTCGCCAGGAAGGGGGTACTCACTTCGCGCGGGGAAGCCATGGAGTTCGTTAGCTTCGAGGACGAAACGGCCATCTACGAAACGGTCCTGTTTCCGGAGGAGTACCGCTCACTCTCGCGCGTTCTGGACGGGGTGCGCCCTTATGTTATCGAGGGGATTGTAGAGGACGACCAGGGAGCCTTGAGCCTTACGGTAAAATCAATCCGTTGTCCGGGCGATTCATGAATCGCCCGGACAGTCTGAACCGCCCGGACAGATTGAATTGCTCGGATAAAGGCTACTGGAAAAAGATAATGATACTGGAGAGCGCGGTTAATGAACGATAAATTGAACGACCAATCCGTTGTCCGGGCGATTCATGAATCGCCCGGACAGACTCGACGAATCGCGCCGCAACGCCATCGTCGCCGTTCCATCCGCCTGCCTGGATATGATTATTCCAGTGCCGGTGCATATTTTGTCACCATTTGCACGCAGAACCGGGAACGTCTGTTTGGGGAAATCGTAGACGGCGAAATGCGGTTAAATGATGCGGGGAAAATTGTTGCCCATGAATGGATGAATATTGGTAAAATCAATAATGAAATCGAATTGGATGAATGGATTGTGATGCCGGATCATTTTCACGGGATTTTGATTATAAATGTCGCTGTCGGGGCGATTCATGAATCGCCCGGACAGTCTGAATCGCCCCGACAGCCCGGACAGATGGCCATAGTACAACGACGCAACATGACATTGCCTAAATTGATCGGCCGTTTCAAAATGTTGTCGTCCAAATCCATCAACATTATCCGCAACACTCCCGGTGTTCCGGTATGGCAACGCAATTATTACGAACACATAATCCGCAACCACGAATCCCTGAACAGAATCCGTGCATACATAGCCAACAATCCGGCCAAATGGAAAATGGATCATAAAAAACCGACCCATTAATGGACGAAAAATGGCACATATAGCGGAATCCATCATCGAACAGGCCACATTGGCCTGGCCGGCCAATCTCGGATACCTTATCCTATTCGACCCGGACATTGCCTCGGACATGCCCACCGCCGAACGTGACAAACACTGGCAGGTGATGATTGCGGACTTGCGCAAAAAAAACACTTTCGCAAGAAGGGATTTATGGTTAGGTTCGAGGATATCGTCACCGACGCGCCCAAACAGGTTGAACCGTCTTTTCTTTAACATGCGAAAGCAAGTTGACCAAGAAAACCAATTAAGAGCTGAATGAGGTTTTAAAGAACAGGTTCAGGAGAGATATTCGTCATGGCGTCGATATCGACAACAAAAATGAACAAGGCTGAATGGTCCGGCCTCATCGTCTCCGTCCAGCCCCGCATACGACTCATGCGATCCTTCGATGAGCAGAGCCACAGCTATCTGGGATATGTGCTTCGCATAAGCGGAAACTGCGGAGGTGAGGCCGGCGAGTTTCTGATAGCGGTCGGAGAGGCCGCTCACGAAAAGCATCGGTTTAGGGCGGGCATGGAACTCAGCGGCTCCTCGGTACCGGTAACTGATTCTCGCAAGGAGACGGCAACACTCTACAAGACGAGCGGAATCAAGGTGCTCGGATATAACGAAGGGGAAACTCCGGCGGGGCCGCCTTTCCTTGGAGTGCCTCCGAACCTGCAGACCTATCGCAGCCGGGGGCACCGCCGTCTTGACGCCCGGACCTACGACGCTAAATGCACGAGCTGCATCTGGGCTTGCCGGATGCCGGTGGAAATGATCATCGACCAGTGGAATCCCTCACAAAAAAAGTATCGCTTCGAAACCTTCTGCTACGGCCCGAAAAGCTGTCCATTTTACCG
>MVZN01000075.1 GCA_002069125.1 Spirochaetes bacterium ADurb.BinA120
CGATCGTCTACCCGTCCAAAACGACCGGGCTCGCATCGCCCGTTTTCATCTGGCAGGACATGTACCTCTCCGACGACGCCGGAAAGGGCATCCGTCACCGGCTTACCGTTAGAGACCGCGACCGCGCCGAGGCCGCTCCAGTTGTGCTCGTTACCACGCCCGAGATCTACTACCGCCAGTACTATATGCTCCGCCTGCCCTCCGAACTCGCGCCGGGCCGGTACGAATACACCATAGAGCGCCTGAGCGGGACGAGCCCCCTTGGCACGCGCCACTACCACTACGCACGCTACCCGATACAGCGCGAGTTCGAACTGACGGCCGAAAAGAGCGGGCTCGACGACCTGCCGCCCGGCTATCTTATCCCCTGGCTCCACACAGAGCGCGACAACCGTTTGCAAAACGGCTGTAACAGCCTCTTCTTCGCCGGGGGCGCCGCGCTGTCGTTCGGCATTGGACTTTTGTTTTATTCGGTGATAGACTTCGGGGTTATAAGCACCGTAATCTGCGTGCTGGCCTTCACATCGTCGGCAACCGGGGCCGCCGCCTCGGCCTATTACGGCTGCCGCTATTTTTCGACGAAGCGCAAACTCGGCCGCATAATGGACCTCGGCAAAAACGCCACGCTTAAAGGGGGCATTCTGGACGACTCGGTCCTCTCAGAGATCGAGTTCCGTTACTGACGGCGCGCCCCGTCCCACAGGAAAAGCCAATGCTCCTCGAACCACTTACCCTGTCGTTCATCGGCTCCGGCGAGTTCGCCGAATACCGCGCCCGCCGCGATACCAGGCTTTCCGTGGAGGGCGTGGCGCCCTCCTCATTCCCCTTCATCACCGCCTCGCTTTTCAACGAGAATCCTGCTCCCATACTGGTAGTTACAAAAAACGCCCAGGCCATGCGGGAGTTCGCTCTTGACCTGTCGTGCTTTTTGGACCCGCGCCTCGTCCATACCCTGGCCCCCTACGAGACCCTGCCCTACGAGTTCGTATCGCCCGCAGAAAAGCTGCTGCGCGAGCGGGTTGCGGCTCTTTATAAAATGGCCTCGGGCGAGCCCTGCGTGGTTGTCGCCACTGTGGAATCGCTCCTTCGCCGCGTTCCGCCCCGCGACTTCCTCCTTAAAAAGGGCATTGGCCTTTCGACAGGCGAGGACTATCCATTCGACGATATAGCCTCGGCCCTGGTTGACTTCGGCTACACGCGAGAGCACAGGGTGGAGTCGTTCGGGCAGTTTTCGGTGAAGGGCGGCATTATAGACGTCTTTCTTCCCACCGGCGACAACCCGGTGCGCCTTGACTTTTTCGGCGACACGCTGGATTCCATCCGCGAGTTCGACGCGGAAAGCCAGATCTCGTTTTCCAGGCTCGACTCCGTAACAATCTTCCCGCGGAGGGAACTCGTGCTGGGGGCCTCGGAGTCCGCCGCGCTACGCGCCGCCGTCTCCCGTGAACGAGGGGACCGCGATGTGCCCGGCGCGTATCTCGGCGACGAAGGCCCTCTACCCGGAGTTGAGGATCTCTTCCCTCTGCTTGCGGAGGGAGTTAGCCCGCTCGCCTACCTGGCCCCCGGGCACAGGGTGGTGTTTCTGGAGAGCATGGAGCTCATCGCGCAGCGGGACCGGCTTCTTAAAGTTTTCGACGAGCTGTACCAGCGCAAGTCGCGCTCGGTGTTCTGCCTTTCGCCCGAAAGGCTTCTGGACAAGCGGGCCTTCGAGGAGGCCCGCGCCCGGGCGCTCGAGCTCCAGGTGTTTACCGCCTCGCCGGGCGCGCTCCAGTGGCGCATGCGGAGCATCCCGAACTACCACGGAAAGATCAAACAGGTGCGCGAGGATCTTTCCGCGCGCCTTGCGGATGGCTGGCGCGCCGTCATTTGCACGGCCTTCGAGGGGCAGGCGCGCCGCCTGTTCGACCTCTTCGGTGAGCTTGGCCCCGCCGGCGGCTTCGAGGAGCTGGACGCTGACGCGCCGCTCTCCATAGTGCTCGCTCCGCTTCGCGAGGGCGTCGAACTCGCCGCGATTAAGACGCTCCTTCTTACCGATCACGATATCTTCGGAAAATCGTACCGCAAGAAAAGGCAGTTCAAGCGAGGGGCATCGCGGCCGATCGAATCATTCCTGGAGCTGGAGCAGGGCGACTACGTGGTGCACATCAACCACGGCATTGGCGTGTTCAGGGGGCTCGAGCGCATGGCGGCCGGCGGAGTGGAGCGGGACTTTCTCCTCATAGAGTACGAGGGGGCCGACAGGCTGTACGTGTCGCTTGACCAGATAACCATGGTGCAGAAGTACATAGGCATGGACGGGCGCACCCCCCGCGTGGACGCGCTTGGCAGAAAGTCGGCCTGGAACCGCATAAAGGACCGCGTACAGCGCTCGGTGGAGGAGATCGCGGGCGAGCTGATTCAGATATACTCGAAACGCCGGGCCATGAAGGGCTATCAGTTTCCGCCCGACACGGTGTGGCAGGAGGAGTTCGAGTCGAAGTTCGAGTACGAGGAGACGCCCGACCAGATCACCTCCGTGGAGGACATAAAGGACGACATGGAAAAGGCCGAGCCCATGGACCGGCTGGTGTGCGGCGACGTCGGTTTCGGCAAGACCGAGGTGGCCATACGAGCGGCCTTCAAGGCGGTAATGGCGGGCAAGCAGGTGGCGGTGCTTGTGCCCACCACGGTGCTCGCCATGCAGCACTTCTCCACGTTCAAAAAACGATTCTCCGAATACCCCATAACGATAGACATGATGTCGCGCTTCCGCACGCCCTCGCAGTTGGCGCGCACGAAGGCCGGCCTGGCCGGGGGGAGGCTTGACATCGTAATAGGCACGCACGCCCTTTTAGCCAGGGACATCTCCATCAAAAACCTTGGGCTTCTCGTCATCGACGAGGAACAGCGCTTCGGCGTGCGCCACAAGGAGCAGCTTAAAAAACTCCGAACCCTGGTGGACGTGCTCGCCCTCTCGGCCACCCCGATTCCTCGCACGCTGCACATGTCGTTATCCGGCATCCGAGACCTGTCCATCATCGCCACGCCCCCGGAAAATCGCCAGGCCATAGAGACATATGTTATAGAGGAGAACGCCGATATCGTCCGAAACGCCATCCTAAAGGAGACCGAGCGAGGAGGCCAGGTGTTCTACGTGCACAACCGCGTACAGACCATCGACGCCCAGGCGAAGATGCTGGGCGAGCTGGTGCCCGAGGCCTCGTTCTGCGTTGCGCACGGACAGATGCACGAACACGAGCTGGAGGAGGTGATGATCGCCTTTCTTGACCGCGAATACGACGTGCTGGTAAGCACCTCCATAATAGAGTCGGGCCTGGACATGCCGAACGTAAACACCATCATTATAAACCGGGCCGACACCTTCGGCCTGTCGCAACTTTACCAGATGAAGGGCCGCGTGGGGCGCTCGGCCGCGAGGGCCTACGCGTATCTAATGTACCCGCGCCACACGGCCCTGTCCGAAACCGCACAGAAGCGGCTTGCGGTAATAGCCGAGTATTCGGACATTGGCAGCGGCTTCAAGATCGCCATGAAGGACATGGAGATTCGCGGCTCGGGGAACATCCTGGGGCGCGAGCAGTCGGGCAATATCATGGAGGTGGGGTTCGACCTCTACTGCCAGATGCTGGAGGACGCGGTGCGCAGGCTAAAGGGCGAGAGGCCCGCGCGGTCGTTCCGCACCCCGGTGTTTTTAAAGACGAACTTTTTCATCCCCGAGGACTACATCGCCGACGAGCGCCAGAAGATAGAGTTCTACAAGCGCCTGGAGTCTTGCGAGATGGAGGGCGAGGTGGAGGAGATCGAAAGGGAGATGGCCGACCGCTTCGGCCCCCCCCCGGCCGAGGTGCGCGTGCTGGTGGCCCTGGAGAAGATACGGGCGCTGGCCTCCGCGCTGGAGATCGACGAAATCCTGGAGGACTCGCGCGGAGTCCGCCTGCGCATTTCCGGCAACTCCCGCGTGGATCCGGGCAAAATCGTGGCCCTTATCAGGCGGGACCGGCGTATATCGCTTGACCCCTCCGACAACGAGATGGTCCTTTTTAAGCCCACCGAAAAGGGGGACGAAAAAAAGCTTGTGGAGCTAAAAAAATGGTTGCAACAAATATCCTGACCCAATAGCCTTCAAGGCTGTCCGGGAGGATTACGAGTTTCCGGCCGCTACATGCGCGTTTATCTTCATATAAAATGTATTAAAGGAACTCCCTCATGAAAAGCAGGATAACAGTATCGACATTCGTGTGCCTGTTCGCGACCGTCGCGCTTCTCGGCTCGTGCAACAAGTACGGCGGCGAATGGGTGGCAAAAATCGACAGCGACACAATCACCATAGAGGAGCTGGACACCTTCTATTACGCCCAGCAGAAGTCGCTGTACAATCTTCCGAAGGAGAAGATAGACGAGCTTGCGGCCGATCCGGCGCAGGTCGCCAAGAACCCGACCCTCAACAAGCAGGAGTTCCTCGAACAGCTCATCCGCCAGCGGCTTGTCTATAAAAAGGCCGTAAGCGACGGGATCGCCAAGGACAACGAGGTGGAGGCCCTCATGCAGATGGCCAAGGAGGCCGTTGTGGTCGGCTACTACGTGCGCGAGAAATTCAAGAACGAGATAGAGCCAACCAACGAGGAGGTGGAGAGCGTCTACCGCCAGCAGGGCGCCCGCTTCAGGGGCGTGCCGGCCGATCAGGCCGAGACTTTTATCAGGCAGCAGCTACAGCAGCAGAAGCTCCAGGTAAAGATCCGCGAGATGGTCGAGGCGCTCCGCGACGAAAAGGGCATCAAGAAGAACACCGAATTTCTGAAGAAGGAGATGCATAAGACCGAGAAAAAGGCCGACGAGGCCGAGGCCCCGGCGGAAAAGTAGTCCATCCCATCAGGCGCGCCGTTAAGCCCAATACCGCGGCCCGGCGCGCCCCGTTCCGTTTATTTTATCGTTGACATTCACGCAAAAAAACCGCATTCTATCGGGCGGTCGACGTCGGCCGTGACGACGCCAATTCCAGCAAAGAAGGTGCGGTCATGCTGAAAACCAAAGCGTTACTCTTTACCACATGCGCGCTCGCGCTTGCCGTGTCCCTGGCATGCGCGGGCAAAAAGGCGGTGCGGTACGGCAAGCAGAAGATAGGCCCCGGATCCGCCGTTGTGGTCGTCGTCGATTGCCCCACCAACATACAGAACGTGGTGCTTGCCAAATTCATGGAAAAGGACTACCGCGTAAAGGCCTTCAACGCCTCCGATCTCTACGCCATGCGCGACGTCTACGACATTCGCGATTTCAAGAAGATCGCACAGGAATCGTCGCTTAACGATCAGGGCTCGCCCTTCAACATCCAGAAAGCCCACGACAACCTCTACAAGCTCACCATTTACAATTACGAGATGCAGAAGGCGGAAACGCTGGGCGAGATGAAGGAGCGCTACAACGTGCGCTACCTTATCCTTTTCGAGCTAAACGACTGGGAGCGCGTAAGCTGGGGCCGCGCCATAGACCTCGCGAGCTACGAGCTGGTGTGGCTCGAGAACTACCCGACGCGCTACAGCGATACGATCGAATCGATCATAGACCATTTCATAACGAGCCTCTCCGGAATGTAGGCCTTGAGACTCCGACCGCTTCTATTCTCCGCGCTCGCGGCTGCCCTCGCGCTGGCGGTCCCCGGAAAGGCCGCAGGCGATGTCGCGTTCGGCTACCTGCTCAACCGTTCGGGTAACGCCAACTATGATTATCTGGAGACCATATTCCCGAACTCCTTCGCCTCGTCCCTGGCCTCGCAGTACATGATGACCGTGCTCAGGCCGGCGTCCGTGGACGAGCGGTTTAGAAAGCGCGGCATGGAGCTTAAAAAGCTCTATTCAGTCGACGAGCTGGCCCAGGCGGCCGGAATCGCGGGCGCCGACTACTTTATAACCGGCTCCTTCCTCCCGCTTCCGGGAAACCGCATCGAAATACGGCTCAGCGTCTGCGGCCGGAAAACCATGGAGGTGTTCAGCTTTACGAGCACAGAGAGGATGGAGGCCGAGATATTCCGCCTGGTGGACCGCGTCACACGGGTCCTGGCGGCCTACCTGCGCGGGGACGGCCTGTATAAAGCGCGCGCCGTTCCCGCCGGCACGCGCATAGCCTTCATCACCAACGTCTCCGGTGAAGAGCTCAACCGTTTCTACATTCCCTTTCTCGAACAGGGCTTTCCGGTGTTATGCGCGCAGAACAACGACATCGAAGCCCTCACCGCCTCAGGCCACTTTGCGGCCTTTCGATACGTCACAACGAAGACCGGATCCCTGGAGCCCTGCGGAGACGCGCGAAATGTCCGCTTTTACCACGGCCCATGGAACAACTCGCGCTTCGACGAGCGTGTAAAGGAGACGCGCGATTTCTTCCGGGAATTCGATCTCGCCTATGCGGGAACCAAGGAGAAGGCCCTGGAGCGGATGGCCAGGGGCTTCGGCGGCTCGGCCGACGTGCTTATGATAGTGGGATTCAGCAGGGACCGTCGAGCATCGTGGGTGCGGGCAGTGGACATGAAGGACCGAAGCCTCCTTTTAATGCTGTCTATACAGCAGCCCGATTCGCTCTTCGATGACCCGGTGGCGGCTATCGCCGGCATGATCGCAGCCGACCTGCCCACAGCGCCCGGCGGCGCGCCGGCAAGGTAAGGCAGGCGTCTTCAGTAGTCCGAGTCGAGGGCGCGGTTCCGGCCGAACAGCGTGAAGCGCACGCCGAACAGGACCTGGTAGCCCCCGACGTTCTCCCCCTCGAAGTCCTCGGAATACATCGATTTATGATAGCCTATCTGCAGGTAAGGGGCTATATGCTGTGTCGCCGTCCAGAGGAAACCCGTCCACACCCCAAAGGCCATGCCCATCTCCGAAAGGTCAACGGACTGGCTGTCTTTTTGCACTTCGGTCATGGTCATGCCGACGCCGAGGGAGGTGATCCAGCGGAAAGGGGCCGTGGGGAAGGCGTAGGCATACTCGAATATGCCCATCACCATGTCGTGTGAGTATTCGGCCTTGTCCATGGTGCCGGCGTTCTCGGTCTTCGTGTGGCTAAGCCCTCTAAGGAAGATATTGATGTTCTCCCCCGCCTGGAAACCGACGCCCGCGCCGAAACCGAGCATGGTATCGGCCTTGCCCGCGTTCGTATAGGCGGCCACGCCCTCCAGATATACGGCGGCGCGAGCCGACGGAATCCACAGACTGAGGCCAAGTAAAATGAGCAGGATTCGTTTCACGGCATCTCTCCTTTCGGTACGGTATAGGCGCCACCTGCGAGGGGGCGCGCGCCGGTGCGCAATAGTACTTCATAAAATGGCGGCGCCGTCAAGTAACATTTCGCGCCGGAAGGAATGCCCGCCTCGGGCGGTCCCGTCGAGGCGACGATCATGATCGCCGCCTCGACATCCGACGTAAAAACGCGCGCGGTACGCCGAAAAATCTTTGAATTATTACGACCGGACCTGTAGAATTGTCCCATTCGGTTGTAAACCCTTCCGTCCGGCCGCCAGGCCCGACGGGGCCCCGCCCGTACGGCGCGGGGCCTGTTCCGGAACAGAAAAAGCACCATCGTCAAGGAAGGCTTTAAAATGAGCGATAAGGAAAATACCGAGAACAACGGCACGAACACGCATCTTATCATACCGTCGGAGATTCTGCCCGACGTACTTCCGATCATCCCGGTTTCGCACCGGCCGCTTTTTCCGGGAATGATGATTCCCATGGTCCTGAGCGGCGACCGCATGCTCGCCGCCGCCCGCGAGATAATGGAGAGCGAAAGCAAGGTGGGCGGCGCCGTGCTTATTCGAAACCAGCACGACGGCCCAATGGTCTCCGACGATCTTTACACGGTGGGAACAAGCATCAAGATTATACGCGTGTCACCGATGGACGAAAAGACGATACAGGTGATGATTACCGCAATCAAACGCTTCACCCTGGAGCAGGCGCTCGCCGACGAGCCCGTTACGCGATGGAGGGTCCGCCACAACTACGAGGAAGACGCCCCGCCCACGGAGGAGATGAAGGCCTACTCCATGGCGATAATCTCCTCCGTGAAGGAGCTCATTAAGTCCAACTCGCTCTTCCAGGAGGAGCTTAAGCTATTCCTGAACCGTTTCACGATAGAGGACCCCGGCAAGCTCGCCGATTTCGTCGCCTCCATGACCTCCTCCGAGGCCTCCGAGGTACAGGACATACTGGAGACCTTCGACGTCAAGAAGCGCGTGGAGAAGGTGCTTCTGCTTCTTAAAAAGGAGCTGGAGCTAAACAAGATCCAGCGGAAAATCCAGCAACAGATAGAGGAGAGGGTCCAGCGCAACCAGAAGGAGTTCTTTCTGCGCGAACAGCTTAAGGAGATCAAGAAGGAGCTGGGGCTGGAGAAGGACGAGAAGACCTCGGAGCTCGAGAAGTTCGAGGAGCGCGCCAAAAATTTAAAACTCTCCGAGGAGGCCAAAAAGCGCTTCGACGAGGAGATGGAGAAGCTCCGGGTGATCGAGCCCCATTCCGCGGAGTACGGCGTAAGCCGTAACTACATGGAATGGCTTACCTCCCTGCCCTGGGGCGTGTATTCGGAGGACAATTACGATATCGCCAAGGCGCGAAAGGTCCTGGATAAGGACCACTGGGGCCTTGAGGACATCAAGGAGCGCATTCTCGAATTCATAGCCAGAGGAAAGATGAAGGGCAACATCGCCGGCTCCATCATCTGCTTCGTCGGCCCTCCCGGCGTGGGCAAGACCTCCATCGGCAAATCGGTGGCCGAGGCCCTGGGACGCAAGTTCTACCGCTTCTCGCTCGGCGGCATGCGCGATGAGGCGGAGATAAAGGGCCACAGGCGGACCTACATAGGCGCGATGCCCGGCAAGCTCATCCAGAGCCTGAAGCTCGTCGGCACCGCCAATCCGGTCATAATGCTCGACGAGGTAGACAAGATAGGCGCGAGTTTCCAGGGCGACCCGGCCTCGGCCCTCCTCGAGGTGCTGGACCCGGAGCAGAACTCGCAGTTTTTGGACCACTACTTAGACGTGCGCTTCGATCTGTCCAACATCCTATTTATAGCCACATCGAACCAGCTCGACACCATCCCGCCCCCGCTTCTGGACCGCATGGAGCTCATGAAGCTCTCGGGCTACATCCTCGAGGAGAAGCTCCAGATCGCCAAACGCTATCTGGTCCCCAAACAGCTCAAAGAGCACGGCCTCAAGAGCAGCATGGTTTCCATAGACTCGAAGGCGCTTAGAAAGCTCATCGACGGCTACGCGCGCGAGGCGGGCGTGAGGAGCCTCGAGAACAACATTAAAAAGATAATGCGCAAGTGCACGCGCCGCTTCGCCGAGGGGGCCGAGGGGAAGATCCGCATCACGCCCGATAATATTGAGGAATTTTTGGGGAAACCGGTATTTACCGACGACTCGCTCTATGACCGAAGCATACCCGGAGTGGTCATGGGGCTGGCCTGGACCGCCATGGGCGGCGCGACCCTGTACGTGGAGGCGACGGCCGTCCAGTCCAAAACCAAGGGCTACAAACAGACCGGACAGCTCGGCGACGTCATGAAGGAGTCCACCGAGATTGCCTACACCTACATACAATCGCGGGCCGATGATTACGGCATCGCGAAGGATTATTTCGAGGGCCACATCATCCATCTGCACGTTCCGGCTGGGGCCACCCCAAAGGACGGGCCGTCGGCCGGCATAACCATGGCTACGGCGCTCTACTCGCTTGCCAAAAACAAGCCGGTCAAAAAACGAGTGGCCATGACGGGCGAGCTTACCATAACCGGCAAGGTGCTGCCCATAGGCGGCGTAAAGGAAAAGACCCTCGCAGCCAAGCGCGCCCGGGTGAAGACCATTGTCTTCCCTCTCGAGAACAAGAAGGACTTCGACGAGCTTCCGGGGCACGTAAAGGCGGGCCTTGACGCGCGCTTCGTAAACTATTTCGACGATGTTCTGGCCATAGTGTTCTGAGAGGGCTCGGCGGCTTACGGGAGGCTAATAAGCAGTCGAAAGGGAAACAGTTGAAAGTGAAACAGTCAAAAGTTGAAAGTCGAAAGTTGAAAGTTTCTGGGAAGGTGTTTTAGGGTAAAGTTCAGAACTAGTTCTCTCATAAGACTCCCCCCTCTCCTTTTTTTCCAATCTTAATGGGAGAGGGGGCCAGGGGGTGAGGGTCTTAAGCTTTCTTTACCGCCTATTTAGAAAACAATAAAACCCAAGCCCTATATGAACACTCGTCTATTACGCAGCGCGCCGGGGGCGTTAGGCTGCGCAGCCCTGGAGTAAGTAAAAGGGAAAACCTATAGACAAGCCAGGTGGTTGCTGAGCCTGTCGAAGGGCGGACGCTGAGTAGGGCGCATCCCGTATCGAAGCGCGGCGCTGCGCGGAGCTTTCTTTATTTTAAGCCCGTCTAAATTATTTGATTGACGAAAATAAAGTATTTTAGTATATTCTTAATATACGGAATATTTACTCCGCTTTTTGCTAAAACAGCGCTAACTTCTATTAGCGGTCGGCTTTCTTAAAGCCGCTTTGGAAATGGAGTAAAGGACGCTGAATTACAAATTGGATATGAGGGAAGCGATGAACATCACCATTACCGACAGCGCCCAGGAGAAGATCCTGGCCATAATGGCCGAAGCCGAGTACAAAAAGCCGGCGCTGCGCATAGTTTTCGCCGGCGTCGGTTGAGGAGGCCCCCGTTTGGGACTGGCTCTGGATGAGTCGGAGGATACCAAGGACCTTCTCTTAAACAACAATGGAATCGACATTCTGTTGGACAGGGACATGCAGCGGTACATCGACACAGGGGCGCCGGTTACCGTAAACTACCAGGAAACGCCGTATGGGGCCGGATTCTTCATAGAAAATGGCTCACGCTGCTGACAACAAAGGAGGTTCTCCCGTGGGTTCGACCCTTTGGTTTGTAGTGATTATTGTTTTATGGTTCGTGCTTAACAGATGGGTGCTTCCGAAGCTCGGCGTACCCACCTGAATGGCCCCTCAGTGTTCGCTGGAGCGCGAACAAAAGCAGCCGGAGAAGTAACTGTATGAATACACACAGAGGCGCGAAAGTGATTTCGCGCCTCTGTTAATGTGATATGCGGGCTATAAATTCAGTGATCGTAAAATGGCGGCAAGCTTAGGCTCTTTTTTTGCGTACTCCCTCAACGCCCTCTCCAATTTTTCCTCTCTTTCCAAAAGCTCGCGGGTTTTTATGGCGACAGGCTCGAGGGCGGTTCTGCGGTCCCATATCACAAATCCTATCAGAATGCCCATCCCCCCGAACAGAACGCCGAATCCCCAGAACATGAAGCTCTTGATATCATCAAGTTGCCTCTGGATCGATGCGGTACCGGCTTCAACATTCGTTTCAAGCCGAACGATTCGTTCCCGGTCCTGGGTTGTGAATTGTTCTGCCGACACAAAAGCCGTGTAAGCCATTAAAAACGCCATAACGATGGGTATTATTGCTCTTCTCATGATTACCATTTTAATTGATATCAGACTTGCCGCAAATCCTGGGAACACTGGCTTGATTTCTCGGCCGCGCAATAACTCTACTATAGCTGTCCCCCCCCTCTTGATTGCCGAATATGCCATACCAATACAGTCGGAGTAGAGTGAATATATGGCGAAACAAAGCTTGTGTCAAGAGCAAAAACATCCCAAAAAACCTATTGACAATACTCCCGTTCCCGGCGAAGCTACTACGCTGTTATTTTTACGGATTGGTTTACACAATATAATGAAAAAGTTCATCCTGTTTGCCGCCCTGGCGCTTACAGCGGCCGGCTGCGGCGCCGGCGAAGGCCGCGACCACTCGACCGGCTTCAAGATTGCGCCGGGAAGCGTGAGTGAATTCA
>MVZN01000076.1 GCA_002069125.1 Spirochaetes bacterium ADurb.BinA120
CTCACGCCGGTAACGGCGATTGAGCGCGGGTTGAAGATCTCGTCGATGGTCGTAACGATGCTATTTTTCATTTTAATTCACATCCAGCCTTACTTTGTTTTCGTAGAGGATACACGAGGGAGAGGTGCAAGGCAAGGGAAAAAGCAGAACGCTTCAGGGGTTCCCATGCGAACTCGCCATCAGGCACGAACGCAGTGGGCACGGGCGGACAGAAGCCCCATCCCAGTTCGATGCCCACGTTATGAATGAAAGCCGAAACAGCCGGGCGCGCTATTCCGGAGAAGGGGACGGAACGGCGGCGCCGGAGATGCTGTTCATGGCCTTTATCTGTTTCTGCAGCACCAGCATCGAATCGTGAAGCAGATTTGTATTGTTGACCACTCCGTTCATGATGCCGTTGAGGTCCTCAATGGCCTTCGAAATCTCCTCCGTGGTCTCCTTCTGCTGCTGGGTGGCATTGGATATGCTGCTGGAGCCGTCCGCTATCTGTCCCGTATTCTCCTGTATGACCCTGGCCATGCGGCTCTGCTCGACGCACAGATCCATTATCTTCTCGATGGCCGTGTTCACATCGCCGACGATTCTTCCAACCTCCATAATAACCCTTGACGACTCAGCGATTATTTTCCGTCTCCCTGTTTATATCCGCCAGGGTCTTTTGGATGTGGTCCTGTATCGATTTTGCCTGGGAGATGGACCTGTCCGCCAGTTTGCCGATCTCATCCGCGACGACGGCGAATCCCCGGCCGGCCGCGCCGGACCGGGCCGCTTCGATCGCGGCGTTCAGGGAGAGGAGGCTGCTCTGCTCGGCGATCTCATTAATAATCTCGGTGATATCGCCTACAGCGTCAGAGGAGTTCTTTATCGCTTTCATCCCCTCGACGATGCCATTGAGCCTCTGCCTCCCTTTTTCCATGAACTCCATGCTGGTTGCGCTCAGCCCCTGGGCGTTTCTTGCGGCGCCGGTGATCGTCTCCAGGGAGTCCAGGTAGGTGAACAGAATCGAGTTGTTTTTCCCTATGGAGTTCTCCTGTTCCCGGGCGTTTCGCGCTATTTGTTCGATGGATGAGCTGACCTCCTCCACCGCAGCCGAGGTCTCCTCCAGGCTTGTATTCTGGTCAGTCATCTGGTCTTTCAGGGTTTTGACGGTAAGCGTGATGGTGTCGGAGAACTCGGTGAGGTCCGCCGCCGCGACCCGTATATCCCCAAGGATTCCCTCGAGTTTCAGCTTGTCGCGTTCCGTTTTTCTCGTGAGGCTCTCGGCCGTTTTTACGGCGCCGGCAAATCTTCTTGAAAGCATATAGGATTGAATGAAGATGAACACATAGAGTCCCCAGAACATTATATAACCGGTGTGTATGATCGACAAGGCGTTGAGAATGTCATTGAAGACCGAAGTAAGCATAATTGACAGGCCCAGGGCGAAGGTCCTGGCATTATGGCGCTTTCTAAAAAATGCCAGCGCCACTATGAGGAGTATGTAAAGTATCAGTATAACCGTCACAATTATACATGGTTCGATAAAAAGGGAGTTAATACGAACAGGAAGCGACAGCGTGAGTAGTATGACCGCCCCGACGAAAATGGAGGCGACCCGAACCACCCACCGGGACATCTCGGCGGGGAAGAGCTCTCGCACGAAAAGCAGGAACAATAGCAGGGCGGCGTACCATGCGGAGAATTCGACCTTGAATATGGTTTCGAAGCCAATAGAGGGAAAAAGGACTTGCATGTACCGTTCCCCCTGGACCATGGCCCGCAAAAAAACCGCTATGCAGAATAGTGCGAAATGGAGCAGGGCCCTCTCTTCCCGCCTTAGGAGAAAAAGCATCAGATGATAAAAAGCGATAAGCAGGATCCCGCCGAGGAGAAGGTTGGAGATTATCGTTGTCCGCTTGTCCACTAAATCACGGATCTCACCTCCGCTTATCTGGATCGAGTCGACAATGCCGCCGTCGCAGAAGTGATGATTCGAAACCTGAAACAGCACCTCCGTCTCATCTCCGGAGGCGGAAAAGTGTATAACTTGCGGCCTGGCAGCCGGAGAGGCCTCTCCTTTCCCCATAGCGAGCCTTCCCACCTCCCTCACGAGCCTGCCGTCGATATAGGCCCTGTATGCGGACGAGATGTTCATGCATTTAAGAGCCAATCGCATTCCCGGTTTCCCGGTAATTATTCTAAGGCGGTAGGTGGCGTATCCATCGCGTGGATAAGATCTGCCGTTGTGCTCCCCGGAGGACCAACTGCCCGGTGCCTTCACGAATTCCCGGGTTTCCGAACCCACGCCCTCGATGATGTCGCCCGGGGCAAGGAGGCGGTTCCAGTGGAATTCCCAGTCTCCCTCCATGGGAAGCGGGTCGTTCTTGTCCAGATCCCAGTTTCTAAGATCGATGATTCCCCTTTCAATTCTTGGCGGCTTCCCGGCGGCGGAATCGTGCCCGCAGGAAATCATGCCTGCCAATGCGATAAAGATGATGACTATCTGTGCGTTAAGCGACGATGCAAACAGGGAGATCGAGGCGGAGATTGCGCGATGCGCATTTCCCAGTCTCCTGAAAGAATACATGCCTTTCCTCCTTTATTCGTGCGTCCCGTTTTCTATAATTATACCCGCTCCCGATTCACTGTTCCGGTCCGGGCGCGTTCCCTCAGCGCCATTCGACCATGGCCTCCTCGACCTCGGACCGAATGGGAAGCGATGATTGGGCGCCGTGCCTGGTGACGGTGATGGCTGAGGCGAAGATGGCGACCTCCACCGCCTCCTCGAGGCTTCGCCCCTCCATAAGCGAAGCCGCGAAGGCCCCTATAAAGGAATCTCCGGCGGCGGTGGTATCCACGACCTTTACGTTATGCGCATTCCAGTGGCGGACGCGGCCCGCATGGGAAATCATCGCACCGCGGCTTCCCATGGTTATGACGACGTTTCGCGTTCCCATGTCATGGAATTTCTCCGCCGCCGCGACGGCGGAATCCACGTCGGTCACCTCTATCCCGCTCATCTGAGCGGCCTCTATCTCGTTCGGGACGAGAAAGTCCACGGAGGAGAGGAGGTCCCTCTCCAGGGGGCAGGCCGGCGCCGGGTTCAATAACACCGGCGTGCCGTTTTCGGCCGCTATACGAATTGCCGCCGAAACCGCGTCCACCGGTATCTCGAGCTGGCATATAAGGAGGGCGGAGGAGGCTATGCGGTGGCGCGCGGCCTCGATGTGTTCGGGCCTTATGGCGCCGTTCGCCCCCGGGATGACGATGATGCTGTTCTGACCGGAGCCGTCAACCGTGATGAGGGCCGTTCCGGTGGGCGCGGACCCGTCGACCCGGACGAGGGATGTGTCGACGCCTTCGCTCTCGAGCCAGCCCTTTCGCATGCGGCCGAAGTCGTCGTTACCCACGGCCCCTATGATCGATACACTGCCTCCCATCCTGGCCGCCGCCACCGCCTGATTTCCGCCTTTGCCCCCGGGATGGATTTTCATGTCGAAGCCGCCGATCGTCTCGCCCGGCGCGGGCATGCGCTCGACCCTGGCGGCGATATCGATGTTGAGGCTCCCGACAACGCATATATGCCCACTCATGCCGGTCAATCCCCTCCGCCACGTTTTTTCCATCTGTCGCGCATCAACGCATATCTCCCCGGCCGGCGGCGTTCACCGACCCGAAAAGTTTGAAGTAGTGGAGCGATCGCTCATAATGTGCGCTCGCTACCGCCTCCACCATGCAACCATAGTCGGCCTCCTGGAGCGCTTTCTCCCTCATGGCGGCCGTAGAGGCCTGAAACAGGTCGGTTGCGATATTGATCTTGGCCATCCCGCCGGCCACGGCGCGCCGGAACTGCTCCTCCGTAAGGCCGCTTCCGCCGTGCATAACCAGCGGGATATCGGTTACCGAGGCGATCCGCGAAAGAAGATCGAAGTCGAGCCGCGGCGTCCCGCGATATACGCCGTGGGCCGTTCCTATCGATATGGCCAGGGAATCCACGCCTGTCTCCGCGACGAAACGCCGCACGGAATCGGGGTCGGTAAGCCCCGAGGAGTCCCCCGCTTCGTCGGCCGCCATCCCCACGTGGCCCAGCTCGGCCTCCACCCCGGCGCCAACGGCATGGGCCGCGCGCACTATCAGGCGGGTTATCTCCATATTCTCCTCGAACGGAAGCCTGGAGCCGTCGAACATCACGTCAGTGAAGCCGAAGGCCATGGCGCGGATGCACTGTTCGTAGCTCTGTCCATGATCGAGGAAGAGCGAGACCGGGACTTTGCAACCCTCGGCCCGCCGCCGTATGTACGCGGCGGATGCCTCCACCGAGTCGGCATCGATCATGTTCGTATAGATTCCAAGGATCACGGGGGAGGACGCCTCCTCCGCGGCCCGGATGACGCCCTCCACGGCGTTCATCTCGAAAAAACCGAAAAGCGGAATGGCGTACCCGCCCCTGCGGGCCCTGCCGAGTTCTCCGATTATTGAAGTGATGGGCATAGCGCCTCCTTATTCCGGTTTTTCGATGTCGATGTTACGGCTCTGCAGAAATTCGTTCACGGTGGCGAGATCGGGAAGCCTGTCGAAGCCGTCGAGCCTGGTGCATGTGATGGCCGAAACGGCGGAGGCGAAGATGGCGGTGGATTTTAGGTCCATCTTCATTAAAAGCCCCGCCAGATAGGCGCCGTGGAACACGTCTCCGGCCCCGGTGGTGTTCACGACGGGCACATCGAATGCCGGGGTGAAGAACGAGCGCTCGGACGTAAAGGTCCGGCTGCCCTTAGCCCCAAGGGTCTCCACGACCAGCCTGGGACCCATCGCCATCACCCCCCGGGCCGCCGTGGACGGGTCCTTCTCGCCGGTCAGATGCTCCATCCCCCCCTCGCCGCATATCAGAATGTCCGAGGCCGCGGCGAGCTCCTCGATTCGCTGCAACACTCCCCCGGAGGGCTTCTCCATGTCGAGGACCGTGCTCTTCCCGGCCCGGCGCATTTGCCCCGCTGCGGCGAGGGCGGCCTCGGGATAGAAGCCGTCCAGAAGGAGGTACTCGGCGGAGGAGATGTAGTCCATGTCGAGTTCCCCCGCGTCGAGGTCCTCATGGAAGAGGGCTTCCAGCGGAGCGAAGACGCGCTCGCCGGTCGATTCGTGGACATAGACGACGGACACCTGGGATTCCGGCGCGTTTCGAATAAACGAGCGGCTGAGGTCGACCCCATACCGGGCGAGCGTGCTCGTTTTTATCCGCCCCAATTCGTCGTTACCAAAGGGGCCGATATAACCGGCCCTCACTCCGAGGCGGGAGGCGGCGGCCAGCCTCCCTGTATGGCGAAGCCGGACATCCGGCCGCCGGTTTTCCAGTCGGGCATGGCGCCGAGCCTTATGACCACATCCACGCACCTGAGGCCTATGCCCACCATGTCCACTTTGGCAATCACCGAATCCCCATCTCCTTTCTGAAGCGGTCGGCCAGGGACAGGTCTATGGGCCTGTAATCGATCCCCTGGGCGATAATTCTAAGGAGCCTGTCGTGAACCTCGGCCGCCCCTTTCCCCTTATAGAATGCGTTTATGGGCTCGTTGTGTATCTCGTCTCGTATGCGCCCGGCGAGGGCGTAATAGAAAAGTATGGAATTGAGCGACTGGATATAGGCCTTTAGGGGATCGTCTTTCTGGGGGAAGATGTCGGGCTCGTGAATACCCCCACGCGCGTCCCAATCTTTAGTAAGCTGGATGTAGCTTGCCTCCAGCGCGTCGAAGAAGTGTATGGTTCCGAATATCCTGTCGTTGTCGATTCGTCCCTCGCAGTCGTTTTCGTGCCTCAGGAAGAGCATGCCGGCGTCGATGCTCTTAGCCACGGCCTCGGCCACCTTGCGGACGGAAAGGTAGACATGGGCGTCCTCGATGCAGATGCCCAGCTTGCCTTTGTATTTCTCCGCCTCTGCGGCCCCCACGCGGCGCACCATCTCGTCCTGGACGTCGCGCCCCATCAATATGGCCTCCTCGGCGGTCTTTACCACGGACTGCTCCGGCGCGTCGTAGGGCTTGAACTCGATCGCCACTCCGCACTTTCCTCCGCCCTGAAGGAGGAGCTCCACATAGCCGTCGCGCGTCCGCTCCCACTGGACCACGGGCTCGTATATGAAGTGCCCGTCGAAGCCGTCGCGCCCGGCCCAGTTGTTCTGAAAGGCGTTCCCGACGCGGATGGCGTGGCCATGCGCCCTTTTAAGGATCTCCATGGCGGCCGCGCGGGCCTCCGGATCGGAGCTCGACGGCCCGCCGAACTTGAACATGGGGTGCGAGAAGGTGTTCGCTCCGATGGAGACGGTCCTCATCCCCCTTTCGTTCAGCATCGCAATGATGGTATCGGCATGCTCGTCCGAGAACTCTCCGGGATAGTGCATGGATACGCCCTTAACCCCGAGCCTGTATAGAAATTCGATGGCCTCTTCCATTGAAACGTTCATGTCGGTCTGCTCGGACGAGAAGCGGTCGCCGAGCTTTCCGACCAGGTACCATATCCCGGCCGAAAAAAAATACCCTTCGGTCAGCGTCGCGGCCTCGTCGTAGCGTTTTCCCGGCGGGATGTGTTTAACGGGGAGATTCCCCCCCCTTAAATAGTTCTCGATGTTCATTGTGCGCCCCCCTTTCCTGTTGTCATTTTTACCGCCGCTCCTTTTCGAGGCCGCGGACAATCTCCTCGTAGAGTTCCTGCGTTATCGGATAAAAGCTCATTATCGCTATGCCGGCCACTATGACCGCGGAAGGCACCACCGACAGCGTTATGCGAATGCCAAGCAGGGCGGATTCGCTCTGCACCGCCGCGTTGGGGATGTATCCCGCAAACGAGAGGACCACGCCTATAAAAAGGCTCGCAAGGGCGCTCCCCACCTTGGGGCCGAAACTCCAGATGCCGTAAAAGATGCCCTCGTCGCGCCTTCCGGTTTGCGACTCGTGGTATTCGATGGTGTCGGGAACGATCGCCCAGGGAAGGGTGAAGAAGGTGGAAAACCCGGCCCCGGCAAGGGCCGTGATGGCGTACATTATGCCGAGCCTTTCCGGCCCCATGAAGAACAGGACGAGAATCGCCAGAGCGAACACGATCATGCCCGAATTGTAGGAGAGCTTTTTGCCGATCTTTTTGCTTACCGTCACCCAGAACGGAATGAAAACGATGGCCGTTCCCAGAAGCGTAAGGAAGATCGTGCCGATATGGTCCTCCCTCTGGATGTAATACTTAAAATAGTAGATCATAGTGGCGCTGATGACCACCACCGCCATGGTATGGAGTATGTAGGTGAGCGCGACGATGAGAAACGGCCTGTTTTTAAACGCCGCGAGATAAAGGCGCACCGGGGAATCTCCCGCCCGCGAGACGGTTTCGACGGTCCGCTCGCGCACCGACAGGAAGACGATGAGGGACATGGCTATAAAGACGATCCCGTAGATGCCCGCCACGGACTGAAATCCCGATACCTCGTCCGGAAAGAGCCCCACCAGCGCCTTCGTGGCGCCCGCGGCGATGAGAGAGCCTATGACCGCAGCGGCCATGCGGAAGCCCACCAGGTTGGTGCGCTCGTTGAAGTCCTGGGTCATGTCCGGCGTAAGGGCCGAATAGGGGACGTTTACGAGCGAATAGGCTATGAAGAAGATGAGGTACATCGCGGTAAAATAGGCGAAGCGCGCCGCCGTCGATGCCGCCTCCACGCGTGTGAAGAGAAGGAAAAAAGAGATGCCGACCAGAAAGGAGCCGAACAATATGTATGGTCTTCTTCTGCCCCAACGGGTGCTGGTTCTGTCCGAACAGTATCCGATAAGCGGGTCGGCGAATGCGTCGATAAGCCTTACGGCCATCATCGAGACCCCGGCGAGCGAGGCCTCCAGCAGGGAAATGTCCGTAAGAAAATACATCAGATAGAAGTTCACCGTCGTGAAGACGAGGTTGGCCCCAAGGTCGCCGACTCCGTATCCGGTTTTCGTTCTTATGCTCAGCCTGTCCTTTCCTGTCATAATTACCTCCGTCCCGGTAGGGAGCCGTTATATCTCGGCGATCATTACGCCGTAAGGCGGGAGCTTGATGGAATCGCACGATATCTCGGGATTCGAGATATCGTGCGATGAAAAAACGAGCCGGCCACTCGCGCCCTCGAGCCCGCGCGGTGAAAAGCGCGTGCCGCCGCCCGAAAAATCCATGCACACGAGCAGGAGCTGCCTTTCCGATTCGCGAAGAAAAGCGAGCGTCTTTCCGCCGGCGTCGAGGAACCGAATGCTTCCGTCGAGAAGGGCGCTCTGCTCCTTTCGAAACCAGATGAGGCGCCGGTAGAAGCGCAGGAGCGAGGAGGAATCGCCGGAGGCCTTTTCCACGTTCACCTTCGGGTAATCGGGATGTACGGGAAGCCAGGGCCGTGCCGTGGAAAAACCGGCGTACGGGGCCGCGCTCCATTGCATCGGCGTGCGGGCCCCGTCGCGGCCTTTATAGAAGGGCCAGTACCTCTGGCCGGGCGGGTCCAGAATATCCCGCCTGGAAAGCGGCGTCTGCGCCATCCCAATTTCCTCGCCCATGTAGAGAAACGGCGTGCCCCTAAGTGTGAGAAGCATGGCGGCCGCCACCCGGGCCCGCTCCATGGAACGGGCTCCGCCGCCGAAGCGGCTGATGTGCCGGGTGATGTCGTGGTTGGAGAGGAAATAGGAGGGCCAGCCCCTTTTCGCTATGACGCGCTCGGAATTTTCGATCTCCTTTCTGAAACGGCGGGGGTTGAACGGGGCTTCGGCGAAAGAGAAGTTGAAGACCATGTTCACCCCGTCTTTGTTTTCCCCGAGAAATCCTGCGGCGTATTCGATGTCCGGATTGTATATCTCTCCGACGAGCATCTTCTCTCCGTACTCATCGGCGACGGCGCGCATCATCCCGGCCACCTCGTAGGATTCGGTAAGGTCTTTTTCGTATATATGGCGCTGCATCTCGTAGGGGCGGCGGCCCAGGCACGGAGGGTTGCTTCGGAACTCCCTGTCTTTGTACACGTAGTTCAGCACGTCTATGCGGAATCCGTCCACGCCGCGGTCGTACCAGAAGCGCATATTGTCGAGCATGGCCCTCGCCACTTCGGGGTTTCGCCAGTTAAGGTCCGGCTGCTCCGGGAGCGAATTGTGATAATAGAATTCCCCGGTCTTGTTGTCCCACTCCCAGGCCCTTCCTCCGAAGAAGCCGTACCAGTTGTTCGGATATTCGGTCCTGCCCGAGGTCCGCCTCCACAGATACCAGTCCCGTTTGGGGCTGGCGGCGCTGGAGCGGGACTCTATGAACCATGGGTGCAGGTGCGAGGTGACGCTGGGCACGAAATCCATAATGATCCTGATGCCGCGCCTGTGGGCCTCGGCGAGGAGCCTGTCGAAGTCTTCCAGGCTGCCGTATTGCGGATCTATGTTGCGGTGGTCCATGATGTCGTATCCGAAGTCGTACTGTGGTGAGGGGTATACCGGGTTAAGCCAGATGGCGTCGATGCCGAGGGAGGAGTCAGTGCCGTCATTCAGATAGTCGAGCCTCGAGAGTATGCCCCCTATGTCGCCTATGCCGTCGCCGTTGGAGTCCTTAAAGCTGCGCGGATAGATCTGGTAGACCACGGCGTGCTTCCACCATTCCGTCGATCTCATAATGAATTTCCTCCGTTTCGAAATTTTTCGAACAACAGCCCTTCGACGAAGATCTTGCTCATTACGATTCCGGCCGCTCCGAGCAGGACCGGGTCTTCCAGCTTCGACACCATGATCTCCCTGCTCGAGAAGTGCCATGCGTGTTTTTCCAGGGCCCGCTCGAGAGCGGGGCGGAAAAATTCGTGGGCCTTCGATACGCCCCCGCTGATTATTATGGCTTCCGGGTTCAATATATTGATGAGGTTCGAAAGTCCTATGCCGAGGCAGCTTCCCATGCGCTCTAAGATTCGCGCCGCGGCGGAGTCGCCCGCTTTCGCCGCGAGAAAAAGCGCCTCCCCCCCGGGCTTTCCTTCGGGGTCCGAAAGGGGCCGGGTCGCGCGCCTTTTTCCGGCGAAAAGCCGCTCGGCCTGTCGCGCCAGGGCGCGGCCGGATACATACTCCTCTATACAGCCCCTGCGCCCGCAAACGCATAGCTCGCCGGCCGGGTCGATGCAGCTATGCCCGAATTCGCCCGCCATGTGGTCATGGCCGCGGTAGACCCTGCCGTCGATGATTATTCCGACGCTGATGCCGTTTCCAATGGGGACGCTTAGAAAGTTGCGCTTGTCTCTGGCGGAGCCGAACCACTGCTCGCCCAGAGCCGAGCAGTAGCTTGCGTGGTCCACGAAACAGGGCGCTTCGAATCGCTTCTCGACAAGCGATCGGACCGGAACGTCCTTCCACCGGGGATGGCGCGGCGAATACAGGCATACGCCGGCTTCGGAATCGATCGCCCCCGGGGCGGTGAAACCGATTCCGGCGAGCCGGGAAAGCGGGATCCGGTTATTTTTAAGGAGGCCAAGGGAGGTTTCCATGGCCTCCCGTAGGATCGTCCGGCCCGGGTCGTCCGGCTTTATCGCGGCCTTAAGCTCCCCCCTTACCGTCCCCTTGATGTCCATGACCATGGTTTTCACGTAAGAGCCTCCCACGCGCATGGCCAGTATGAAGCGCGAGGAGGTGTCCAGATCTATCCCAACAGGTTTTCGCCCGAGCCTGGAACTCTCCTTTCCGGTTTCGACCACGACGCGCATGTCCATCAGCTCCTTTATAAAGGCGGTGATGGTGCCCCAGCTCAGCCCGGTTTTTTCCTTTAATTCATTGCGGGACATGGGCCCGCTTTCGCGTAGCACCCGGAGTATCTCGAGCCGGTTGTTGAGCTTGAGGAGGGCGTGGTCGATCTTCTTGGAATTCCGCATATTTCCTCGATTCCTGAGATAATATGGGCCTGGTGGATTTTTGTAAAGCATTTTTCTCATGTTTTGAGATAATTATTCGGCTTCGGGTGGCCCTGCTTAAGGGCCGGCGTCGAAGGCGCTGTGGGCTTTAAAGACGGGCCTTTTCGGATATTCCCGGAGGGGTGAGCGGCCGGGTCCGGAGGCCTTCGGGCTTTACATGCCGGAGTACAGAAATACGAGCCCCTTGCGGACGATCATTACGGCTATGGCCGCAAGGAAGAGGCTTGTTATTTTGGAGAGGGCCTTGGAGCCGGCCTCCCCGAGGAGCCGGATGAGCAGATTGGAGAGGGAGAAGATGCCTCCCGCAATGAGTATGTTCAGGGTGACCGATACGATCGTCGGGACTATGCCGTATTCCTCGATGATGAGGAGGGATGTCGCAAGAAGCGCGGGCCCGGCCAGAAGCGGGGTTCCGAGCGGCACTACGCCTAACTGCTTTTGCGAGATCTTCCGCCCTTCCTGTGGGCCGAGGATGTCGAGAATGGCGATGCAGAAGAGCACCGCTCCCCCGGCGACCATGAAGTCCCCCACGGTGATTCCGAGGAAGCGGAAGATGAGCTTGCCGAGAAAGATGAAGCCCACCGCCAGGCATAGGGCCGTGACGAGCGACTCGATCAGCACAAGCCTTTTCTCCGCCCGCCCCATCGTATCGGTGAGCGCGATATATATGGGCAGCGTGCCGATGGCGTCAACCGCCACGAACACCGGGATGAAGGCGAGAAGCAGATTTTTGAAAAACCCTTCCATGTTGATGGGCTTAGCAGGGCGAGGCGTTTATGTCAATGGATTATCGGGCGTAGGGCCCGATAGCGCAAAAAAGGCATGACAATTTGGCTTCGGGGTGGCCATAGATGAGGGCGATGATACGGATATTTGCTCGATATCGCTCGGCGGAATAGATTGAAAACATCTTTGGAAAAAGGAAGCCCGGGAGCGCCGAAGCGGCT
>MVZN01000077.1 GCA_002069125.1 Spirochaetes bacterium ADurb.BinA120
AATGATAAAACAATAAAAGAAGTCAAGAGCGTCATAAAAGAAATGCTTGTAGATTAACTTCCTTAATGGGAGAGGTTTCGCGAAAAAAGAAAGGACAGGCCCCTCGGGCCGGGAGGGCCGCACCTTATCCAAAGAAAAGGCCCCATGCGAGCCTCTAACGCGTACTTTCCGCAAAAGATTAATGCCTTTATCCTTTCCAACAGCAACAAGTCTTCTCAATAAGGCTCCCCTTTACCAAAGGGGAGCTGCCGGAGGCTGAGGGGATTTTGTTGAGCAACTTAACGACTTTTCGACTATATCTGTTAGTGATCTGACTTCAACCGGCCATCGGCATCAGCAAAACCCCCTCCGGGGGTGGCGCAGCGCGCCGGGGGCGCGGGTCTCGCCTCGCGCTCGGAGGGCGATGGCTATTCTTTGTTGAGCTGGAGGCTGTTTTCAGTTATTTGCATGGCATTCGGTTTCTTTCGTATGGCTCCCCTTTAGCAAAGGGGAGCTGCCAGAGGCTGAGGGGATTTGAGATGCACAGCTTAACGACTGCTTGATGATGTCTGTTGGTGATCTGACTTCATCCAGCTCTCGGCACCGGCAAAACCCCCTCCGGGGGTGGCGCAGAGCGCCGGGGGCGTTGAGATCGGTGCGCGCAGAGGGCGTAGGCGCAGAGACGCCTAACTCCCAAAAGAACACTACCGCAAAAAGCCCTGAATGATCGTGTTCACCGCATCGTCATAGCTCATGCCCAAACTCATCAATTTCATCAGTTGATCGCCGGCAATCTTCCCTATCGAGGCTTCGTGGCTCAACTCGGCGTCCGGATGTTCGGCATGCAGTGCGGGGATGGTTTTGTTGGTGCCGTCGCCCATTATAATGGCGTCGCACTCGATGTGCCCGTGGCATCTGGCCCTCGCGATAATGGTCGCGTAAAAATCCTGATTGGATTTCCCCTTTATGACCGAACGCGAAACCATGTTGGAGCGGCTGTCTATGCCCTCCAGTATTATCTCGTTACGCGAAACCGCGCTCTGGTTTTTATCCGTCATAACCCTTTCGACTATCAGAAGGGAACTTCCGGGTCCGAGGACGGCCTCGTTTAAACGAACGGCCTCGTCCACGCCGCCGATCTGCGTGAGCTCCATCTCCATGACGGCGTTGCTTTCCAGAACCACCTTTGTCGTGGGATTCAGCGTTCTCTTTCCGGCTCCGAGGCCTCCGGCGTAATGCCTTTCAACGTATTTTATCTTCGCCCCGCTTTTAACGATAAATTCGTGGATGCCTTCGTGGCCTTCCGGCTCGGGCCCGCCGCAATGGATGCCGCAGCCGGCGACAATCGTGACATCGGAACCTTCGCCGACGATGAATTTATTATAGACCGTGTCGTGCAGGCCCGCCTTGCTTAGAATGACCGGAATGTGGACGGATTCGTTGACGGTCCCCGGCGCTATCTTAACGGTAATCCCGTCGACCTCTTCATTGGTTTCGATGTCGATGTTGGCCGTGGTCGAGCGAGTCAGCAGCTTGCCGTTTTTTCTGATGTTGTAGGCGCCATGGGGGATCTCTTCCAGTTCCGCCACGGCCTTAAGCAGATTTTTATCTAAAGCATCGAGCATCCATTTCTCCTCTTTCGCACGGGATAAAATTGCATATCCTGAAATCGGCGAGCATGGGCAGCGCCCCCTCCATGTCCCCTTCGTATATTATGGCCCCGCCGTTAAGGATGAGGATGGTATCCGCCACCTCGAAAAAGGACTTGTTGTGGCTTACGACTATGGTGGTGGTGCCGTTCTCTTCCTGCTCGTTTTTAAGCAGGTTTACCATGGGCATGATGGTCCACAGGTCGATGCCGGTATCCGGCTCGTCGTAAATGGCGAGCTTTGGATTTCTCGCTATCGTGGTCGCAAGCTCGATCTTTTTTATCTCGCCGCCGGAAAGGGTGGAGTCCACCGGCTTGTCCAGAAAGGAGAGTGGGCAAATTCCCATCCTGCGCACTATGCTTAAAAGCTTTTCTTCATCATCGGTCTCTCCCGCTATGGCAAGCAGGTCACGGAAGGTGATCCCTTTGAAGCGCGCCGGATGCTGAAAGCTGTAGGAGATGCCGAGTTTCGCACGCTCGGTAATGGAAAGCCCTGTGATGTCCTCGCCTTCAAAAATAATGGAGCCGGAGGTCTCTTTGTTTATCCCCATGATAAGCCGGGCGAGCGTCGTTTTGCCGCTCCCGTTCGGTCCGGTGACGGCGTAGAATTTTCCCTTTTCGAAGCTGTAATCGATGCCCTTGATTATCTCGATTTTTTGTCCGCCGTTCTCCCCGTCCTTTTCGTCTACGGAAAAAACCAGATCTTTCAGTTCAAGCATAATGCTCCCTTTCCTCTTGGAGGATTATGAATGCCAATATAGCACGCCGCTACAGGCCTTCACCTGAAATTTATTGGCCTCCTGATCGCTTTATCGGAGGCAAGCCCGGCGCTTTTGTCCAATCAAATATTCGGGCTAAAAGCGCTCCATAAATTTGACGAACTCGGACCACAGCCCGTCCACGAACTTAATAGTCGTTGGGTCGGTTAGTTTTCCGTTCGCGTCAAATTTTTCGGCGGCCTGGCTTAAATAGAACTCCGGTTGCTGTAAAGCGGGCATGTTTAAAAATGTTAAAACCTGCCGCAGATGATGCACCGCGCCAAAAGCCCCGAGGGTATAAGGCGTGCAGCCGGCTATAGCTGTAGGCCTGTTGGCCCAGAGCCCCCTGCCCGGCGGCATCTGCGGCCGCGAGGCCCAGTCCAGGGCGTTTTTAAGCACCGGCGGAATGGAGCGGTTGTACTCCGGGGTGACTATCAAAATGCCCTTGGCCGGTTCAATCTGCCTCTTCCAGTCCAGCAGGTAGTCCGGCTCCGGTAGTTCCAGGTCCTGGTTGTATATGGGCAGCCTGCTGATATCGGCAATCCTAAAGTCGATGTTTTTAGGCGCCCTCTCGCCAAAGGCGCGAAGTAACTTGGTGGAAACAGAATCCTTTCTAAGGCTTCCCGAAATTCCAAGAACAACGGTATCCATATCGTTTTCCTCCTGTTTACAAAAGTGTGGGGGGAAGTCCGCGCCTTAAGAACAATTCCTCCCGATATGATGGAGGCTTCGGAAGTGCCATCAGGCCAACCGCCCACCTGTGGGAGAAAAGCCACCCGGCGGAACCCTTTGAAATATATGGGTCGTGATTATTGTTTAATTATCCATCCTTCCGGCACAACCGAAAACAGCCAATATAATACAATGCTGAAAAGCCAGGGGAAAGTCAACTCTTTCAATCGCAATCGACGATGTGGTCACAAAAATTCGGCCATTGCTTGCCAGGTTGAGCTATTTCCTGTATGTGTAGAGCATGTCTTTGGTTTCATAGAGAACAGGATGATCGAGATGGCTGCCATTGGGGCGTCCGTTTCGCGAAAATATGGTTCGCGGGCGTGAGAAAAGGTGGTTTTTGTGACCGCCCTAAAATAAAAAATTGTATGGATCGGACGAAAAAGAGTACTATTTTCCCCGAGGCTTCTTTAATGATGCATCCATGCGACGTAAAAGAACGTCAGAAATCCATCAATGAGCTCAGTCTCACGTGCATTACCGACGGCGCCGCAACTGTGACTCGTGAACCAGCGGTAATCATTGAGCGGCAGGGGGGAGGAATTCCGCATGACCATTCTCACCATCGACCATATCAGAAATAAAATAGCTAATTCCCCGGTGATCTACCAGCGCGGCGAAAATATATATCGCCTGGGAAATTATATGCTGAAGGAATTCAATCCCGCGAAAGCGAGATTCGTGTATTCCGTAGACGGCGAATACGGGGATTATGAAATCACCATATCCGTGGGGGAAGGGAAGGTCGTCCATTCCTGCACCTGCCCGTTTCCGCGCAAGGGGTGCAAACATACGGTAGCGGCGTGCCTGGACGCAGCCGTGCGCCTGAGTAAGCCCGGCGGTGATACCCGCGCGGACACCGAAACGACCGGCGATTATCTCGGATTCGATGAAATCAGGGACATGGCCCTGGAGTCGCGCGTGAAAAAGGCGAAAGCCGAGCGCTTTACCGTCACCCGGGGCGATACGTATAAGGGGGAGCACCTGGTGACGACCGCGAAAGGAAAACACTATCTCGTCACCATATACGATCCCATTGCGGGCACGGGACACTGCACCTGCCCCGATTATCAGAGTAATCACCTCGGCGCGTGTAAGCATACGTTGCATCTGCTCGAACGATTCCGATCCGAAAAGAATTTCTCCGGGGAAGCGTTGCAGGAACGATTGACCTTCGCGCATTTTTATTGGGACGCATACTCGGCCAAACCGAAATATTACGCGGAAACGGACGTTCTCGATGCGCGGAGCCGCGATGTCATCGATGAGTACTTTGATCCGCAGGGGATATACAAGAGGGATAATCTGTGCGATTTTTTTGAGATGAGCGAACGGTTGAAGGAACACAAGGCCGTCCGGGTCGATGAGTTCCTGTATTACAAAGTGCAGCAATCCCTGTTCGACAGGGAACTCGAAAGCGTGAGGAAAAAATACAAATCCGACTATTCCCAAATCAGGACCGAACTATATCCGTATCAGAAAGAGGGGGTCGATTTCGGCCTTTTTAAGAAATCGGTCGTCATCGCGGACGAAATGGGCCTGGGCAAGACCCTGCAGGCCATCGCGCTCGCGTTGTTGAAGAGGGAGTTGTTCGGCTTTTCCCGGGCTCTCATCATCTCGCCCTCGTCGCTCAAAGAACAATGGAGACGCGAGATCGCAAAATTCACCGGCGAGAACGCGGTGATCGTATCCGGCGCGAGAAACGAGCGTCAGAAAATCTACGAAACCTCAAACGAGTATTTCGTCATCACGAATTACGAGGCGGTGCTGCGCGATATACTTTCGATCAGGAGGTCCCGGCCAGACCTCGTGATACTCGACGAAGCGCAGAGGATCAGGAACTTCGAAACCAGGACGCACGAGGCGGTCTCCTCCATCCCCCGCCGCCAATCCGTCGTTCTGACCGGTACGCCGCTTGAAAACAAGCTCGAGGACCTTTATTCGATAATACAGTTTGCGGATCCGGAGATGCTCTCTCCCCTCTGGCTCTTCGCGGCGGAGCACTACCTGCTGGACCGGCGCAGACAGTCGAAGGTGAAGGGATATAAGAACCTTGATGGGCTCAACCGCAAATTAAAAAACGTCGTTATCAGGCGGAAAAGGGAAGATGTGCTCGATTCGCTCCCCGATCAGGTGACGAACAACTACTATATCGAGCTCACAGCCGAACAGTACGACATTCACCAGGGTTACGCGCGGATGCTCCTTCCGATTTTGGCGAAAAAATTCCATACCCCCATGGACATCAAACGCATTCATCAGATACTCACGTCCATGCGGATGGTATGCAACTCGACGTATCTGATCGACCGAAAAACGAACCTCTCGCCCAAACTCCTGGAGCTCCAGAGCATACTCTCGGACATCGTAATCGGCAACGGGCGTAAAACCGTGATGTTCACCGAATGGACCACCATGACTTATCTCATAGGGAACATGCTTTCCGGGCTGGGAATTCCGTTTGTCGAATTCACCGGCAGGGTGCCCGTGGCAAAAAGGCAGGACCTGGTGGGCGAGTTCATGTCCAATCCGGAGTGCCGCGTGTTTCTCTCCACCGACGCCGGCGGCGTGGGCCTTAATCTGCAGAACGCTGACTGTGTGATCAACGTGGAGCTTCCGTGGAACCCGGCCAGGCTTTCCCAGAGGATAGGCAGGGTTATGCGGATAGGGCAGAAGAGCGCGTCGGTGAACGTCATCAACCTCATCGCCCGGCGCTCCATAGAGGAGAGCGTACTTGCGGGCATACACATGAAGCAGGACCTTTTCAATGCCGTGATAGAAGGCGAGGGTTCATCGGTCGAGTTCAGCCGTGAGAAAAAAGAGGAATTCATCAGCGGCCTTCGGGCCATGTTTAACGAGGATTCGGTCCTCGCCGGACGGGAACATTCCCCCACGGAGGAGATATCCCCATCGACCCCTTACTTTCTGAACCCCGAGGTCCTGTTAAAAGACGGGACGGAAGTAGATATCGAAGCGGAGGAGACCGCCGATATCCTGGAGCAGGAGGACGTGCGGGATATCAACCAGCCGCCCCGCCCGGCGGAAACCGTGATGGAGGAAGCCCCCGGCGCGGTGGACGCCGCGCCGGAAACGATGGAGAAACTGGAAGGCGTGCTGGAGCAAGGTATCGCCTTTTTAAGCGGCATTATGCGGGTGGCGACGGGGAAGCCGCTGGTTCCGGAATCGGACTCGAAAAAAATCAGCATTGACCGCGAGACCGGCGAAGTGGTGATTCGGTTTAAATTACCGGGGATAGGCGCATAGCGCGGGCGTTACCCGCCTTCTTTTATCGGGATTTTTTTACCATGCGAGTTATCTTACCGCATTCGGGAAGGATTATTTCATATCCCATTTCTCGATATGCGGAGAGCCTTTTCTTGAACATCGATACGGTAAGGCCCAGAGAAGAATCACAGTAATCATAAATGATGATATCACGCTTGGAGCCCGTATCGCGATGAAGCCTTCCTGCGTACTGCACGACGCGGCCTTTGAAGGACACGGGCATCGTGATGAAGAGCGTATCAAGATCTGGAAGATCGAAACCTTCGCCGATAAGGGACGCCGTTGACAGAATATAGGGCCGTGTATCGCTCCCCTGGAGGACGTAAATATCATCCAATGCCTTTTTGCGCAGCTTCTTGCCCATATCGCCGGTTAACATGAATTCCTCGGCGGAGATGCCGTCCGTGGACTCCCTGATTCGGCTCGACAGGCTTGCGAGATGCTCCTTGCGATCGGATATGATGAGCGGAAACCTTCCCGAAACGAGGACGTCCTTCACGTCTTCCGCGATCATCCGTTGGCGATTATCATCGTTGATCAGGGCCTCCCATATTTCGTGAATCGCGGGTTTTTCGCCATAATCCTCCGGCACAACGAAGGACGACTCCCGTACTATGACCTTTTTATCCACGATTGAAGATTCGGGAGCGGTAATCGTGTGACGCACCGGCCCGCACTGCATGTGTATGATCGGCTGAAGACCGTCTTTCCGATACGGCGTTGCGGTCAGACCGAGCACGTAGCGGGCCGAAAATAATGATAAAACGGATTCGAACGAAACGGCGGGGACATGATGGCATTCGTCGATAATGATCATTCCGTAGCGGTCCTTCAACGAGGACACGTCCCTCATCCTGGCGATCGATTGCATCATGGCGATGTCGATGAATCCTTTCATTTTTTTCTCCGTACCGCCCAGTACGCCTATGGCCTTCTTCTCAACTCCGAGAAGCGACATGATCTGGTTTCTCCACTGTTCGATGAGCTGTTTCCGGTGAACCAGGATGAGCGTGGGAACGGCTCTTCCCGCGAGAAGGGCGCAGGCCATGACCGTTTTCCCCGCGCCGGGTGGGGCCACCAGAACGCCGTGCTCGTGTTCGAGCATCGCCTGGACGGCCGATAGCTGTTCATCCCTGAGGACGCCGGTAAAACTTATCTCACTTTTTTGAAAGACCGGCCGTTCATCACGGATAACGAATTCGCCTCCAGTCGATTTCACCAGAGATTTACATTCCGCGAGGGTTCCTCGCGGCAGGAATATGTCTTTCTCGATCAGCTCGACGCAGCTTATGTAACGGGGCGTTTTCCAGGTCGAAAAACGAAGGCGCTGAAGTTCGAAATATTTTGGGTTTGCGAAGGTCGCGATCCGCCGGATCGCATGGACGATACGACCCGGTAAGCCGGTAATATCTATCATCACTCCGGGACCGATACGGATTTCCATCGGTTTCGCGTCTTTCAGCTCATTATCCCTCAAACCTTGCGTGGCAATCGCCTTTTCGGCGTCGGTGACCTCCGGATCGACCGTCACATATAATGAGGGCACGCCGGTTTGACTCATGGCAGGCCGTAAAATGTCTTCAACGTTCTCGAGAGACAGCCGTCTCAGTCCAGAAAGATACGCCCACTGATCGCCGAAGGATGACAGATCGTCGTCGACAAATACGGTGGCGCCCTTTCCCCGGGAAGATTTCTGCAGGGGGAGGGCGATGAGATTTCCGAAACCTCCCTCGGGAAGGTAATCCTGGCTGGGGAAGAAACGGTCATAACTCTCGAAGCCAAACGACAACCGCAGAGAGGAGGCGTTGTTCAATACTAGCGTGCCGAGAGTACGAGCGATCCTCGCCGGTATCGAATGCGAGAAGAATATCCAGGCATGGGCGCCGTTGCCCGAGCGGGATATCTCAACGGCCGCGTCGATTCCCATAACTGAAGCCGACCGGCGATACGCCAGGACGTCCTCCCTCCATCCCGCACCGTCAAAATCAGCGGCGAGGAATACGCACGTATCATCGGTATTGATGGCGTATGATCCGATAACGATTCTTCCCTCGAGATGGGCCCTTGCCGTCATTTCATCGAAAGGCTCAAATCTCCTCGACGCGCATTCATGGCATTTCACTGCGGGCTTCCTGCATATGCCGGCGGCCCACTCGTTTGAACAGACGGGTGAAAACCCCTTCGTTCCTTTCCTTGTATTTTCCCATAATCGCGAATAAAGATCCTTACGGCTTCTGAATAACGACAGGAAGAGGGATATCTTCTCCTCCGCTCCGGATGGAACCTTTTCCAGCGCGCGGGTCCCGAATCTGTCGACCATTTCTCCTGGGGAATCGGCCTTCAACGACTCAAGTTCCCGTATCAGCCGTGCCCTTTCCGATTCAAGCTCTTGCAGACGCTTTTCGATGGATGAGATTCTTTCTCGATTCATGAACAAAACCCGATTCAGAAAACACGCGAGAGTGCTCGGGGTAAAGCATTAAATCCCGCCAACTGTTCGCCAAAACAGGCTGAAGGGAGTAAGTGCGGGGCAGATGACAATTTATTGGCGCGGCGACGCTATCCCCTGTTCAGTTAATCAGGCGACTGTACCATACCCGAAAACCGGGGAGCCGCGCCCCCTTCGATGAAGGGGCTCCTCTTACGCGTACTTTCTACGGAAGATTAATACTCTATTCTTTCCAACAGCGACAAGTTTTCTCGATAAGGCTCCCCTTTATCAAAGGGGAGCTGCCGGAGGCTCTGGGGATTTAAGATGAGCTGCTTAACGACTGTTCGATGATGTCTGTTGATAATCTGACTTCCGCCGGCTATCGGCATTAGCAAAACCCCCTCCGGGGGTGGCGCGGAGCGCCGGGGGCGTTGATCTCGCCTCGCACGGTTGATAAGAACTCCAGGCCGCCGGAAGCTCTCCAAACTCATCCCCCCGGCCCCCTTCTCTTCGGGGAAGAGAAGGGGGGGTTTAGACATAAGGCTCACTGGAGAACTCCGATATACGGCAGGCAGTAGAGGCTCCAGCAAAATTTGTCTGAATGTACCTCTGCAATTTCATATGGATCATGGCACGATCCCCCTCTCTTTCGTTCAAAGATAGAGGCGCCGCGCTGAGCTTGTCGAAGCGGGGTTAGGGGGTGAGTTAAATTGTTCAAAGTTCAAAGTTCGGTCATAGGCATCAGCAAAACCCCCTCCGGGGGTGGCGCGGAGCGCCGGGGGCGTTGATCTCGCCTCGCACGGTTGATAAGAACTCCAGGCCGCCGGAAGCTCTCCAAACTCATCCCCCCGGCCCCCTTCTCTTCGGGGAAGAGAAGGGGGGGTTTAGACATAAGGCTCACTGGAGAACTCCGATATACGGCAGGCAGTAGAGGCTCCAGCAAAATTTGTCTGAATGTACCTCTGCAATTTCATATGGATCATGGCACGATCCCCCTCTCTTTCGTTCAAAGATAGAGGCGCCGCGCTGAGCTTGTCGAAGCGGGGTTAGGGGGTGAGGGAGTTAAGTTTTTCTTGCCTCGCCTTATTGCATCAAGGCAACTTCGTCCTTTTTTTCGCGAAAAAAGAAAGAATAGAGCCCCCGCGATCGGATAAGCTCGCCTCCCCCGCATGGGACCCCATGCGCCCCCTCCAGAAAAAGAACAATAAAACATATCCTGCTTGACAACCACCCGCTCTACCCGGAATGATCCAGACAGACCGGTCGGTCTGTCATAAAGGGCCGGCCCACCGGGGGCGCAATGGGCCTGAAAGAGCGCATAGTCGACGAATCCCTTAAGCTCTTTTCCGTAAAGGGCTATATAAATACGTCCACCTCGGAGATAATAGCCGCCGCCGGGACCTCCAAGGGCGGTTTCTATAACCACTTCAAGAGCAAGGAGGAGCTCTTCACCACGGCCCTCTCGCGCGCGCGGAAGATATGGCGCGAAAAGAACCTCGAGGGCCTCGACGCGCTGGACCACCCGGTGGACCGGCTGCGGCGGCTTCTGGAAAACTACCGCGATCGATATCTCGCCGACGCCCACACCTTCCCAGGCGGCTGCGTTTTCGTTACGTTCGCGGTGGAGCTCGCCGGTCAGAGCCAGAAGCTGGCGGATGAGGTTAACGAGGGCTTCGTTCGGCTGCGCCGAATGATAAAGCGCACGCTCGACGAGGGCAAGTCGGAAGGCCTGGTGGACCCGGCGGCCGACACCGAGCGCATAGCCGAGATGGTGTTCTCCGGCCTCATGGGCGCCTGCGTAATGTTCAATCTCAACCGTTCGCGCCGCCAGTTGAACGCCTCCATCGAATCGCTCATTCAAATTCTGCTCGAGGCGAAGCGAGAGGCCGGCGCGGCCGGAAAAAGGTATCGGAAAAAGCGGAGGGGGCGTCCAGCCTGAACCGGCGGACGACACAGGATGAGCGAGGCTCGGGCCCTCTCCTCACTCGAAGATAAAAGGGGGATAGAGATGTCGGAAAAATTCAAGGCTCTGGTGGTCCGCGAACGGGAGGACAACACCTTCGCGCGGGCCATAGAGGAGCGCTCCATCGACGAGCTGCCTGAAGGCGAACTGGTGGTCGAGGTGCGCCACTCCTCGCTGAACTACAAGGACATGCTTTCGGCTTCCGGGAACCGGGGCGTCACAAAAAACTATCCGCACACTCCCGGCATCGACGCGGCGGGCGTGGTGGCCTCCTGTTCCGACGGCTCGTTTAAGGCGGGCGACGAGGTCATCGTGACGAGCTACGATCTGGGCATGAACACCTCCGGCGGTTTCGGCCGTCTTATACGGGTGCCTTCGGCCTGGGCGCTTCCTCTGCCGGCGGGCCTTACGCTTCGGGAGGCAATGGTGTTCGGCACTGCAGGCCTTACGGCAGGGCTCTCGGTCCACCGCCTGCTTGGATGGGGCATAACGCTGGATCGCGGGGAGGTGCTCGTTACAGGAGCCGCCGGCGGGGTGGGCAGCATGGCGCTTTCCATCCTGTCGCATCTTGGCTTTTCGGTGGCCGCTTTGCAGGGCGGCGCCGGGGCTGATGATCTGTTAAAAAAATGCGGCGCGAAGACGATTCTTAGCGCCGAGGAGACTGCGGACCAGCCGTCTCGCCCGCTTTTAAAGGAGCGCTTCGCCGGCTGCATAGACACCGTGGGAGGCTCCGTGCTGGCCTACGGACTTAAATCGACCGCGGCCGGGGGAGCCGTCACCTGCTGCGGAAACATCATGGCCGAGCTTCCCATTACGGTCTATCCCTTCATCCTGCGCGGGGTTTCGCTTTTCGGCATCGATTCGCAGAACTGTCCCATGGGGCTTCGGCGCGAGGTGTGGGGAAAGCTCGCGGGCGAGTGGAAGTTCCCGTGGCTC
>MVZN01000078.1 GCA_002069125.1 Spirochaetes bacterium ADurb.BinA120
ATGCTCGCGAGCCTTTTTCAAAAGGGGGCCGTTTTCGAGTCGGCGCGCGATGGGGAGACCCTTTACCGGATGCCGGAGCATGCACGCTCTGCGGCGAATGCGTCGAGGTATGTCCGGTGCACGCCATCGTCCTGGGCGATGAGGCGGCCGGGATCGGAGAGGCCTGTATAGGCTGCGGCCTGTGCGCCAGGACCTGTTCGTCGGGCGCGATTGCCCTGTACGAGACCAGGCCTTCCGGCCATATTCCTTCGTAAAGTCCCTGGGGATTATCGGCGGTTTTTAGGCGCGGACACGGCGCATCGCAACGGCGCCGCCAGAGGCGATGAATATGGTCCCCAGCCATACGAGCCAGATGAGCCGCTTGAACGAAACCTCCACGATGGCCGAATCGGGAGGCGTTGCCGCTCCCTTCGGCGCCTCTACGAAGATGTACACGGTCCTGTCGCTCACGTTAAAATCGAGCAGGCGAACCTCCTGCCCCGTGAATGGTATGCGCGCGCTTATCTCTTTCCTGTGCCCGGCTTCACCCATAACAAGGCCAGGACTGATCGAGGCGGAGGCCGGGCCACGCCGCGCCAGGAGCCTTGCAAAGAGCTTCATCTCGCCGCCGGATCTCATGTGCTCCCGGTCTACGTCGAATCCCTCGAAGGTGATTTGAGCGCCCGGGGTCTTTGCGGCCGATCCCTTTTCGAGCACAAATCTGGTAAGCGAGTCGATTCCGGAGCGGTATTCCACCGGGGAGATGTAAACATCATGCGAGAGGCCGTAGCTGATATAGGGTTCACGATAGAGCGAGTGCGTTCGCTGATCCATATAATACGGGGTCTGGATCTCGCTCACCGAGCGGCCCCGCGCAAAGGTGAAGGCCAGCGCCGATTTACCGGAGTCGGTTATGCCTCTGAAGGTAAGGGCCGAATCGCCGACCACGGTATGCCTTCCGAGCGGAAGCTCCAGTTGTTCCTCGGTCGAATGGAGAGACGAGGAAACGATGCCGAGCGCCAGTACGGCGACGCCGATGTGCGCGAGTCGCGACGGCAGCACTACGGCCGGCCTGTATTTCAAGAGATCGAAGATGCCCCAGAGCGCCACGAATATGGCGGCGGCCGAAAAGACGTAGGCAATGGGGGCGGACGAATGATTTATATTGAAAAGGACGGCCATGATAACCGCCGTCGCGCCGACCGCCGAGAGCTTCCACGCGGATGGCCTTTTGGGGAACTGGAAGACGGCGGCGAGGGCGATCGCACCGAGGATAAGCATCCCCATGGGCGCGGAGATGCCGTTATAGTAGCCCGTCTGAAGGGAGAACGGCGCCGCCGCGAAGAGGGATGAGATGATGGGCATGGAGGTTCCGACGAGAATGAGAAAGGCGTATACGCAGATAGTAATGATGCCGTAGGCCACGAGCGTGTCCCAGGAGAGGGCCGAATCCCCAAGCCTTTTCGCGCTCATGTCGCGGAAGCGCGCGGCGAACAGGAAGATCGAAATTATCACGTAGAACAGCATGAAAAAAACGAGGTGCCTGGAAAGCCCGAGATCCGAGAATGAATGCACGGAAAAATTCGAGAGCACTCCGCTGCGAGTCAGAAATGTGCTGTAAAAAACGAGGATAAAAGACGCGAGCGCGAGCGCGATGTTCGTGCGTACCAGCGCCCCCTTCCGCCGCTGGACGAGCATGCCGTGCACAAGCGCCACGAGCGCGAGCCAGGGGATGAGCGAGGAGTTCTCGACCGGGTCCCATCCCCAGTACCCTCCCCAGCCCAGCACCTTGTAGGCCCAGTATCCGCCTAAGAATATGCCGATTCCAAGGGAGGTCATCGCGAAGAGAGCCCACCCGCGACTGCGCTCGATCCAGGTGGAAAAGTCCTTTCTAAGAAGCGCCGCTATGGCATAGGCGAAGGGGATTGTGGCGGCGGCGTAGCCAATAAAGAGCATAGGGGGATGCGCCACCATCCATGGGTCTTGCAGAAGGGGGTTGAGCCCGGCTCCGTCCGGCGGCACCGCGCCGACCGGAAACAGTTCGGGGTCGACCTGCCATACATATCTGAAGGGGCTGTAGATCGCGAGAATGAGAAGCAGAAAGACCTGGCTTATGGTGACGATCGACATTACCAGGCATTCGTCGCGGTCGTTCGAACGTATAATGAAAAATCCGAGGACGTACAGGATGAACACCCAGAGGAGAAGGGTCCCCTCCTGCCCCGCCCATACACCCGCTATGAGATATGCGAGGGGGAGGTCGCGGGATGAATAATTGAAGACATAGTTGAACTGGAATCCATGGCTTACGAAGGCGAAAAGGAGCAACAATATGGAAAACAGGGTGGAGATGCCGCCCAGGTAGAAAATTCTGCGCGCGGTTATCCTTGCCAGGGCGTTTCCGGCGGCCCCTTTTGCCAGGAAATAGAGCGATATGACCGCAAGCAGAAGAGAGACGAGAATTAAGACCGTGCCTGTGTTCATCGGGGTTTTTCTCCGGTGTATTTTGAGGGGCACTTGACCAGGATTCTGTCCGCGACGAAGAGGCCCCGCGCGGCGTCCCAGGATCCCAGCGCGACAATACGGTCGGCATGCTCGAAGTTCTGCGGCCTCGCTCCGTTATGCACCACCCGAAAGGCGGTGCCGTCCTCATCCCTCATGGTGAACATGAATGAGCCCTCGGAGACGTCAACGGGCGAGGATCCGGGCCGCTCCCCGATTATCTGGACATATTCTCCGGACCTCATGGCCTCGGCGAACGAGACATAGGGGGTGATCATGCCCCGCATGGAATAGGCGGCAATGGCAAGGCAGGCCACGACGATCAGCGAGCCGACGGCGCGTTTAGCGTTCATCGATCTTTTTCTCCAGCCGGGAGAGGTCCCGGTCAATTTTAAAGAGGAAGGCCCCTATGGCGAACCAGAGGAGAAGCACTACCCACATTACGAGGTTTGCGGGGCCGGCCGACTCGGATGTTTCGGAGGCAAGCGCCGAAGCGGCGGGCCATGCGGGCGGCAGGGTTAAAAGGAAGGCCGCCCGTGCGGCATGAACGAGTTTATTCATCGGACAAGTCCTCCATGGCGGCCTGGATTTTCGAAACCCGGTTCGTTATCCGGAGAAGATGAAAGTAGAGCAGGCTGAAGGCCGCGGCGGAAACGATTAGGGCAAGCTTCATTTCGGGCTCCAGAAGTATTTTCATGCCCGGGTTTATCACCGGGTCCGGGTGCAGGGAGCGGAATACGCGCGGAATGACGAAGACGAAAAACGGCATGACGGTCATGGCGATGACGAGGTAGGCCGCGGAAAGCCTGCCGCGCGAGGCCTTTCCGGCGAGAGCGGAACGAAGGCTGAAATATGCGAAATATATTAGGAGCAGGATTACGATAGAGGTCTCCCTGGGGTCCCAGTTCCAGTAGCTTCCCCACATGAGCTTCGCCCATACCGAGCCTGTGGCCGTGGCGAGGAGCGCGGAGAACGTGCCGAGAGTCGCCGAGTTGTGGAATGTGGTCTCGGCGGCCGGGAAACGCCCTTTCGAACCGGCCAGAAAGGCGACGGAGGCGATTCCCGAAACCGCGAAGGCCATGACCGAAACCCAGGCCAGGGGAACGTGAAAATATAGCAGCCTGCTCGTCTCGCCGAGGACCTCGGCGGCGGGCGCGTACACAAACGCCATGACTATGGCGGCGGGCATGAATACATGGACAAGCCTTGTGATAGCCATATCGATCGCGCCGCCGGGGATTATTCTTCGATCCAGATGTGCCCGAAAAGCATATACGATACAGCGACGAGCGCGCCCGAAAATGCAAGTAAAAAAACAATGCTTTGCGCCGCGCCGCCCCCGGCGATCGAAGCCTGGGTGGCTTTAATCGAGACCCACAGCGGGGGGAGCACCACGGGAAAGGAGATGATGGTGAAAAGCGACCCGCGCCCGCCCGCCCTGGCGACAATGGCGCCAAGCGCCGTCGTGGAGGAGGCTATGGCCGCGGAGCCAGCGCAGGCGACCAGCGCAAACCGGCCCGGGGAGGCAATTTCGACATTGAGAAAAAAGACATACAGAGGTACAACCGCGGCGGCGATGACGGCCATGACGGCCATGTTGAAAACGAGCTTTGCCGTGAACACGGCGAGCTCCGGGGAGGTGGTGCGCAGAAAAAGGGCGGTGCCCTCCTCCTCCTCGCGCGTAAATACGTGGGAGAGGCCGTTCATTGCGCTGAAGAAAATGATGATCCAGAAGAGCAGCGCGTGTGTCCGGGTTTCCAGTCGCGCGCCGCCGGCGGTAAGGCTTACGGCGAGCGTGGTGATGGCGGCGAATGAAAGCGCAACGTTGACGGCAAAGCGCCGCCTGAACTCTATGCGGAAGTCCTTGGCGATATTCGCCAGTATAGCTTCAATCAAGTCGCACCTCCGAAGAGCAGAGTGCGGCCTCGCCGCGGTCGTTCGTGGCGATGATGAGGGCGGTGCGCGCGCGGATTAGCTCTATAAACTCCGCGAGCTTCCACCGGCCCTCATCGTCGAGGTTCGCGCCCGGCTCGTCCAGAATTAGAAGGGCCGGGTCGTGCAACACCGACAGTATGAGCTTTAGGCGCTGGCGCATACCGGAGGAGTAATGTCTGAGGAGCTTGTCGCGATGCCGGGCAAGGCCGAAAAATTCGAAAAGGGGCGCTGCCGTAAGAGGGTCGGCCCCCCGCGCCCGTGCGGCGAAACGGACGTTTTCCATTCCGGTAAGCTCATCGTACGGGTTGACGCGCGGAGCGGCAAGCCCCGTGACGCGAAGCAGGCTTTCGCCTTGCAGGGGGGCCCCGTTCAGATAGTGAGAGATAGTACCCCTGCCGGGGCGCCGTATGCCGGCCGCGATGTCGCAGAGCGTGGATTTTCCGGAGCCGTTAGGGCCGGTAAACGCGGCCGACTCGCCCGTGGCGATGGAAAAGGACACGTTTTCGAAAACCCTCGTTCGGCCGTAGGATTTCGAAAGCGATACCGCGTCTAAACTGAATGATCGGACGGTCATGGTGCTTGTTGTACAAAATATTCTCCGGCTCAAACGAACCGGAGTGCTTCCTATACGAAGGCCCGTGTTTAGGCTTGTCAAACGATTTAATCGAGCCTTTGCGGTAAGCGCGTCAAAGCTTTTTGGTGTTTCATTCTTTTAACGCCCTCACCCCCCGGCCCGCTTCGGCTGGCTCAGCGACCGCTCGTTTCGATACGCACTTTCAGTGCTACTCAACGAGCGAGGGCCGGTCGCTGAGTAGCGAAGCGTATCGAAGCGACCGAACTTCGACCCGGTCACCTCAACGCCCCCGGCGCTTTGCGCCACCCCCGGAGGGGGTTTTGCTGATGCCTATGGCCTGTTGGATTACTGACGGATAGGCCTTATATGCTCTTCGTGCAAAAGTTAGGGGTTACAACCCCTTGTTCTCTGAAGATATTAGCCTGATGCCACGAAGAACCCCCTTATTACAGAGCAAGGGGCTGAAGCCCCTTGTGCTCGATGACTTATTCAAACTTTCAACTTTCGACTTTCGACTATTTGGTTTTTGTCAACATCACAGCTCGATTTTTAACGATTCCCGATAGTTTTTTCTTTAGACATTTGCTTTTATTACATGCCCTTGCGATATTGTATTTGATAAGGTATCCTCTAATAATCAGGTTTCCCCGCCCGCCTTCCGCGGGCGAGGAAGCATAGTTTTTATGACTGCCCAAAAGCTGCCAGTTCCGTGACCGGCGGCATATCAGGATGATAACGAATGTCTTTAAGCTTTCTTCCCATAACCCGGTCGGAGGTCGACGCCCTCGGCTGGTCCGACGCGGATGTTGTCCTTGTAACAGGCGACGCCTATGTGGACCATCCGTCCTTCGGCAGTGCGGTTATAGGCCGTGTACTGGAGGCCGAGGGCTACAGGGTCGCGATCATGTCGATGCCTCCATGGAGGGAGCCCGGGGCGGCCTCCATGTTCGGCAGGCCACGCCTCTTCTTCGGGGTGAGCTCGGGCAATGTGGATTCAATGCTTTCCCGCTATACCGCCTTCAGAAAGGTCCGTAACGACGATCCATACGCGCCGGGAGGAGCGGCGGGCGAAAGGCCCGAGAGGGCGGTGATAGTGTACGCCAACATGATCCGCTCCGTTTTTAAAATGTGCCCATAGTTATAGGCGGCATAGAGGCCTCTATGCGTCGATTCGCCCATTACGATTTCTGGGACGACAGGGTGCGCCGCTCCATAATGCTCGATTCGCGCGCCGATATTCTTGTTTACGGGATGGGCGAGAGGCAGATCGTCGAGATTGCGCGCAGGCTCGATGCCGGGGAGGGCCTTTCCGGAATACCGGGGACCGTGGAGCTGCGGCGGGAGCCTCCCGCGGGAGCGCATCTCCTTCCGCCGGAGGCCGAGGCCATAAGGGACAGGCGGGCCTACTCGCGCTTTTACCGCGAGTTTCATCAAAACCAACACCGCGTCCTCGCCCAGGAATCGGGAAAACGCTTCATCGTCCAGCATCCCCCTCCGCGCATGAGCGGCGAGGAACTCGATGCCGTGCACGCCCTGCCGTTCGCACGGCTGCCGCATCCATTTTATACGGACGAGGTGCCGGGCTTCGCGACCGTGCGCGCCTCGCTTGTCTCACATCGCGGTTGCGTATCCGGATGCGCCTTCTGTTCCATCGCCCTGCATCAGGGGAGGCGGATCGTTCGGCGAAGCGAGGGCTCTGTTCTGGAGGAGGCGGCGCTTCTCGCAAGCTCGAAGGGCTTCGGCGGGCACATAACCGATGTGGGCGGGCCCTCGGCCAACATGTACGGGGCCGTGTGCGCGGCGGACTGGCGCTGTTCCAGAGAGAGCTGTCTTTACCCGGAGATCTGCCCGAATCTAAGGATTAATACGGCCTCCTGGATGGGGCTTCTGGCAAGGACCCTCGAGTTGCCGGGCGTGCGGCACGCCACCGTGGGTTCGGGAATACGCTACGACCTCTTCATGCGCGACGATCCCTCGCTTCTGGACAGGCTGGCGCGCCATCACGTTAGCGGCCGCCTCAAGATAGCGCCCGAGCACACCTCGGCCGGTGTGCTCGATGTTATGCGAAAGAGACATCTGTATGGGATGGAGGACTTCGCCGACGCCTTCCATTCGGCCTCCAGCAGGGCGGGAAGGCGGCAGTTTATTGTCCCCTATCTGATGTCCTGCCATCCGGGCTGCCGAATGGGCGATATGCGCGAGATGCGTAAGCGCGTGCTCGCCGCCTTCGGCTTCGTGCCGGAGCAGGTGCAGGCCTTTATTCCGCTTCCGCTCACCCTTTCCTCGGCGATCTATCACACGGGCATGGACCCGCTTACGGGAGAGGAAATCTTTGTGGCGCGCACAGATCAGGAGCGCAGGGGACAGCATGATGTATTTCATAAAAAAAGGAACAGCTAAACAAAAATATAGTATTTTTCTTGACTTTTTCGGATAAATAGACGAGGTAATCATTGAGAATCGCGGCCGCCAGGGAGCGGCCCGCCTATTGAGCGCGTTTTTCTTCCGGCGGCCGGTTTTTTGTTTTTACATTTTCTTGCCTGAATTCGTTTACATAGTAGCATGGGGCCGGAAACTTGCCGGACGCCCGGCGCCGTCAGAACGCAATCCCCTATCGGAGCGATACCGTGAGGGCGGTTTGAAAACACGAGGAGATCGGAATGTCAGAACAAAAGGAACTAAACCAGAAGATCCAGGCCCTCGAGTCGGCCATGGCCCAGATCGAAAAGCAGTTCGGCAAGGGCTCCATCATGCGCCTCGGCGACGAATCGGCCAAAATAAAGGTGGCCTCAATATCTTCGGGCTCCATCGAGCTCGACGTGGCGCTGGGCATAGGGGGCATCCCGCGCGGGCGCATCACAGAGATTTTTGGCCCGGAGTCCTCCGGCAAGACCACTCTAACCCTGCACATGGTGGCCGAGGCGCAGAAGCTCGGCGGGGTAGCCGCGTTTGTAGACGCGGAGCACGCGCTCGATCCGGCCTATGCCGCCAAGCTCGGCGTGAATACCGATGATCTCCTCGTTTCGCAGCCGGACACGGGCGAGGAGGCGCTCGAGATAACCGAGGCGCTGGTGCGCTCGGGCGCGCTCGACGTGGTGGTCATAGACTCGGTAGCGGCCCTTGTCCCGAAGGCGGAGATAGAAGGCGAGATGGGCGACTCGCATATGGGCCTGCAGGCCCGCCTAATGAGCCAGGCGCTTCGAAAGCTGACCGGCGTTATCGCCAAATCCAAGACCTCGGTCATATTTATTAACCAGATCAGGCACAAGATAGGCGTGATGTTCGGCTCGCCCGAAACCACTACCGGCGGAAACGCGCTCAAGTTCTACGCATCGGTGCGCCTCGACATCCGGCGCATCGAAACCTTAAAGAACGGCGATGAGGCAATCGGCAACCGCGTTCGCGTTAAGGTCGTAAAGAACAAGGTGGCCCCCCCGTTCAGGCAGGCGGAATTCGACGTGATGTACGATTCCGGCATATCGCGCGAGGGCGGCATACTGGACATGGGAACGACCCTCGGCATCGTCAAGAAGGCGGGCACCTGGTACTCCTACGGGGAGGAGCGAGTGGGGCAGGGCCGCGAGAACGCCAAGACCTTTCTAAGGGAGCACCCGGACATGGCCCAGGAGATCGAGCGAAAGGTAAAGCTGGCGACCGGCATTCTGGCGGACGAAAACCCGGCCGAGGAAGCGGTAAAGGCCTAAGGGCCCGGGGTCTTTCATGAGGGACGTCCGCCTCAAATCGGCCGACGACATCGCGCGCATCCGTGAGGCGGGGCTTATTATAGCCGAAATCTTCGCCGAGCTCTCGGTGGAGGACCTCGAATCGCGCACAACGCTGGATATAGACCGCTTCATCGAAGAGCGAATACACCGGCGCAGGGCGCGGCCCTCGTTTAAGACCATCCGCCGGTACGATCACGCCAGTTGCATCTCGCTTAACAACGAGATCGTCCACGGGATACCCTCGAAAAATAAGCTTGTGCGCGCCGGGGACCTGGTTAAAATTGACATCGGCGTGGTAAGGAACGGTTACTTTGCCGACGGCTGCGTTACATTCCCTGTGGAACCGGTCCGCGAGCGCGCCGCTCTTCTCGTGCGCACGGCGGAGGAGGCTCTAAATCTGGCGATACCCCTTCTTCGCGCCGGAAACCGCCTGGGCGACCTTGGCGCGGCGATCCAGTCCCTCGCCGAGAGCAGGGGTTTTAGCGTGGTCAGGGATTTCAGCGGCCATGGGGTGGGGTTTGCCGTGCACGAGCAGCCCCTGGTTCCGCATTTCGGCAGAAAGGGTACGGGGCTGGTCATAGAGGAGGGCATGGTGCTGGCTATAGAGCCGATGATAAACGAGGGCGTGCCGGATGTGCTATCCCTTCCGGACGGCTGGACGGTCGTGACGGCCGATGGAAGGCTTTCGGCTCAGTTTGAACATACGGTGGCCGTAACATCGAAGGGCCCGGTGGTGCTGACGGCCTGACTGCGATTCGGAGAAACCGTTCAGTTTTTCTGAGTACTCGATAAACCGGGCCATGGTTGGCCAATGTGCGGGCTGGAGCGTTTCTTCATTCAAAGCGATTATTGCCGGTCCGTGCGGTGGCGGGGCCGGCATAAATGTTTAAAGCATAAAATGAACCGCCATTCGCCCGGGCGAAGCGCGCGAACCCGCCCTCGAATTGGATTCGGGCGCCTGTTTTTATGAATCGATTGAACGCGCCGGTCTCCGGACGGCGCCGCATGATGGTTGCCTTTGATTCAAGATTTTATATCCCTGGAAAAGGAACGATGCCTCGAAAGGACCTAAAAGACATACAGTCGGAGTCCGATCCCCGGAACCTGCCGATCGACAAGGTCGGGGTGAAGGACATATCCTATCCGGTGGTGGTGCTCGACAGGGCCGAGGGGCGCCAGCACACGGTTGCCCGAGTCAACATGTATGTCGACCTGCCGCACAATTTTCGCGGCACTCACATGAGCCGCTTCATAGAGATACTGAACCGCTACCAGGACGGCATCAGCACGCTCAATATCCGCGAAATACTGGATGAAATGAAGGCCGCGCTTTCGGCGCGCAACGCACATTTCGAGATAGACTTTCCCTATTTCATCACCAAGGAGGCGCCTGTCTCGCGCGAGAAGGCCAAGATGGAGTACCGCTGCAAGCTGTCGGCAAGCTCCTTCGACGATTTTTACGTCCTCGAGGTGAGCGTTCCGGTGCTTTCGCTCTGCCCGTGCTCCAGGGAGATAAGCGAGTACGGGGCGCACAATCAGCGCTCCATCATCACCATAACCATCAAGGCCCGCGAGCGCATCTGGATAGAGGACGTTATCGCCATCGCGGAATCGGCCGCCTCCTCGGACATCTACTCGATACTCAAGCGAGAGGACGAGAAATACATCACCGAGAAATCCTACGCCAACCCCATGTTCGTGGAGGACATGGTTCGAAGCGCCGCCGAGCGGCTGATGAAGAAGGATGGTATACTGTGGTTTTCGGTGGAATCCGAGAACATGGAATCCATCCACAACCACTCGGCCTACGCCCGGATCGAGATGGATTTGAATAAGGGGTAGAGGCTTCGTCCTTTCTTTTTCAGCGCGGAAAAAGAAAGGACCAAAGAAAAGCGCGCCCTCAAGCGCCGGGAGGCTTGCCGCTCAAGCGGCGCGGGGCCTGGGCTTTCAGGATGAATTAATCAAAGGCAATCCGATATTATTCGTTTTAATGGTTCTCTGTGTTTTACTGTCGGTTTTCCCGCAGACTTTCTGTTCGGCTGCGGAAGGTCCATCCATGGACCATCCTCGCCCCACGCGCATCCGTGCGCGCTGCTTAACGATTGTTCGATGGTATCTGTTGGTGTTTCTGACTGTTCCCGGCACTCGGCATCAGCAAAACCCCCTCCGGGGGTGGCGCAAAGCGCCGGGGGCTTTAGGAGCCGTCTCCCGCCCTCAGTCCAGCGTCTTCATTGACCGCATCGCCTTCTCCGTCTCCTCGTAGCTTGCCACTCCGGCGTCGCTTTCAAGGCCCGTTGCAACCAGCGCCGATACGGCCGCCGCGAAGCGGCAGGCATTCGGGGGGGGAAAGTATCAGAGAAAGAAGATGTCCGTAAACCGGCGCATACGATGATGGAAAAGAGAAAAAGCGCCGGCCATAAACCGAAGAGCCTTCGTGACAGGATGGAGGATTTGGATAAAGCGATACGGGAAAGCCCGCGCGATCCGGAGCTTTACAGCGAAAGGGGCATGGTCCGATACCTGCTCGGCGATTACCGGGGAGCGGTCGCGGATTACGACGCGGCCATAGCGTTGAATCCTAAGCTTGCCGACGCGTACGTGCGGCCGCGGAGAGACGAGCCTGGCAGGGGTATAGGCGGGAGTGGCGTATACCGGCGATTTTTTCGACGCGAACCTGACATACGCGCGAA
>MVZN01000079.1 GCA_002069125.1 Spirochaetes bacterium ADurb.BinA120
CGGCGTTATCGGAAAGACTTTCAGCCCGGACGCCGACGAGAACGAGGTGATGGTCAATTTCGAGATGCCGGCCGGCACCAGCATCGAGGGCACCATGGAGGTGGCGCAGAAGATCGCGGAAAAACTGAAAAGCATTCCCGAGGTCGATTACATGACCATAAAGGCCGGCGACGACCAGGGCGAGTACAACCAGGGGGTTGTGGGGGTTTTCTTTATTACACGGCCGGACGGCAGGAAGAGGCAGAGCGTCGAGATAAAGAAGGACATCCGCTCGTTCCTTGAAGAGTTTGCCTTCGCTCAGCCCTCGGTCGACGAATACAACGCTACGGGCGGCGGCACTGACAAGCCGTTCATCCTTAATATTGCCGGCGAGGATCTGGATGTTCTGCAGAACTACTCCACGAAGGTGGTCGAACGCCTTAAAAAATTCAAGGACCTGGCCGAGGTAAGCACGAGCTACAAGCCGGGTAAGCCCGAGTTCCAGGTGGTGCTGGACAATCAGCGTATGCAGACGCTCGGCGTGAACCACAGGATGGCGGGGATGGAGCTGCGCTATCATGTCGAGGGCGGGGTGGTCGGCAAGTTCCGGGACAAAGGATTGGAATACGATGTGCGCATGCGCCTGAAGCCCGATCAGCGAGACCTCAGGCGGACGTTTGACGAAACCCGGGTGCCCAACGTTCAGATGAAGATGATCCCGCTTCCAGCCATCGCGACAGGAAGGGACGCGGTAGGACCGGCGAAGATCCTCCGGCAGGACCGCGCGCGGGTTGTCCAGGTGATGGCGAACATATCCCCGGGAGGGGCGGTAGGCGACGCGATCGAGGAGACGCGCAAACTCCTCGAGAAGGATCTGCCGATGCCCGAAGGAGTGGATTACTCCTTCGTCGGCGAGGCGGACGCGTTCGAGGACATGGTGTCGAACATATTGTTCGCCTTCGTGCTCTCGCTCCTTTTCATTTACCTTGTGCTGGCCAGCCTCTACGAGTCGTTCATCACGCCGGTCACCATTTTTATGGCGCTTCCCCCGGCTCTTTCCGGGGCGTTCTTCGCGCTCCTCGTTACGCGGCTTAATATGGACATGTTCAGCATGATCGGCATCATCATGCTCTTGGGCCTTGTTACGAAAAACTCCATTCTGCTGGTGGACTTCGCGCTGGTGGGCGTTCGCTCCGGGCTCGAACGCGGGGAGGCCATTCGGCGTGCGGGAATGGCCCGCTTGCGCCCCATCCTCATGACCACGTTCGCCATGCTTGCGGGCACGCTCCCGCTTGCGCTCGGCATTGGCGAGGCCGCGCAGTACAGGCAGAGCATGGGGGTGGTCATCATAGGCGGACTCATCGTTTCGACGCTAATTACGCTCATCGTGGTGCCGGCGGTTTTCGAGTACGTGGACCGCTTCCGCGAGTGGATCGAAGGGGCCTTCCGTCCGAAGGCGGAGGTCGCCGGATCGGTGAAGGACGCGTTCGATAACGGCGTGCAGTTCGCTCCCGCGGTCGAGCTTCCTCCCGTCGCGCGGATAAAAGAGAAGGTGAAGGAAAAAGTGAAGGACCGCCTGAAGAAACGGAAGTGGCGCGGCGGAAAATAAGATTCGCATAACACAGTGTGGGGAACGGGGCCGAGAGGCCCCGTTTTTTTGTGCAATAGAAGGCGAGGTCACGTGACCTCGCCTTCTACGTGGAGAATGATCCATGAAAATCGTGTTCGTCATATTATATGACAGACATTAAAGCGCCATTAATGCTATTGGTCTATCATTGACGATGGCCGGTAGTGCCTTATAAACAACGTGTTATGGAAGGTGGCCATGAACAAAAGTCTGCTCCTGGTTCTCGCCGTTATTGTCTGTGTGTCCCCTGTACCGTTGTACGCGGCCGAGAAAATGCAGGTGGCGGTGCTGGACCTCAAGCCCAGGGAGGTATCGAAGATCGTTACCGGGGCGGTGAGCGACATCATCCGCTCGGAGATGGTGAAGACGGGGCTTTTCACCGTGGTGGAACGCGCCCAGATGAACGAGATACTGAAAGAGCAGGGCTTCCAGATGACCGGCTGCACCGACCAGGCCTGCGCGGTGCAGGTGGGGAAGCTCCTCTCGGCGCGGAAGATCCTGGTGGGCGAGATCAACCGGGTGGGAAAGGCTTTCATGATCACGGTGCGCATTGTGGACGTGGAGAAGGGCGTGTCGGAGTTCGCGGCGAACGAGAAGGCGGAGAACGAGGACGTGCTGGATAAAGCCGGCGCCGGGATAACCCGTAAACTAGCGCAAAACATAGTGGAAGGAAATAAAGAGTACTTCGTGGAGCGGAAGACCCGCTCCGGCTATTACACCCGTGCCATCGTGCCGGGCTGGGGGCAGTTTTACGCGGACCGGGACACGAAGGGCTATGTGTTTCTGGGGAGCTTCGCCCTGTCGGCCGGTTTCGCGGTGTTCAGCTACATGAGGTATTCCGGGGCCGCCGACGACTACAGCTCCGTGCCGCGCGGCGCGCCGCAGAGCGAGTTCGATTCGAAGTACGACGCCAAGGCGAAGGCGGCCAACCTGTTCATGATTGCCGGGGGCGTCACGGCGCTGGTGTACGCGGCGCACTGGGTGGACTTTCTCTTCTTCTCCAGGCCCGAGTTCGGGGAGAAGACGGCAGCGCGTGGTGACGGGGGGCCGTTTCGACTGGACGTGGTGTACTCGAACGCCAGCGGCCTGGAACGAATTGTGTACGGGAGCGCGGGGGTGAGGTTTTAGGGGAGTATGCGGAACGGAGATGGAAGGCGTATCCCGCTTCGGTGATGGGCGGCTTTCTATACGCGCGATGATAAAGATAGTCGGGAAAGGAAATAACCAGGAGGAAGCTCATGAAGAAACGAGTATTCCGGATAGTGATTCTGCTTGGGGTCGTTGTAAGCCTGTGCCGTTTTGACTGCGGATTGGTAAATACGGCACGTGACAATCCTAACGACAGCTCCAGCGGTGGGTACCTGGAAAGCCGGATGGCCCTTTCGTTGTCAACGGGGGAGGTTATCAACCGGGATGATATATGGTCCTGCCAGTATGAGAACAGATGCCAACCGGCGTTGATCACTCTCGTTTTCAATATTACCAACAACGGCTCCGGTCCCCTTATGCTCAGCGGGACGCCGAGGGTGTCCTTGGCCGGTTCTTCGACCTTTTCCTGCTTGACATTTGCGCACATCCGCCCACCGTATTGAAAACAACCGCGAAATCGGTACCGGGCTATCTTGTTCGCCCAGAACTCCCGCCGCGGCCCGGGCGTTTCACCACATAGATATCGTGGAGCGCCTGTTATGATCGTCATTCCGATTGTCTGTTTTGCCAGCGCCTTCATCGCCTTCGAGAGCGCGCTGACCGTACTGCGGCTCAACCGCCGGGCAGCGGTCAATCTCGTCTACGCCGTATTCACCATGGATTACGCGCTTCTGTGCGTCGCCTTCGGGCTTTTCATGTACTCCCCGACGAAGGAAACGGCCTGGGTGTGGAGCAGGGTGCTCATAGTGCCCATGATGCTCCTGCCGTCGCTGGTGCTGCACTTCACCCTGCTCATCGGCGCCAGGCCCGCCGCGCGCAGTCCAGTGGTATGGGCCCTGCTGTACGCTCCTGTCGCGATCATCGCGGTACAGGGCTTCCGCCTGGTGGTGGGGCCCGACATCTACCGGACACCCTGGGGGTGGGAGCATGCCCATGCCACCGACTCGATATGGACCGTAATCGGGATCGCGCAGTGCGTGGGCTTTTATATCGCCAGCCTGTCGGTGATGGTCCGGCGGTACCGCGCTCTGCCGCCCGGCAGGGAGCGGCTTCAGGCCCGTCCCGTAACGATCGCGCTTATCACCGGCACCGTTGGATGGGCGGTAAGTCTGGCGTGCATCTATGCCGACGACCCGGTGCTGGTCACCGTGGTGTCGAACCTGTCGTTCGTCCTGTTCGTTACGCCCTTTATCGTCGGCGTGCGGTGGTCGATAGCGCGTTACGGCCTGATGACCCTGGCCCCGGAGCGCCCGGCGGCCGAGCTTATGGCGGGGATGCACGAGCCGGTTTTCCTGGTCGACATGGACGGGAACATCGTGTTCGGGAACGGCATGGCGCGCGCGCTGTCCGCGAACGCGGGTGCGGCCGCGCCGCGGACCATCTTCGAGCTCTTTCCGCGCATTGAAATCATCCGCCGCGAGCTTGACGCGATGGCGGCCGGGAAGAGCCGAAGCGGCTACGTAAACTGCACCATCTCCACGAGGAAGGGCGAGCGGATCGCCTACACGCTGAACATCCAGGGAATAAAGAACGAGGTGGACGACTGCATCGGCGCGCTGGTGATCGCCTCGGAGGACCCGTCCATACGCGATTTCCGGGCGCGCTTCGGCATCACCGAACGGCAGATCGAGATTCTGTATCTTTCGGTTTCGGGGCTTTCGAACCGCGAGATCGCAAAGCGGCTGGGGCTTTCCGAAAGGACCGTCGAGCACCACCATTTCAATATCTACAACAAGCTGGGCGTGGACAACAAGATCGAATTGTACAATATCGCGCTTAAATACCGGATACTATCGAACTGAGGAGAAATATCGTAACCCTCCCGGGATCGCTGAAATGACCAATCTTTTAAGGACGCAACCGGTATCCCGGATAATAAAAAAAAACGCGTACTAAGTATTTCCTCCCATGACGTGCGCGAAGAACAGGTGTAGCTTCGGCACCGTGAAGGAGGAAGCGTATGGCGCATGGCAGGTTGCGTACGTTGGCTATGAACGCGAGAGAGTTCTTCCCGTTCCGGACAAGGGCCGGAGGCATTCCAGCCGATGAGCGGTATGAGTATGGTGAATCGACCGCCGAAGGGGGCTGGTATGAATGCGTAAGCGGATTCGACCGCCTGCGGAAAGAGCCGGTATGTATCAAAACATTCAGATGCGGAGAGGGCCTGCCGCTGGAGGCGCGCCTTCGCTTCCTTATGGAGATGAACGCCCTCGCCGGATCGCCGCATGTGTCACTGGAAAGGGTCATAGAAGTCAGCGAGAAGGGCGACGGGACCGTAATCAGGCTGATAACCGGGCCGCTTGCGGGCGTTTCGCTTGTAGAGATGCGTGCGGGCGGGGGGCTGACTCTTCCGGTCGGAGCGGTGATCGATATCGGTCTTGCCGTCTGCGGTGCGCTGTGCCACCTGCACGGGAACGGCATGCCTCACGGCGATATACGGCCCGATAACATCTTCGCGACCGATCCCGCGCGGCACGACGCGGGCGTCGTACTCGGCGGGGCGGGGCTCTGGAGACTCAGGCAGCCCTACGGGCGGCGCGGGGACGCGCCGGCGGTGAGCGAGCTTTTGTATCTCGCGCCGGAGTGTTTTCCGGTTCCCGGCGTTCCGGTAGACGAGCGAGCCGATCTGTATTCGCTCGGCCTTGTGTTGTACGTGTTGTTTACAGGAACGTATCCCTATCGTTCCACGACACCGTGGGAGCTCATGCACGGTCATCTGGCGGTGTGTCCCGAGCCCCCTTCGTCGTTCAACGCGGCGCTCGATACCGCCACGGACAAGCTTGTCCTGGCATTGCTGGAAAAGGACCCCACGCATCGACCGGCAAGTTCAGGCGAAACCCTTTCGATTCTCGCCGGCCTGAAAGGGATCGAGTTGCCCAAAGGTGCGCGCGTCGTCTCGCGGGGAACGGGGGTCGCCTTTGTCGGCCGTTCGGCGGAACTCGAGCGGCTGGAGCGCGCGCTCGCGGGAACGGCCGCGGGCAGGGGATGCGTTTGCGTGATAAGCGGAACTCCAGGAGTGGGTAAGACGCGTTTGCTCAACGAATTCGGGGCGCGGGCGGCGCGCGATGGATGGTGTGTTCTGACCGCTGAATGCAGGGAAAGCGGCCGGACGCCGTTCGGCCCGATCATCGATTTTCTCGTTTCGTATGAGCGGCGGTTCGCCCTGTACCGGCGCGATGACAGGGAACGCGTCCGCGGCCATATTGCACGAATCTGCGGGTCCGAGGCGCGCTCGCTCGTGGGGCACGTCCCCGGCTTCGCGCCGGTGCTCGGGGAGCTTCCGGAGCGCCGGACCGTTCGTCCGGACATCGATTCCGAGGCGCGCCGGTCCATCACCTGCGTCTTCCACGCGCTCGCCGAGGCGGAGGGCGGTCTGCTGCTCTGCGTAGACAACCTGCATCGGGCCGACGTCGACACGCTGTCCGCGCTTCGGGAGATGCTCCGTCTGATCGGAAACAGCGCGCTGATGATCGCCGCGACAACGCGTTCCGACGCGGGCGAATGGCCCGGGGAACTAAGGCCGATACTTTCACACGCGAAGGTGTCGTTAGTGGAGCTCGGAGGACTGGATCCCGTCGATATGACGGAATTTGTGGCGCTGGCGCTCGCAGCGCCACATTCGGAGGTGGAGGAGGCGGGCCGCGCCGTTTTCGAAAGAAGCGGCGGGAACCCCCTTGTTGCGGGAGAGCTCGTGGCCCGTATACGCGATACGGGTATTCTGGGAAAGGACGGTGATTCGCTCGTGTTCGATCGTCGGCGCTTCCAGGCCATGGAGCTTCCCGGTTCGGTGGCGGAGGCGGTCGCCTCGCGCGTCGCACGCCTGAGCTCCGGTGAGCGGTCTGTGCTGGACTGGGCCTCGGTAATGGGCCGCGAGTTTGACGTGACGCTTTTACTCAGGGTGATGGGAAGTGTGAAGAGCGGAGCGGACGCCGGGTATGGGCCGGCGACGCGCCTTCCCGGCCTGAACCGTGCGGCGCTGGATGTGCTGGGGCGCATTGACCGCGCGATGGACGCGGGCGTGCTGGAGCGCGATCTCGAGGCGACGGGACGGGTCCGCTTCAGCCACGACAGAATAAGGGAGATTTTATACGGGGACATATCGCCGCAGCTTCGACGGCGCATGCATCGCACGGTCGCGCTGGCGATCGAGGAGGAGCGCTGGCGCGGGCGCGTTGTGAATGTCTTCGACCTCGCGCACCATTTCGCCGAGGCCGGCGACAGGGTGAAGAGCTTTCTGTATTGCCTGCCCGCCGCGGACCTGGCGCGCTCGCGCGCCGCCCATCGGGAGGCCGAGCGGTACCTTTCGATATGCCTGAGGATTCTGGAAGAGGGTGGATGCGCAATGCGCGGAACCGACCTCGCTCGCCTTTTTCGGGAATGTTCGGTGAAGCGCGCGGGATCGCTCCTGTTCCTGGGGCGGAACGACGAGGCGGCGGAGTTGTTCCGCGGTCTGCTGGAAACAGCGACGGAGCCGGAGGACGCGGCGTTTCTGCACCGGCAGCTTATGCAGGCGCTGTACAGGTCGGGTGAACTGGATGAGGCCAGGGAGCACGCCGAGACCGGCCTGGGACTTCTGGGCGAACGCCTGCCGCGTACCGGGCCGGCTGTCGCGGCGGGCATCGTCCGCGAGCTGGCGCGCTTTCTCGCGGGGCTGGCTCTTCCCGCCCGGAGGCCCGAAGCGAGTTCGTCGGAATACACGAAATATGATCTCATCTTCTGGTACTTCCACTGGCATGGCTGGATAAACGTCTGCTACGGCGGAATCCGGCTGACCTATATCGCGCTGCGAATGGCCGTTATCGCGCTGAAGCACCTCGGTCGTTCACGCCAGCTCGCGGAGTCGTATTCGTTCGTATTCATGGCCTTCGCCTTTCTCGGATTTCCCGAAATGGGCCGGGGGTATATCAGAAAAACCCATACCGAGGATTTCGCACCGGGAGACCTGTATGTTCGCGCGCACCACGAGTTTCAGCGAGGTTTTTACTTCCTGTTGAGGGGCGAACCGCGCGCGGCGAGGGAGGGCTTCGCCGGGTCTCTTGATATATTCCGGCGTCTGGGCGACCGTTGGGAATTCCTCAAGCCGTTGAACCAGTCCTGTTTCGTCGATTTCCTGCTGGGCGAATTCGATTCCTGCGAGCGGTTGTATCGCGAGGCGCTGAACTGGGAGGGCACGGCATTTGAGGATGTCATGTTGCATGGCTGGGGATTTACGGCGCTTGTGTTCATCGCGCGGGGCGAGTATGAAAAGGCGGAAGAAATGCTCTTTCGCCATTACCACGATCTTGTGGAGAAAAATCTGTCCTTCCCGCTGTTCCTGAACGCCATGTGGCGCGGGTGGCTGGGTCTTGAGAAGGGCGATTCTGCGGCCGCCCTGGAATTACTCCGATTTGCCCTGAGCCTGGAAAGGACGCGCGTGATCCCTCCGATGTTCGGTCACGGCGTGCATGTCTTTCTCGCGGAGGCCGCGCTCGTAAGGCTGGCCGATGCCGCCCCGCGCGATGAGGGTGAGATAAAAGGCCTCCTGCGCGAATGCGGGGGATTGTGCCGCGCGGCCGTGCGAAGATCGAGGCGATGGAGATACTTCCATGGGCGGGCGCTTCGAACCATGGCCCGTTATCTGGCGCGCACGGGCGATACGCGGGGCGCGCTTCGGTACTGCCGGAAAGCCGAGGAGACGGACCGCGCCCTGAACAGGCCGTACGAGCTCGCTCTGACACTCGCGGAATTGTCGGCGCTCCTCGTGCGGACCAATCGCTTCGCCGAGGCGCTCGAAAAATCCGTCGAGGCCGACGCTCTTTTCAAGCGGCTCGGCGTTCGACGGAATGAAGACCGGGCGCGGCCAGTGAACCCGGGGGAGTCTCCGGGGGCGAGCCAGGAGAGATACAGGGCGCTGGCCGGCATCGTGCACGAGCTGAGCGATCTGGACGATGAAGGCGAGGTGTATCGCATGACGCTGGACCGCTCCATGCGGCTGGTCGGCGCCCAGCGCGGCGCGCTCTTCACCGCGGACGAAACGGGCGAGCTGTGCCCGGCCGCGCTGGTGAATATCGAAGGGAAGGTCCCCGATTCCATGACGGCGGCCATGGCCCGCGTCCACACTGAAAACGGGAGCCTGATAGCGACATACCCCGCCTGCCAGGCGGCGGAAGGCCCCGGGGGAGAACCGGCGCCCCTGAGCGTGCTGTGCGTCGCCGCGACGGGCGCCCGGGGCGCGCACGCGGTCTGTTATCTGGACAACTGCATGGTGAGCCGCGCGTTCAGCGAATCCGACGCCGAGATAGTGCGCACGCTCGTCGCGCAGTCGCTTCTGGCCGCGCGCGCCCTGGGGAGAGGGGCCGGACAGCGGGAACCGGCCCGAAGCGAAGAACCCGATAAAAATCCTGCGGCGGGTGAAAAGATCGATTCGGTAAGGAGATATATCGAGGCCCATTACACGAACTATATGTCACGGGAAACGCTCGCCACGGTTTCCGGACTTAATCCCGATTACCTGTGCAGGCAGTTCAAGCTGCGTGCCGGGAAGACGCCCATGGAGTACCTGTGCGAGGTGCGCGTGCGCGAGGCCGCACGGAGGCTCGCGCACGGCGACGCCCGGGTAATCGACGTGGCGCTGGACGTGGGCTTCGAGAGCCTGCGCACCTTCAACCGGGAGTTCCGGAGGATCATGGGCCACAGCCCGCGCCGTCATCGCGGGATGGCGGGCGTGGAGTGAGATTTATACGCGGGTGAGGTCACGTGACCCCGAATGCGTATAAAATGTTAAAATCAATCAAATGAAAACCAGCACATTCATCCGCGATCAAACACCATGTGCTCAATTTTCTTGCCAGAAGTGGGTGCGGTTTCTGAATCTTCGTGCGGGAGAACGGTTCCCCATGATTACCGGTTTATCCATCGGTGGGTCCTCTTCCAGTAAAAATAAAAGGAGGTTATGTGATGAAAGAAAAAACAGCGATGATGGCGCTTGACCGGAGTCTCGCGGCGCCGGCCGTCGACACCCTGTTCCAGGGTTACAGCCACTACCCTCTCTTCAATCATTACTTCCCCGACCCGGAGAAAAAGAAAAAGCACTTACCCTGGCTCTTCCTGAAAACCATAGTCTACGTGCGCCGCTATGGCGAGTGCTGGTGCACTCCCGGCGCCGCGGGGGTGGCCTGCTGGCTGTCGCCGGGGAACACCGAATTCACCACTCCGAGGGCGCTACTGGGGGGCTTCGCTCTCATGCCCTTCCGCTACGGGTTAAAGGACTTCGCCCGCATCGACGCCCAGGAGAGCTTTGTCTCGAAGCTCCACAAGAAACTCATGCCGGGGAGGCACCTGTACCTGTGGGTGCTGGCCGTGCGGCCCGAATACCAGGGGAAGGGGCTCGGACGCCGCCTGGTGGAGAGCCGCCTGGCGGCCCCCGACGCGCGGGAGATCCCCTGCTACCTGGAGACGCATGACCGGAGAAACGTTCCCTTTTACAAGGCCCTCGGTTTCATGCTCCTGGAGGAGGCGCCGGTCCCCGACAGCGATCTCAGGGTCTATGCCATGGCGCGCCGGGCTGGCTGAGGTTGTGGTGAAAGGTGAGTTGTGAATTGAATGAAGCAATTACATTTCGTAAAGCGGGAATGAGGGCGGGCCTGCGCCTTTCCTGTAATGAGGATTGCCCTGTCCGTATGTTTCCCTTTAGATAATCGTATCTTCCCGTACAGCGCCTCCAGCACGCGGGCGAGGTCACGTGACCTCGCCCGCGTATACACCCAACCCCTCCCGCGTAAACCACGCGTCGTTAAATAAACGATTCTCTCCCCCCTTCACAAACCGGCCATATTCCGACCTCGGAATATGGCCAGACAGAATTTAAATAGTGTGTATATGGTAGTTCGAATATCTGCATGGAATCGCTTGATGTCGAAACTCAGCAGGTTCTGGTCGGGGCGTCATTACGATATTGAAGGAGGGCAAGGTGGCTATAAATCTATTCAATTGTATGGCTGTGATCACTTTATTCACGTTATCATGCGCCTACTCCAGGGCGACGGTCAGCGCGGTCAATGTGACATTCCCGGTATCGGTAGGTCCTGTGAAGAACATTGGCGGAAGCGCAGAGAAGGAAAAACAGCGAACCGTCTCCGGGACAACGTTTACCGTCAGCGTGGACGACATGTTTTCGGTGTCACACCAGCAGCTGGCGCAATATTCGGTGACTGAATATCGAAGAATTTCCGAGGGCTCGAACAAGGTCGACGCCGAGATCATGAAAAACGCCCGGCAGGGTGACAGAGTGGATGTGCTGGGCATACGCATAGGCTCGTGGGGATTCTGGCCGATAGTTGTGCTTGTGACCAATACCTATGCGGGAGTAGAGGGGGTTGTGTATCCTGAACAAAAGAATATCGGCAAAGGCGGGGTGCGGCCATGAAAAATAAAATATTGGTATTCGCGGTCCTGGTTTTCGCGCTCTCCATAATCAGTTGCGCCGGAGGGAGGAAAACGCTCAGGTTTGATGCGCTGACCTACCCATGTTCGCTCAGCCCGTTTTTGTACGACGTCGACGGCAGCGTGCTCGCGAAGGGGAAGGACCTTAA